>DAIDIH010000230.1 GCA_027459465.1 Bryobacterales bacterium | reverse complement strand
TGTATCGGTTGGCGAGGAAATTCGCCACCACCAGAATCGCCGCTACGACGAGGATGTACACCGTCACATAGGCGGCGTAGCGGGTTTGACGGGTATTCAGATTTCGTGCGCTCACGTTCGTTACGCCCTCCACCGCAAGCTCTCCATCGACCGCGAGGTGAGGAACAGGCCGAGGAAGATCAGAGAGACATAAAAGACAACGTCCTTGGAATCGATCACTCCCTTAGCGAACGACTCAAAGTGGGTGATCACCGAGCAGTAAGACAACACAACCGCCCAGGTTGCCGTTTCATAGCCGCTAACCCACTCGAGGACCCAGAGCAACAGGCAGACGCCGAAAGTCGCCGCGCCGGCGATGATCTGATTCCGCGTCATGGTCGAGATCAGCGTGCCGACGGCGAGCAGCCCTCCGGCCTGCAACAACAGGCCAAGATAGCCAACGGCAAGCGGCTTCCAGTCCGGGTTGCCGTAACGGAACAGGAACGAAAAGTTCAATGCCGTGAACAGCAGCATGCAGCCGTAAAGCGTCAACGCCGCGAGCCATTTGCCCAGAATCACCTCGATATCGCGGATCGGCGACGTAGCGAGCAACTCGATCGTACCGGTGCGCTTCTCCTCGGCGAACAGCCGCATGGTGATCATCGGGATGAAAAACAACCCCACCACGCTCACGTTCGACAGCAGCGGCCGGATGACGTACTCGTTTACGCTCATTGGGCCGCCTCCGCCGCGCATCTGGCTCTCGATGCCGATGATGACGAAATAACTGACGGCGTTCCAAAAGAAGAAGCCGAAGATCAGCCCGAACATCGTAAGCAGAAGATAGGCGACGGGTGAAACGAAATAACTGTCGATTTCTTTTTTCCAGATAATGGCGATATTTCTCATTCTTTTTCTCCGGAAACGGACGCTTCGAGTGTCGGCGGGGCGCCGGTCAACTGTAGGAAAATCTCTTCGAGCGTGTGGGCCGCGGTGTGGAGTTCGTTCAGGTTCCAGCCCGCTTGCACCACGGCGCGGGCGATGTCGCCACGCACGACCTTTCCTTTCAAACTCTCCACTTCGAGCACGGCCAGCACCGGCGACGACTCGCGCAACACGACGCGGCTCACGCCGGCGACCTGTTCGAGTTTCTGGCGGACGGCGCCGGCCTCAATCGAGCCGTCGCGCCCGGACACCTCGACGCGGATCGTCTCGGCGCCGCGTGTTCCGGACTGCAAATTCTGCACGGAATCGGTGGCGACAACCCGGCCCTGGCTGATGATGATGACCTGCTCGCAGGTCTGTTCGACTTCGGGCAAGATGTGCGTGCTGAGGATGATCGTATGATCCCCGGCCAAGCCTTTGATGAGGTCTCGAGTTTCGTTGATCTGCTTGGGATCGAGGCCGGCGGTCGGCTCGTCAAGGATCAGGACGTCCGGGTTGTGTATGATCGCTTGCGCCAAGCCCACGCGCTGCCGGTAGCCCTTCGAAAGCTTGCCGATCAGTTTGTGCTTCACGTCAGCAACGGCGCAGCGGCTGGACACTTCATCAACCCGCTGGTCGAGATTGGTTCCCGAAAGGCCTTTCAGCTTTCCTACAAACCGGAGATACTCGGCGACTTCCATCTCCGGGTAAACCGGCGGCGTCTCAGGGAGGTAACCAATTCGCCGCTTGACCTCCATCGGCTGCTCGAGCACGTCAAAACCCGCCACGGTCGCCTTGCCCGAGGTTGGAGGCAGGAAGCAGGTGAGAATCCGCATGGTCGTCGTTTTCCCGGCTCCGTTGGGGCCGAGGAAGCCGACGATTTGCCCCTTCTCGACCGAAAACGAAATGTTATTCACCGCGACGTGACGCGCGTATCGCTTAGTAAGTCCTTCGACGGTTATCATTTTCACTCTTTCACCGTACTTAATAACTCGCGGCCGGCCGGCAGGCCGGCGTGTAGACTGCAATCAATGGGCGAGGCCCATGACCTGAAACCCGGCGTCGACGTATAAAACATTTGCCGTGACGCCCCGGCCGAGACCGCTTGCCAGAAACACGGCGGCGTCGGCCACCTCCGCCGGATCGGTGTTTCGCCGCAGCGGCGACAGCCGAGCTACACCTTCTAATACCTTGGAGAAATCCTTGATTCCCCGAGCTGACGCGGTCTTCACGGGCCCAGCCGAAATGGCGTTCACCCGGATCCCCGCGGGGCCGAGGTCGCTCGCCAAATACCGCACGCACGCCTCAAGCGCGGCCTTGGCCACACCCATCACATTATAGTTCTCAACGACGCGAACCGCACCCAGGTAACTCAACGTGAGAATAGAGCCGCCGCCCGTCATCAGCGGCGCGCACGCACGCGCCACCGCCACCAGGGAGTACGCGCTCACATCCTGCGCCAGCAGGTATCCCGCCCGCGATGTTTCCACAAAAGGCCTGGCCAGATCATCGCGGTTGGCGAAAGCGATCGAATGGACAAGCGTGTCAAGCGAAGGCACGACGCCACGGACCGCCTCCGCGAGCCGGTCCACATCCCCGTCCTGCGTGACATCGCAAGCAAACGTGGCCTTGGCTCCCAGTTCCGCCGCGAGATCCTCGACCGTCTGACGCTGCCGTTCGCCCTGGTAGGTAAGCAGGAGTTGTGCGCCCTCGCGGCGGTAGGCTTGGGCTATCGCATAGGCAAGGCTCCACTTATTCGCCAGACCGAGAATCAAGGCTGTCTGGCCTTCTAGCAGTTGTGACATGAAATCACTATTGTAGACGCAGGACGACGGCAGAGGTGAGGGCGGCTCCGTGCAGCGCGGACGAGCCCGCAACGGGCTCTGGGGATTGCCGAGCCCGCATCAGAAGCGAGCCTACGGACAGTAGGATGTCTGAAATGTGCGACTTGTGAGGAATCTTCGGCCGCGCTGAGTGGCGGTGGCCGGGGACGTTACTGGGCGCCGCGGAACAGAAGCATTACCTTCATGGTTTGGAACATGATGTAGAGGTCGAGCGAGAACGTGAGGTTCTTGATGTAGTAGAGATCGTATTCGAGCTTGACGATGGTGTCCTCCAGAGTGTCGCCGTATTTGTGGTTGATCTGCGCCCAACCGGTGATGCCGGGTTTCACACAGAGGCGCTGGCGGTAGTAGGGGATTTGCTCGCTTAGCACTTCGACGAATTCGGGGCGCTCCGGGCGCGGCCCCACGATTGACATGTCCCCACGGAGCACGTTGAACAGTTGTGGCAGTTCATCGAGGCGAAGCTTGCGGATCCAGCGGCCAACGGGGGTAATGCGGGGGTCGTCGCGGGTGGCCCATACGGCCCCGGTACGGGCTTCGGCGTCGCTGTACATGGACCGGAATTTGTAGAGAATAAAGACACGCCCAGAGCGGCCGACCCGGTTTTGCTGGAAAAGAATCGGACCGGCTGATGTCAGTCGAACGGCGAGAGCCGTAAGCAACATGAGCGGGAGCGTGATCACGACGCCAGCCAGCGCGATGAAGAAGTTATATAGCGACTGGAAAGCAACACGGCTGGGCCGGGGGCCGAGTTCGGCGGTGAAGATAAGCTGGGAGGGGCGGAGGCTCTTGGTGGGAACGCGGCCAAAGGCGTTTTCGAACAGCGTCTGCGCTTCCTCGATGATAATTCCCGAGAACCGCAGCTCAAGCAGA
>DAIDIH010000229.1 GCA_027459465.1 Bryobacterales bacterium | reverse complement strand
TCGAGGGAAAAAACGAAGCCATAGTCGGCGGGATCGAAGGGGCGGTTGTGATCTTTGTGTAACTTACGGAGGGCGGCGGCTTCGACCATGTCGCGCTCTTCGCGGGCGCGGCGGGCGGACTGGAGCTGGTGGAGGGTGGTGCGGTTCTGATGGAGCAGGCGCGTGAGACGCTGCTCGTGGAGGGAGAGTTTGCTGAGTTCGGCGGCGAAGTTGGTTGGGTTGGTGAGGAGGGTTGCTTCGAGGACGGGGATGCGGCGGAGGCGCCAGTGCTGGGCGACGATGGTCTCGGCGAGCTCAGTTTCCTGGGGGCCGGAGGGGGCGAGTTCGCCGAGCAGACCGGCGCGGAACTGTTCGAAGGCGGCGGGGTCTTCGTTTTCGATGAGGGTGTTGAGTTGGGCGGTGAGGCCGTGGGTGGTGGCGTTCATGCGGGATTTGGCCTTGCCTTCGGGGGTGCGGGGGCCGGTGGATTTCCGGGCGTTGGCGCGGTTGATTTCGGCGCGGGTGCGGGTTTGCGGGGTTTGGGGCGTTTCGGGGTTGGCCGGCGCGGCGGCGGCAGCGATGGGGTCGACCGGTTGGATGGTGGTAGACATGGCGATGTGTGGTTCCTTTCGGGGCAAATCTGGAGGCGGACGTAGGGCCAGCCTCGATTTGAGTTTTGCAGGGGTTGGGTGCGGGGAGGATTGGGGTTGGGCGGGAAGTGGTTGATTACAGCAGAGATTCAGGTGGAAGATTCTTGGGACTGACGTTTTCGGCCAGTTTCTGTCTCCCGGCCTTGGCTTCGGAGGCGAGGCTCTGGAGGGCGGGGTCCGGGGCATGTTCTGTGCGTTTGATGAGCTCGTCGTAGGCGGCGACTGCTTCGGGCAAGCGGTTTTGGTTGGCGAGGCTGATGCCCTTGATAACGAGCGCTCGTGCTACTTGTGCCTGAAGGGTGCGGTCTGGGGAGTCTCCGAACTGCTGGACGACTTTGTCGCAGGTTTGGATGGCTTCATCGAACCGGTCTTGGAGGAAGAGCAACCTTCCTTTATTGGACATGCTCGCGGCCACGAGCCGTTGCACATGCATTCCCGCGATTGCGGGGGTGTGGTCGGCGACGGCGCTGAAGGCCAGGATGGCCCAATCGTACTGCTGCGTGTGTGCGAGCACGGACGCGGCGTTGAAGAGCGCGAGTGCGGCGTCCTCGACGAAGCGCGGATTTGGGAGGTTCAAGAGCCACCTTGTGATGCTGTCGTATGCTTGCTCTTCTTCCTGGCGGTCTTTCGACGTGGCCGGGATCTTGAACTTCAGGATGTCGGTGGTTAGGGCCTTCACCGGGTCTTTTTCTTGTTTTTGTCCCGGCTCGCAGAGTGTGGCGCCGCGTTTGAGGAGGAAGATGGCGTGCATGATGCGACAGTCTTGGTCTGACGCGTCGCTCGATTCGATACGCGTTGCGATTTCGATCCCGTGATCGAGGGCTGCCAGGGTGGAGTTGGGGTCGCCGTAGGTGCCGGTTACGACAGCGTAGAGGGTGACAATCAGGTCTGAGAGTTTACCGGCCCGCTGAAAGCCGTCAAGGTCGACCTTCGATGCGAGAGCTATGAAGTCTTCGTACCTCGCTTCGCGGACGGCGCCAAGAATCCCGTTCATTTCCTGCTCCGCCAAGGAGCGCCGCTGTTTGTAGACGGGATGCTGGCTCAGGGTTTTGAGGTCTTCGAGCAGGGCGCCGAGGAAGTACGGCGCTTCACCAAGCTTGTCGTCAGCGCTGGGGTCGAGGGAATGATGAAGGTGTTCGGTGAAGAAGCCCAGGGGATCTTTCGTGAGTTTGGGCTCGCTCAGCTTGAATTGCCGGATCAACTCTTCGAAGACCGATACGGCGTCTATAGTAGGCGGATCGGCGAGGCCGGGGCCGGGAACGAGTGGGGCGTTGGGAGCGACGATGCGGACGTTGCTGTTACCTGTCAGCCATGCGGGCAGGGCCTGTTGGTCATCCGTGGAGTGGCAGAACCAGTAGAGGTTCGTGGCGAGCCCGGCTTTCAGCCGGCACCTGAGAGCGGACATGAAGACGTCTTCCTCCCAGCCGCCGTAGCCGACGACGATGGGGGAACGGGACCGTAGGATGTGGTCCAGGAGCGAGCGCATTGAAGAGGGGCAATCGCCGGCGGACTGCGCGCGCTGCTGGATTTCGCCTTTCAGGTTGCAGCAGTCGTAGAACCAATGGGACCCGTGGACCTGGACGATCTGGAGGTCATCCGATTCCGGGTCGATGCGGAGCGTGGTCTCTGGATGGTCACAGACGATTGGGCGCTCGCCGAACAGCGTGAGGGCG
The DNA here is from genome assembly GCA_027459465.1 of Bryobacterales bacterium. Classification (GTDB taxonomy): domain Bacteria; phylum Acidobacteriota; class Terriglobia; order Bryobacterales; family Bryobacteraceae; genus JAJYKC01. The sequence goes on along the minus strand of DAIDIH010000229.1, from coordinate 2,904 downwards.
CGGAAGAGGAGGTCGTCAAAGTTGGTGGTTACGACCAAGTTGGTTATGGTCTTGTCGAGGAGGAGGTGCGCCAGGCGGAAGTTGGCAGGGGATATGGCGGCATTTTCTATCATTCCGCGGAAGTACTTCTGGCGGCCGCGTGGCTGCGGGTACGCCTGCTCCAACCAGTGTTGATAGATGTCGATCGGCTTGTTTGAGGGCGGCGGACTGTTCTTGCCGTTTTTGTAGGCTATCTCTTTGCATTGGTCCGTGACGCGCGATGCGAGGGGCACTCTTGGGTGCGAGACGCCGGCGCCGATCATGAAGAAGAAGGGGCGCGGGGTGTTTCGGGTCTTGCTGTCGTTTACGGCCTGGTGGATCTCGGCGGCGGCTTGCTTCAGGCTCTGAGTATGCACCTTAGAGAGGATGCTAGCGCCCCGAGCGGTGTGCGCGGGCCTGGCCGGCCGGGTTACCCGCGGGGCTGGAATAACACTCCGAGGAACTCGCGCGTGCTCGCAATTAGGGTGCTTCCGTACGCCTTGGGAAAGTGGCGGCGGTTTCCGGTGACCAGAAAGCCGGCTTGGGCAGCTTCGGCGCATTCGAGGAAGCGGTTGTCCGGCTCCTGTGTGCAGACGGTAACGGCGTTCCCCGGATGGACCAGGAGCGCGGCTCGTTCGATGGCTATCAGGGCATCTCGCACGCCGTGCGGGTCGAGCCACCGTGAGAACCGGGGACGGCGGAGCACCTCCCCGTACTCGGCCCGGATGGGCTCGGAGGCGCACAATTCGTAGCGCCCATCGAGCGCGAGGAGAAGGGCGGCGCTCTCCAACCCGCCGGGCTTGATCAACGCCGAGATCATGACGCTGGTGTTAAGCGCGGCCCTCATCGGCCGGGTTGGGGGCGGTGGCGTTTTGCGGCCCTTTCGCGGCGGGCGGCGGCGATTTCCGCGTCGATCTCGCGCGTTGTCATCTGGTCAAGCCCGGCGTCCTTCGAGGCCGCCCAGATGCTCTTCAGCCATTCCGGGGCCTCTTGCTGAAGCTGCTTTAGGAGCCGGGCGCGGGCTGCTTTGCCGGCGGGAAGGCGGTCGATGACGGTCTTGCGGGTATAGGTCAGCTTCCCGCGTTCCACCTTCGCTTCGAGGATGTCTCCGGTCTCGATTCCGAGTTCCATCCGCAGGCTTCGCGGGATAACCACCTGATACTTGTTCTTGACTGTAACGAGAGCCATGCCGGGAAGTTCAACTGTTCAACTTTCCACTTTTCAGTCTAGCAGCGGGACCGAGGTTGTCAAGCGCAGGTGCGGGGGCTCCCGCGCCGGCGTCGATCATGCGGCGGCTTGATGGCTGTTATTGCCGATCGGGTATAGTTGGCCTGAGATGCCGATCCCGGATTACCAATCGTTCTTTGTTCCTGTGTTGCGGCTTGTTGCGGACGGCGGGGAGCACCCGATGGCGGGGCTTCGCGACGCGGTTGCGGCGGGCATGAAGTTGACGGAGGAGGATCTTGAGGAAAGAATCCCGAGCGGCACACAGACGGTTTTCTCCAATCGCCTTGCGTGGGCATGCGTGTATCTTGCGAAGGCCGGGGCGCTCGAAAGAGTTCGACGCGGCGTGTTTCGCATCACGCAGCGTGGGCGAGAGTTACTGGCGCCCGGCGAGGATCGGATTACCGTGCGGCACCTGGCGAGGTATCCGGAGTTTGTAGCATTCCAGCGAGGTTCGCGGAGCGACTCAACGGAAGAGCGCGAGGCGTTGCCGGCCAGGAGCGAGACGCCGGAGGAGCAACTGGAGGCCGTTCACAGTCTCATGCGGGCGGTGTTGGCGAACGAGGTGCTTGATGCCGTAAAGCGATCCTCGGCGGCGTTCTTTGAAAAGCTCGTCGTGGACCTCCTGGTCGCCATGGGATATGGCGGATCCATTGAGGAGGCAGGCAAGGTGGTGGGGCGGCCGGGCGACGAGGGAATCGATGGCGTGATCAAGGAGGACAAGCTCGGATTGGACGTTGTGTACGTGCAAGCCAAGAAATGGACGGGGGTAGTGGGCAGAAAGGAGGTGCAGGCGTTTGCCGGAAGCCTTGAGGGCGCCCGGGCGAAAAAGGGCGTGTTTCTTACGACGTCGGCGTTTTCAAAGGAGGCGGTCGAGTATGTGCGGAGGATCGAAAAAAGGATTGTTTTGATCGATGGGGAACAGTTGGCTGGGTTGATGATTGAGCATGATGTTGGTGTGAAGGTGACTCGAACTTACAAAGTAAAGAAACTGGACTCGGATTACCTGGACGAAGGATAGCCGCGGGATTTCAGAGGCGGCGGCCGGGCGTGATACGGGTGTTGGGGAAGGGAGAAGACGATGGAACAGCGGGCGTGGTCGCGGCGGGAGGTGTTGGGGGCGATTGGCGGGGGCGTGCTTGGGCGGGCGGAGGGGGAGGAGACGGAGACGGTCCGGTTGGACGAGGAGTTCCAGACGGTGGAGAACTTCGGGGCGTCGGACTGCTGGAGCATGCAGAAGGTGGGGACTTGGTCGGAGAGCGGGCGGGAACGGGTGGCGGATCTGCTGTTCTCGCGGGAGAAAGGGATCGGACTGTCGTGCTGGCGGTTCAACTTGGGCGCGGGCGTTACGGATAAGATCAACGTGGGGTGGCGGACGGTGGAGACGTTCGAAGTTCGTGAAGGGAAGTACGACTGGAGCCGGCAGAAGCCGGAGCGGTGGTTTCTGGCGGCGGCGAAGGAACGGGGCGTGCCGCAGTTTCTCGCATTTGTAAATAGCCCGCCGGGAAGGATGACGCGGACGGGGATCACTTACGGGCAGGCAGGGAAAGATACGACTAACTTAAAGCCGAGTTATCAGGGGCAGTTTGCGCGGTACTTAGTGGACATACTGGAACATTTCCGGACAAACCCGGACGAGCGGGAGAGGATCGCGTTCAACTA
>DAIDIH010000228.1 GCA_027459465.1 Bryobacterales bacterium | reverse complement strand
TGGAGATCCTTGCGGTCGAACTGCAAGGTGATGTTGGTGAGGACGGTGGAGTCGGTGACCTTGATGTAGTCGGCGCGGACCTTCATGGGAAGCGTGTTGTAGCGGATGGTCTCGCTGACCGCGGCTTCGAGATCCTTGAACTTCACCTGCGGCGGCTTCTGCAGTTTGGCGAACTGTTCGAGGCGTGTGAACTCGTCCATGCTTTCCGGAAGAGGCATGCCGCCGGTGCCGAGGTGGGTACCGTCGGTGCGCTGGAAGCGCTGGGTCTTGTCGGACATGCCCATCTGCTCATACAGGGTTAGGCCGGCGCCGGGGACGTACATCAGGGCGTCCTTTTCCGTCGGGTCCATGGTCATGTGATATTCGCCGGTCATGGTGGTGTCGACAAACTCGATGACGATGTTGGTGCCGATGCCGTCGATATAGCGATAACGCCAGTCCTCGAAGGGGTAGGTGGAGGTTTCGCCGCCGCCTTCTTCGATCGGGCGTTCGTAGGTGCCGCCGGAGGGATGGGATTCGATTTCATCCGGCGGGCCGTACATGATGTAGATGCGGCCGCGGTCGGTCTTCCAGCCGGGGATGCCGGAAGCGAAGTGCTCGTTGGCGTACGCGATGCGGCGGTAGTGCTCTTCCTTAAACTCGTTTTCCTCGGTGTCGGGCGTGGGATCGCGGCGGAGCCAGAAGTTTTCGATAAAGGCTTCGCGCTCTTCGTCGGTATTGAGTTGTTTGAAGGCTTTCCGCTCTTCGTCGGTGATGATGTAGACGACGTCCTCGTTCAGCCACTTCTTATAGGGGCTCTCGAGTTCCTTGCGAAGCTTCGCCTCTTTTTTCTTCCGCTCCTTGGCGGACATCGGCTTGGCTACAGTTTCGTTGGAGCCCGAAGAAGAATCGGTGGCGTCCTGCGATTTCTTCTTATCTGCGAAGGCGCTTAGTCCCAAGAGCGCCACCGCGCCCGAAGCGACGAGAACGCGGAGCTTCATAGTGATTCGATACTCCTGATCCTACAACGGGAAACTAGTTTAATTCTATGACCTTGTCCAGAGAGCGTCAAGGGACAGCGCCTGCACATTCCGGCCCTAGGTATTGGCCATCTCTGGCAGCGGGAAGGCAATTTCCCCGCGGAAAATTCGTGTAAACAGATCGGCGATCACGGGGTGGACGGCCGCGTTCGCCGAAAGGATGTGTCTGGAGCGCAGAGAAACGGGGCCGCCGAACATATCGGAGTTCCGTCCGCCGGCTTCTTCGACCAGCAGCAGGCCCGCCGCCATGTCCCAGGGGTTCAGACCGAATTCCCAGAAGGCGTCTAGACGGCCGCAGGCGGTATAGGCGAGGTCAATGGCCGCCGCTCCGGCGCGGCGCACGCCGTGGGTGAGCATGGCGAGTTGATAGTAGAAGTGGATATTGACGTTGAGGTGGCGCTTGCGGCTGGGGAAGCCGGTGGCCACAAGCGTGTCCTGGAGGCGCGAGGCGGTGGAGACGTGGATGCGCTCGGCGTTCAAGAAAGCGCCGGCGCCGCGTTCGGCAGAAAACATTTCGTCGCGGTTGGGGTCGTAGACGACGCCGGCGATGAGTTCGCCTTTGCGTTCGAGCGCGAGTGTGACGTTGAAGACGGGAAAGCCGTGGGCGAAGTTCGTGGTGCCGTCGAGAGGGTCGACGTACCAGACGTAGTCGGGCATCGAGCCTGTGCCGCCGCCGCCTTCCTCGGCGACGATGCTGTGGTTGGGAAACTTTTCGCGGAGGCGGCTGACGACGAGTTTTTCGGAGTTTCGGTCGGCTTCGGTGACGAGGTCGAAGTCGCCCTTAAGCTCGAAGCCGATGCGCCGGGCGAGGTAGTCGTTGAGCAGCGCGCCGGCTTCGCGGGCAATTTCGAGCGCGGTGTCGAGGTACTGACTCATCGCGGGACGCTCACGCTTCCCCGTTGGGTTCTTCGTACAAGTACTTGATGTCGTGCTTGTACAGGAACAGGTTCGGCCCGTCTTCGCGGGTCAGGCGGATGAAGCCGGAATCGAAGAACTCGACGACGCCGGAGAATTCCTGGTTATCGGCGAGGCGCACGCGAACGGGAATCGCTTCGTCGGCTAAACGGCGCAAATAATGGAGTTCTTCGAGCGTTTCTTGCGGCGCACGATGCCGCGACTTAGCACCTTTGGAAGCCATGGGATCTACGGAGAGGATTCCCCATAGTATCCGCTCCGCGTGATGGCCCGCAAATCAGCGCGGCGGAGTTTGACGGCGACGGGGTGGAAACGGTTGCGCCCGCCGGGCACGCCCTGCGGGTAGTAGGCGAGCAGGTACTGTGTCCGAAGTTCCTGGAGGATGTCGTCGAAGGCTTGGTCGAGCGAGGCGGAGTCGGAGGGGAAAAAGGGCCGTCCGCCGGTGCGGGCGGCGATGGTTTCCAGGGCATGCTCGCCGCCGATGTTGCGTCCCGCGGGGTTTTCGATCGGGACGACGACGATGGGGTAAAGAACCGCTTCGGCGCGTTGCGCGGCCTCGAGGGCGGCGTCGAAGTCCTTGGTGCTCGTGGTGTCGCCGCCGTCGGTGACGACGATCATGGCGTGCCGGCCCTCGCGGTCCTCGATATCGCGGGAGGCGAGGTAAATCGCGTCGTAAAGCGAGGTTCCGCCGTCGCCACGCAGGCTATGGAGCGCGCGTTCGAGACGCGTCGTATTCCGGCTAAAACCGGAGCGCTGGGTGACCTGCCAGTTGAACGAGTAGAGCGCCACGGCGTCGTCGGGGTTCCCTTCGCGGGTCACGGCGCGGAAGAACCGATTCGTGGATTCGATTTCGTAGCCGAGGTCTTTGTAGGTCGAGCCGCTGGTGTCGACAAGCACGGCGATGGAGAGCGGGAGCGAAGTGTTGCGCTCGAATACGGCGATCTGCTGGGGCACGCCGCTTTCGCTGACTTCGAAGTCGTCTTTGTTCAGGCCGGTGGTGATGCCGCCGTTCGAGTCCTTCACGGTGACTTCGAGGCGTACGAGGCGTACGTCGGAGCGGAACATGGCCGGATCCTGGGCGGGGACGGCCGGGACCAGGCAGAACAAGACCGCGCCGAGAGCCGCCCGCGCTATAGCCGAGGCAATGATTCGTCCCACTCGCCTTCCACCCACACTTCCCCGTCGGCGAAGTGTTCTTTCTTCCAGACCGGCACAGTTTTCTTCAGACGGTTAATGCCCTCGAGCGCTGCCTCGAAAGCGGGCTTGCGATGCGGCGATCCGACGGCAACCACGACGCTCACTTCGCCGATTTCGAGTCTTCCGAGGCGGTGGACCATGGCGATGCGGCCGATCGGGTACTTCGCCGCGATTTCGCGGCCGAGAGCGGCCATGGTTTTCACGGCCATCGGCTCATAGCACTGATATTCGAGAAACCGGGTGGCGCGGCCGTTGGAGTTATTGCGGACGACGCCGTCGAAGCGCACCAGAGCGCCGTCTGCATGACGCAGGACCTCGCGCGCGATCAACTCCGGGTCGATCCGCTCGTGGGTGAGCGCAAAAAACGAGCCCTTCGGCTCCCCGTCGATGCGCTGGGAATAGCGGGGAGCGGCGCCGCCGCTGACCGGGGGAAGGAACGCGATCTCGTCGCCCTCGGCGGCCACGTCGCCGGCGCTGGCGAACTCCTGATTCCGGGCGATCAGCAGACTGGAACGCGCCTCCCTGAGCCGGGGAAAGCGGGCCGCACAGGCGTCGAAGACCGTTTCCAGCGTGGCGCCGGCCGCCACGTCGAGATCCTCGGAGGAACGTCCGGTGAGATCGCGCAGCAGGCCGAAAAACAATATGTTTACGCGCACGATGTCATACTAACAGACCCCTTCCGGCTCACTTCGGTTTCCGAAAGCGGAGTTAAAGCACGGCAAACGCCTGCCACCGTGGCAGCAACAGCACGCATGATCGGTTCCGGCCCGTTATTTCTTGCCTATCGCGGCCCCAAGGCGCCGGACGAGAAGATGTTCCGGGTGGGCGTGGTGATGGGGAACCGGCGGCCCCCCAATTGGACCGCGACGCTGCTCGAATGGATGCGTAGCGTGCCTTGGCTCGACGTCCGGGCCTTCGTGCCGGCAGAGCGCGAGACGGCCGCGCCCCCTGGCTGGCGGCAAGGCTCTACGCGAAGAGTCAGCGGCAGTTCGATCCGTTCGGTGAGATCGGGCTGGGCGAGGGCTCCGAGGTCACGGTGATTCACGATGCGGCGCGGGGATTGCCGGGCGCCGGTTGCGATCCGCTGGTGTGGCTGAGCGAAGGAGAGCGGCCGGATACGCCGTGCGCGGAGATGGCGCGGTACGGGGTTCTGTGCGTCCAGCTTGGGGAGGGCTCGGTCGAGCCGCCTTACTGGGGCGAGGCGATGCGCGGCGAGACGCTTTCGAATGCAACATTGTGGTGGCACGAGAGTACGTTTGCGCGAGGCCGTCGATTGCGAGCCGCCGAAGTGAAAACGGAGATGAGCCTAGAGTTCACCGGGAACGCCAGGGAGTGTCTGGCCGCGGCGTGCCGGATGATTGCGGGTGAGGCGGCGGATTTGGCGGCGGATGCGGCGCGGTGGCTCGAGCGCAGGCGCGGGATCCGGGAGGAGGATGCACCAACCCCGGCCCGGCGCGCGTGGCCGTCGAACGGCGCGGCGGTTTCGTTTCTCCTCCGCCAGGCCCGCCGCAGCGCGCTCTCGCGCCTAAAGGGCCGGGGCAGGCAGATGAGATGGTTCACCTCCCTCCGGCGACGGTCCGAGGCGCACTACGCCGCGGTGGGGCGCTTCGACCGCGAAGGGTTCGAGGAGGTTCCGATTCCGCCTGGCTCACAGATGGCCGACCCCTTCGTTGTGGAGCCGGCAGGAAAGACGTGGCTGTTCTACGAAGAGATCCCGGCCAGCACGAGCAGGGGGCGGCTGAGTTGCCTGGAGATCGGCAAGGAGCCGGGGCAATTCTCGCAGCCATTCGCGGTGATGCAACAGGACTATCACTTGTCTTATCCCTGCGTATTCGAGCATGAGGGGGAATATTTCATGGTGCCGGAGCCGGCCGGTGGGCGGACGGTCCAGTTGTACCGGGCCAGGCGGTTTCCGGAAGAGTGGGTGCTGGAAGCCGTGCTGCTCGAAGGCGTGGAGGTTACAGAAGATACGACACCCTTCTTCGACGGGGAGCATTGGTACTTCTTTACGACCACACGCCAGCCGTTTCTGGAGACGTTTCTGTTCGTCTCGAACCGCCTGGACGGGGCGTGGCGGCTTCATCCGGCAAGGCCGGTATCGTCTTCGGTGCGGAGTTGCCGCTCGGCGGGGCATCTAATCCGGCAGGGCGGAAGGCTGTTGCGGCCGACGCAGGATTGCAGCGTGCGCTACGGCTATGGAATGGCGATCAACGAGGTGACGCGGTTGACGGCGAGCGAGTTCGAAGAGCGCGTGGTGGCCCGGATTTTGCCGGATTGGAGCCGCGGCCTGCTGGGTACGCACACGCTGAACTCGAGCGGGGAGGTAGAAGTGATTGACGGGGTGGGGTGCCACCGATGAGCTCGACGTTCCGGCCGACGACACCCGGCGATGCAGGCGCGATCGTGAATCTGATGCGGAATGTGTTCGGGATGGCGGCGGACCATCCGGGCCTTCAGAGGGAACAGATGGAGTGGAAGTACTGGCGTCCTCACCAGGGCTGGGAGGGAAGCCGGAGCTACGTGCTCGAGCGGGACGGCGAGATTGCCGCGCACGGGGCTGTCATGCCGCTTCGCCTTGTGTGGGGCGAGCGGAGGCTGCGGGTGGTGAACCTGATTGACTGGGCAGCGAGGCGGGACCGGCCGGGGGCGGGCGTGACACTGCTGCAGCGGATCGCGCGGTTGGCCGATGGGGTGTTTACGGCGGGAGGAAGCGAGGAGGCGCTTCGCGTGACGCCGGCCTTTGGGTTCAAGCCGAGTCCGCCGGCGCGGCGGTTTGCGCTGCCGCTGCGGCCGATGGCGAGGCTGAGACATGACGGACTGCGGTCGTGGAAGCCGGCGGCGCGCCTGGCACGGGACCTTTGTTGGCGGCTTCGGGCTCGCGTGGCAACGCCCGCGGGCTGGAGCGCGGTGAGGCTGCGGGAGGACCAGATTCCGGATCCATTGCCCGGAATTCGATAGAAGGTTCCGTACGCTTACTTCGAGCGCACCACGGCCGATGTGCGGCACCTGCTCGGCTGCCCGGCAGCCTCCGGCGCCTGCTACCGCGTGGAGCACGGCGGCGATGCGTGCGGCTATTTTGTTCTGATGCGCACGCCGGCGCAGTGCCGCATTGCCGAGGCATGGGTGAACCCAGGGACGGAAGCGGATTGGCTGGGGCTCTATCGATTGGCCGCGGCAACGGCGTTGGGTGAGAGCGGCGCTGTCGAGTTGATCGCGGCGGCCGCGCCGGGAATTGAGGCCGAGGCTCTACTGCGGGCCGGATTCCACGACCGCGGCGAGAATGCGCTGCGTTTTCTGATGGCGGACCGGAGCGAAGTGGGCGCGGTGCGGCATCAGCTTTCCGACGGCGACGGAACGTATCTTCACGACGGGCGCGAGAGTTTCTGGAGTTAAGCGAACGCGAGAGCTATCCGGCCTCTTCCACAACTTCGTGGGGCAGACCGTCGCCGGCGAGCGCGGAGTCGAAGGCGGTGCGAGTGATGCGGCACGAGGCTCCGTCGCCCGGAAGCGCGCCGACGGCGGTGAGAAACTCCTGCAGCGGGCCGTTGCGCGGAGTGGGCCGGAAGTCGAAAACAATTTCGTCCGCATTTGTCTTCCGGAACAGATTGTCGAGCGTGTGATGCTCAATGCGGCGGGAGAAGGCGCGGCAGCTCATCACCCAGTGCGAGACGCGCAGGCGTCGTTCGCCGTGAGGGGAGGCGACGAGCACGGCGATTTTGCCGAGCGGGCCGAAGCGATCCTCATAAGACGCCACACTGAGGATGGCGCCATCGGCTTCGAGCATGCGCTTCCATTCCCCTTCGCCGATGCGCTCGCCGTTCAGATTGAACTGGTTGGTTTTGTTGATGAGCTCGAGCGGGCGGGCGTCGGAGGGGTCGCGGCGGTAGGCGAGAGTAACCTTACCTCGGAGGGCGCGCAGAAATTCGCCGGGGCCGGCGGATTCGGCCTCCCGCCGCATTTCGCCGGCGGCGCGAAGGCTTGCCGCCCGCAGGCGGTCCTCCTCGCTGAGAGACGGCTTGCCGAACTGGTTGCGCAACTGCTGAAGCAGTTCCCAAACCCTGGCTGGTTCGTTTCCGGGGAAACGCAGACAGGTAATGCCGGGAAAGGCGCGTTCGACTTCGGCCAACTCCATCGGGTTGTCGTCGACGAAGACGACCGCGTCGGCTGCGATGTTCCAGGCTTCAAGGATGCGCGCGATGCCCTGTGACTTGGGTCCCCAGCTTACCTCGATTGGGAACAGCGCCTTGGGATCGAAGTAGAGATCCGGCCGCGCAAGGGCTCCGCGGACGGGCTCGGATTCGTTCTTCGAGCAGGCGCCGACCAGGACGCCGCAGTCGGCGAGGTGGCCGAGCATCTGCTGGTAGAGACCGTGCGCCTGGGTGTGCGTTTCC
>DAIDIH010000227.1 GCA_027459465.1 Bryobacterales bacterium | reverse complement strand
CACCGCGCTCGGCCAGGCATTCCGCCGGAATTTCCCTGACTACAATATTGGGGCGCAGTGGAACGTGACGTTCCGGAACCGCTCGGCCCAGGCTGACTACACCTACAACCAACTGACGCTGCGGCAGTCCGAAATCAGCGTGCAGAAGCAGCAGAACCAGGTGATGGTGGACGTGCAGAACGCCAGGATCGGCGTGCAGCAGGCGCGCTCCCGCTACCAGGCGGCGGTGAAGCAGCGGATCCTCGAACAGCAAACCCTTGACGCCGAGCAGAAAAAGTACAAGCTGGGCGCTTCGACGCTGATTCTGGTCATCCAGACCCAGCGTGACCTCGCCCTGGCCGAGTCGAACGAAGTGGCGGCGGCCAGCGCCTACCAGAAAGCGACCGTGAGTCTTCAGGTCGCCACCGGCCAGGTTTTGTCAAGCTACAAGGTGGACGTAGGCGATGCCCGGAACGGCGTCGTGCGGGAGGGCCCGAGCCAGCTTCCGGCAAACCTGCCGAAGCCGCAATAAGCAACGTGACGCGAGGCGTTCCGTTTTGAAACGGCACCGGTTTCAGGCCGGTACGTCTTACCGGGATGCGGGAAAGTTTGCCCGGATTCGCGGCGGGTTTGCGCTGAAAAAACGGAGGCAGGCGGCCTGAAACGGATTGGCATCCCGGATGCATGAAACATTGGCGTAGTGAACAGGGATGACTCAAGGAACCAGGCCGCACCGCTATCGACCAACCCACAAGTAGACTCAAAACCCCTGAAACCCCAAGTAAACCCTCGAAGACCTACCCGGCCGGTTCCTTGAGCTCTAAAACTTCCGAAACTCCTGTCGGAATCCGTCAAAATTCCGGCGCGCTCCGGCAGATTTCCGCCGCCGCCGTGGTGGTTTTCAGCCAGTTTGCCAAGCCGGTACGATAAGGCGATGTTGCGGATTGTTTCGCTGATCGCGAGTGCGACGGAGATCGTACATGCTCTGGGTCTGGGCGAATTCCAGGTAGGGCGATCGCACGAGTGCAACTATCCGCCGGAGGTGAGCCGGTTGCCGGTGTGCACGCGGCCGACGTTCCCCATCGGCGGGGACTCTCGCGAGATCGACCGGCAGGTGAAGGAAAAGCTGCGGTCGGCGGCGTCGCTGTATGAGGTATTCCCGGATGTGCTCGACGCATTGGCGCCGACGCACATCGTGACGCAGACACAGTGCCGGGTTTGCGCGGTGAGCGCGGACGACGTGCGAGGGGCGCTGTCGCGGGTGGTGGCCTCGCGGCCGGAGGTGATCGCGCTGGAGCCGAACGGTTTGGCCGAGATCTGGGACGGGGTGCGGAGCGTGGCGCGGGCGTGCGGAGTGCCGGATCGCGGCGAGGCGCTCGTGAATTCACTGACAAAGCGCCTGGAAGAGATCGCCGCCCGGTCGGGTGACGCGGAGCGTCCGTCGGTGGCCTGCATCGAGTGGCCGGAGCCTTTAATGGCGGCGGGCAACTGGACGCCGGAACTGGTGGAGATCGCGGGCGGGCGGAATCTATTCGGCGAAGCGGGGAAGCACTCGCCGTGGCTCGAATGGAGCGACCTGGCGGCGGCGGACCCGGAGGTGATCGTGGTGGCGCCGTGCGGCTACTCGCTCGCGCGGACGCGGGCCGAGATGCACTGGCTCACGGGCCGTGCGGAGTGGGCAAGTCTCAAAGCCGTGCGGAACGGACGTGTGTACCTCGCCGACGGCGACCAGTATCTCCACCGGCCGGGGCCCAGGGTGGTGGAAAGCGCGCGGGTGCTTGCGGAGATCCTGCATCCGGAGGCGTTCGCGCCGGAAATGCGCGGCACAGCGTGGGAGCGGTGGGTTTGATCAGGCTTCTTTGGGGGAAGTGGGAGAGAGCGCATCGCGTTCGCGTTCCGCGTTGAGCTCACAGCCGACAAGCGCGATCGCCGACAGCAGGTACATCCAGGTGAGCAAGGCGATCAAGGCGCCGATGCCGCCGTAAATAACGTTGTAGTTGGCGATGTTGCGGACGTACCAGGCGAAGCCCAACGTCACCACGAACCACAGCACGGTGGCGAGCAGCGCGCCGGGCCAGAGACCGCGCAGGCGCATCGGGCGATTGGGGCCGAGGTAGTAAAACAGCATGTTCACGCCGACGATGGTGAGGAACGCGGCGCCGAGCCGAAGCAGGCGTCCGAGCAGGACAAGCCAGGGGCGAAGATCCATGCCTTCGGGCGTCATTCCGAAGCCCTGCATGAACTCGCGTTCGAACCGCGAGCCGAACAGGACCAGCGCGGACGCACCGAGAGCGGGAAGCGCGGCGACGAAAACAAGCGCGATGGCCATCGAGCGCTGCTTGAGGAACGGGCGGCCGGTGGGGAGCCGGTAGGCGGCCTGGAAGCCTTCCATGAGGCTGGTCATGGCGCCGGATGCGGCCCACAACGACACGGCCGTCGCGCCGACGAGCAGCGAGACGGGCCTTTGTCCTTTGACGCTGAAGACGTAGCGGACAAGGTCTTCCGAGCCGGGCGGCACGGCCTCGAACAGGAAGCGCGAGATCACCCGCGCGACCGCCTCCGCCTTTGTGCGCGCCAGGATGGCGGCCAGCGAGGTGAGCACGGGGAAGAACGAGAGCAGGGCGGAATAGGCGGCGCCCTTGGCGATGCCAAAGCAGTTGTCCTCGTAGGCGGCCTGCAGCGCGCGGTGCAGCAGGCCCCAGAAGCGCGCGGCCGCGCTCGGCTGGAAGAGGTAGAGCCTCGGGTTGGCGGTGGCCATCAGTTGGTCAGCTTGGCCTCGAGTTCGGCCCAGCGCGCGTAGAGCGTCTCGACCGCGCTTCGCGCCGATTCGAAATTATCATGCCGTTCGCGCATCCGGCGCGCGTCGTAGCTGCCCTCGACGGTGAGCAGTTCGGCTTCGGCGGCTTGCAGGCGTTGTTCGGCTTCGAGAATGCGCGCCTCCATCTGCTCCCATTCGCGCTGTTCGAGGTAGGAGAGCTTTTTCGGCGTGGGCGCGGTTTCCTTGGCGCGTCCGTTGCGGGCTGGCTCGGGCGCCTGCGACGGGCGGGGCGCGGAGAGCGAGCTGCGTTCGCGCTCCCATTGTTCGCAAGTTGCGAACATGCCCGAGCCGCCGCGTCCATCGAGGCCGAGGATGACGGTGTTGATGCGGTCGAGCAGGTAACGGTCGTGCGTGACGAGGACCACCGCTCCGGCAAAGGAGGCGAGGTTGTCTTCGAGGACTTCGAGCGTGGGGATGTCGAGGTCGTTCGCCGGCTCGTCGAGCAGAAGTACGTCGGCTTCTTCAAGCATCAGTCGGGCGATGTGAACTCGCGCGCGCTCGCCGCCGGAGAGCCGCTCGAGGGGAAGGTCGAGCTGGTCGTTGCGGAACAGAAAGCGCGCGGCCCAGCCGGCGACATGGACGGGGCGGCCTTGAAAAACAACGCTGTCGCCGTGCGGGGCGAGGGCGCGGCGCAGCGGGAGCGAGGCGTCGAGCGTTTCGCGGTGCTGGTCGAAGTGAAGCACGCGCAGGCCCTCGGCGCGGCGCACGATGCCGGAGTCCGGCTCGCGCGTGCCTTCGAGGATGCGCAGCAGCGTGGTTTTTCCGCAACCGTTGGGGCCGAGCAAGCCAAGCCGAGAGCCCGGCGACAGCGTGAAGCAGACGCCTTCAAAGAGCACGCGGCCATCAGCTTTCGCGGCAAGGCCGTCGGCTTCGATGAGGCGCTTGGTGCGGCGGCCGGTGGCGGTGAAGTCGATCGAAGCCGTGCGCGTGGCGCTGCGCGTGACGAGGTCGTCGAGTTCCTCGATCATCTGGCCTGCGGCGCTGATGCGAGCTTTCGATTTCGTGGTTCGCGCCTTGGCGCCGCGGCGCAGCCACTCCACTTCGCGGCGGACGCGGTTTTCGAGCGACTGCCGCTGCTGGGCCTGCGCCTGTTCAAACTCGTCGCGGCGGAGGAGAAAATCGCCGTAATCGCCATCGGCGCTGAGCGTGCCGCCGGGGTAGGAGCGGCGGATTTCGACGATACGCGTGGCGAAGCGCTCGAGGAAGTAGCGGTCGTGGGTGACGACAAGGGAGGCGAACGGCGCGGCGGCGAGGAGTTTTTCCAGCCACAGCACTCCTTCGATGTCCAGATGATTGGTCGGCTCGTCGAGAAGCAGGAGTTCGGGACCGCGAATGAGCCACATCGCGATGGCGAGGCGCTTGCGCCAGCCGCCGGAGAGAACGGCTACAGGCTGGGCGGGGTCGGCGAAACCGGCGCGGCCGAGCGTGACGTGGATGCGCGCGTCGCGCTCGGCATCGGTTTCGTGCGTATCGCCGATGGCGGAGACGAGAGCGTCGCGCACAGAGCCTGAGCCGGGCAGTGTGTCCTGTTGGGCGACGTAGCCGAGCCGGAGGCTTTTCCGGGGAACCACGGAGCCGTCGGCGGCGGTGAGTTCGCCGGCCAGAATGCGCAATAGCGTCGACTTGCCGGAGCCGTTCGGGCCGATGAGGCCGATGCGGTCGCCCTCGGAAATCGTCAGCGACACGCCTTCGAACAGACGTTGAGAACCGAAGGATTTGCCGAGTGCCTGGCAGCCGAGCAACAAAGACATGCGCTCAGACTATTGTAGCGGCGCACCGGCCGCGGCCCTGTGGGCTTTCCTTTCCATCGCGCACAACGGGCCGCGCGGCTTGCGCCGCTCGCGGCCCTGTGGACCTTTCCTTACATCGCGCACAACGGGCCGCGCGGCTTGCGCCGCTCGCGGCCCTGTGCGCTACTCCTTCACGCGCTTGGCGGTAAATTCGCGGCCGGCCGCGTTGCCGCCTTCGCGGCTCACGGTGAAGTGAATCTCGTCGCCATTCACCTTGCCGGTGTAGTTCAGCTTGAACGAGTTGCCGTTGAACTCCCGGACGACGCTGAAGGAAATGTTGTCGCCGTCGATCTTGCCGTCCTGAATGTCTGTGTCGCCGCGCGGGCCGGAAACGGTTCCGGTGAGCGCGCTGCCCTCGGCCTTCAGCGTCATGATCATCTGGCGCGAGTTGCCGCCGCGGCCGGGCATGTCGGCGCTCCACTTGCCGGTGACGTCGGCGGCGAGCGCGACGACGGCGCACAGCAGCGCGAGGAATATGAGGCGCAATTTGTTCATAGGACTATTCTCCTTCCGGATAAACGATGACGCCAGTGCCGGCGAGGTTACCCGGCGCGGATTACCGAAACGACAGAATGACAAAACTTTACAGCCTGCCATGTTACTCCGGGCAGGGGCCTGGCGACAAACTAAGTAGCAGTGGAACCGCGCTTGGAGCTTCGCCTGGTCCGTTTCGCTTGCGCCGCTGTTGCGCTTGCCGCTTCGGCGTGGGCGCAGAGCGGTGTCGTGCGCTCGGGCGGGCAGCCGATTCCCGGTGCGACCGTTACGGCGGTGAAGGATGGGAAGAAACGGGAGACGGTGACGGGGCCGGACGGCCGCTACACGTTTGCCGAAATCGAACCGGGCGGGTGGACGATCACGGTGACGATGTTCGGCTTCGCGCCGCAGCATCACGACGTGGCGGTGCCGAGCTCGAGCCGCGAGTGGAA
>DAIDIH010000226.1 GCA_027459465.1 Bryobacterales bacterium | reverse complement strand
GTAGGGAAGATTTCCAACAAAAAGTCTCACTGTTCGCTCCTTAACTTAACTGATACGCGCCTACCGCATCCCACGGATGTCCGGGTGAGCCGTAAACGAAATGGCTTGAGAGACAGGAATCGCTACCGCTGGCTGGCTTCTGTCGAGGAAATGGAACCGGGCGGGAATGACTGACGCTCCAAACTGCCATCTTGAGTATGCCAGACCCGGAACGCGCTTGTCAAAGCCCATTTCGTTACAATACGATGAGCGCGTGCCTCGCACCCGCGCCCCCCATCCGGATGCGCCTCTTTATCGGCATCGTCCTCCCTGCTGACGTCGCCGCCCGCATCTCCGCCTTCTCCTCGACCCTGCCCCCACTCCCCGCCGCACTCCGCTGGACCTCGCCCGCCCAATGGCATATCACGCTCCAGTTCCTCGGCGGCACGAGCGTTACGCAGTACGCCTCCGTCACCCAACGCCTCGCACAAATCGCCTCGCCCCCTGTTCCTGTCTCGATCGAGGGCGCCGGCTTCTTCAACCGCGCCGGCATCTTCTACTTGGCCGTCGTGGTCAGCCCCGAGCTCCTCGCCCTGCACAAGCAGATCGCCGCCGCCATGCGCGAATGTGGATTCCCTCCCGAGGACCGCCCCTACAGCCCTCACATCACCCTCGCCCGCGGCCGCAATCGCCCCTCCCCCGCCGCCTTCGCCCCCCTCCAGACCGCCCTCCGCAACACCCCTGCGCCTTCCTTCGGCGCCTTCACCGCCCGCGAATTTCTTCTCTACGAATCCTTCACCGCCCCCGCCGGCTCCCGCTACGAAGTCCGCGCCCGCTTCCCGCTCGCGCCGCTCTGAAGTTCTGTCACGCCACCGCGGTCGCCGCCGCTCCGCCCTCTGCCGCCGCAGCCCGCGCCGCACTCTTCCTGCACCGGTGCGCCCAGCGCGGCAATTCCGCCTCCCGGCTCTCGAGCGTCGAAATCACACGCTCCGGATCCCCCAGGTCGTTCCACTCCACGTCCCCAAGGCCCAGCGCCACCAGCCTCCGCGACCCAGGCGTCAGCACCTGCCGCGAAAAATCCGTCGGCGTGATCCTCTAATACACCGAATCCGCGATCCGAGTCTCCCGCGCTCCCCTGGCCGGAGCATACCCCGACCGCAGCACCTCCATCAGCCCAGGCGCCGCCTGCGCCGCCATCTCCAGAAACGCACCCACCTGTCCGACCATCACAAACGTGTTCCGCAACGAACCGCTCCGGAACAGGTGCTCCGCCATCGGCAGCGGCGGCTTCTCCTGGAACCCCCGAACCAGCCGCACGCCCGCCGCCGGACCTGCCACCGGCCCGCCCAACTCGATCCACCCGTAGTCGACTTCCGGCCCATTCGGCGCCGCCCCCAACAGCACCACGCAGTCCCCCTGCGCCTCCGCCACCCCAAACGCCGCATCCAGCGCCTCGGTGAACCGCCGCTCTTCCGAGTAGTAGTGGTCGCACGGCAGAAACGCCACCACCCCGTCCGAGTCCTGGCTCACCAGGTGCAATAGCGCCGAAACAATCGCCGGCGCCATGCCCCGGTTCGACGGCTGCACGATCCTCGTCGATCCCGTGTCCGCCAGTTCCCTCGTGTAATGGCTTTCATGCGTTCTCGTCACCGACGACAGCAGCCGCTTCGCGTCAATGCTCCGCTCCGCCCTCCGCCGCGCCTCGTTCAGCAGCGTCTGCTCACCCAGCAGCGGGCAAAACCGCTTCGGCCGCTCGTCGCCACAAATAAACCGCGTCAGTTCCCGCGGCCGCATCCCGTCGCCACCCGCCAAAAGGACGCCCCGCCGGCGCGCGTTCCCTCCGAATGTCTTTGCACCCATTCGTCCCATTCCTCGTTGTCCACTGCCTCTCAGGCCACGCTCCCACGACCCGAATCGTCGTTCCCCATTTCGCCCTCGGCCTTTCTGCTCTCCTCGCCATCCTTCACCAGCACCAACCTCGACCTCGAGGACCGGCGCCCGCCGCCTCGCCCCGCCAGGATCTCTGCCACTCGGCCGCTCGCAATGAAATCGGCTTGGGAGACTTCTTCCCTCCTCGAGGACACGAGCAGTAGCGGGCCGCACGTCCGGTGTTGCATCTACTACCTCTGTTTTTCTGACATAACCGCCGAAATCGGGCGGACGACACGGCCGGGCCGTGACTGTGGGTTCACGCCCTGAACCTGCTCATCCGCCCGGAAGATGCCAGACAGCCCACACGGCGCGACCGGAGAGAGCTTCGGCATCCCCGCTTTCAGCGGCTCTTCCTTGAGTGTCCGCCGCGGGCCACACCCCTGGCACCTGTGGCGAACACTAGTTTTTCACACCCTATCTTTCTGTTAATCCGTGTCTTACCCGATGGCACCTTACTCCGGCTCCGCCGAGATCAGACCTTCCTGAATTGCAAACTTAGTCAAATCCGCCACACTGCTCGCCCCCAACTTACTCAGCAGCCGGCTCCGGTGAAACTCTATCGTCCGCACCGACACATGCAGAATCTCGGCGATCTCCTTGTTCTGACGCCCCTCCGCCACCAATTGCAGAATCTGCCTCTGCCGCGCCGTCAGCTCCGCCGGCGACCGCGTCAGCTTACTTCCCGCCTTCGCAATCGCCGCCTCCGCCTCCTCGCGGAAACCCCGCGACACATACGTCTTGCCCCGCAGCGCTTCCTCCACCGCCGTCAGCAACTCCTCCGCCGCCCCGGATTTCAACACATACGCCGACGCCCCCGCCTCCAGCGCCTTCCGCAGATAAACCGCGTTCCGGTGCATCGTCAGGATCACCACCTTCGTCCCGGGCAGCGCCCGCTGGATCTCCTTCGTCGCATCGATCCCGTTCACCAGCGGCATGCTGATGTCCAACACCACCACATCCGGCTTTAGCCGCAGAGCCGCCTCCACCAGAGCCTTCCCGTCCTCCGCCATGCCCGCAATCTCGTACTTCTCCTCCAGCAAAGTCCTGATCCCTCGCAATATCAGCGAATGGTCGTCACCTAGCACCACCTTCGGCCGTTTCATCCTCTCCTCTTTGCAGGGGAACCACGGCCCGAACCGTCGTGCCGCCTCCCTCGCCCGTCTCAATTGTCAAGCTCCCCTGCACTAACCGCACGCGTTCCCGCATGCTCACAATCCCCAAACCTCGCGGCTTAGTCGCCGCCGCCCCCGATATCCCCACCCCGTTGTCTGGCACCTCCAGTTCCAAACTTCCCTCGCGCTGGCCCAGCTTTACCTTTACCTCCGTCGCCTTCCCGTGCCGCCTCGCGTTCTGCATCGCCTCCTGCGCCACCCGGTACAGGCACGCTCCCACCTCCCGGCTCGCCTCCGCTTCCCCCTCGATCGTCACCCTTATCCCGTGCGCCCGCCCAAACTCCTCGCACAGTTCTTCCAGCGCCGCGCTCAGCCCCAGATCCTCCAGTTCCGACGGATGCAGCCCGTGCGACAACCGCCGGATCTCTTCCGAGAGCCGCACCGCCTCCTCCTGCAGCTTCCGGCACCGTGTCCGCATCTCCCCCGCCGTCGCCCCGCTCTCCCGCGCCGCCCTCCCGATCTCAATCGAGAACAGCGCCAACCGCTGCGTCGCTTCATCGTGCAGGTCCCGCGCTATCCGCCGCCGCTCGTCCTCCTGCGCCGTCAACAGTTGCGCCGCCAGCGCCCGCAACTCCTGCTCGCTCGTCCGCAGCGCGTCCTCCGCCCGCTTCCGCACCGTGATGTCCGTGACAAACGACACCGCCAGCGGACCCCGCGCGCTCTTCACCCCGCTCAAGCTCACTTCAACCGGAAATTCACTCCCGTCCTTCTTGAGCCCCCGCAACTCCCTCACCCCTTCGCCCGTCACGGCCGTCCCTGGACTCGCCATGAACTCCGCCCGGTGCTCCGCACGCGCCTCCCGCAACCGCTCCGGCAGCAACTCCTCCACTCCCCTTCCGACCAGCTCCCCCGGCCGGTACCCGAACAACTCGTACGCCATCCGGTTCGCCACCACAATCCGCCCCGCCTCATCCACCGCCAGAATCCCCTGCGACGCCGTTTCAAGCAGCGTCCGGATCGTCGCCTCGCTCTGCTTCAGCGCATCCCGCATCCTCTCCCGCTCAAGCTCCGCCACCCGCTCCTGCGTCTTCAGCAGCCGCTCCTCTGCTTGCTTGCGTTCCCGGTTCAGCGTCAAAATCGAGCGCACCCGCGTCGCCAACTCCCGCGGATGAAACGGCTTGAGAAGATAATCGTCGGCGCCCGCCTCCCATCCCTCGATCAGCGCTTCTCGATGCGTCAGCGCCGTCAGCAGCACCACCGGCAGTTGCACCGTCGCCGGGTCCGCCTTCAGCCGCCGGCACAGCCGGAACCCGTTCACCTTCGGCATCATCACATCCGCCAGCACCAGGTCCGGCGCCCAGCTCTGCACCATCTCCAGCGCTTCTTCCCCGTCCTTGGCCAGCCGGTACTGGCACAAGTTCTCGATCAGCGACCCGATATACGCCGCCATCTCCGGGTTGTCCTCGGCGATGAGTACTTTCTCCACGCCCCGGCCCCCTTCTGCGCCGGCAGGCTCTCTCACCGATGCCAAATACTCCTTCGCCATCCGCTGCGGCGCTTTCTCCCCTTCCGCCGCCGCCGGCGCCCGCAACTCCACCACAAATACACTTCCTTGCCCCTGCTGGCTCTCCACCGTCACCGTCCCCTCCAGCAGCCCGCTGAACTCCTTCACCACCGCCAACCCCAGCCCTGTCCCCCCAAACCGCCGCGCCGCGCTCCCCTCCACCTGATGGAACTTTTCGAAAATCCGAGGCAACTCCGCCGGCGCGATCCCAATCCCCGTGTCGCGCACCGTCAGCCGCAGCTTCTCCGCTTCCTGCTCCAGCAGTACCGACACCTTCCCACCCGCCGGAGTGAACTTCACCGCATTCGAAAGTAAGTTCGAAAGGATCTGCTCGTATAAGTACCGGTCCAGTAATACCGGCCCTAAGTCCACGCTAGCCAGGATACTTAGTGCCACCCCTTTCCCCTCCGCCAGCGCCCCGAAGTCCGACACCACCGACTGACTCAGCGCCCGGATATCCACCGGCTCCCGCTTCACTCGGAACTTACCCGCTTCCAGCTTCGAGAAATCCAGCAGCCCCGTCACCATGTGCAGCAGCCGCAGCGCGTTGTGGTGGATCGTCTCCAGCGCCTCCCGCTGCCCGCCCCGCAACTCGCCCCGGTCCCCGCCCAGCAGACTCTCCACCGGACCCAGGATCAGCGTCAGCGGCGTCCGCAACTCGTGCGACACGTTCGTGAAGAACTCGCTCTTCACCCGCTCGGCCTCTAGCGTCCTCTCGTTCGCCTCCGCCAGCTCCTTGTTCAGCTTCTCCAGCCGCCGGTTCGCCTCCTGCAACTGTTACGCACGCAGGAAAATCTCCGCCTCCATCTTCTCCGTGCTGCCCGCCATCAGCCGCACGAACTCCGTCACGTCCTCCACGCGATGGATAATGAACTCGATCTCCCCGCCCGGCCCCCGCAGCGGCTTGTTCACCGGACTCCACCACCGCTCCTCGAACGCCCCGCCCCCCGGCGTCCGGATGTCGTGCTTTTGCACCGCCATCGCGTCCAACGTCCCGGTCGCCAGAACTTTCTCGAGCGACGCCCGCAGATTCCGCTCCCACGTCGCCTCCGGATCGTCCGGATTATCCGGAAACACTTCAAAGAGGCGCCGCCCCAGAATCTCCTCGCGACGCGTCATCGTCGCCTCGGTGTACGCATCGCTCACCGACGCAATCCGCAGATCCGGCGTAAGCACGAGGTACAACCCCGGCGCCCCCTCAAACAGCGCACGGAAATCCGGCGCCGGCAGCCCCGCTCGTCCCGTTCCGTCTGCCTCCACCACCACGCTCCCCGGCGGCCTTCCCTCCGCCTGTGCGCAGTATCACACACTTCGCCCCACCCACCTTTCGGAGATACCCGCGGCGCCCCTACCGGCTCAGCTCATCAGGATCCAACAGCGGCCTTCAAGCCGCACACCGGTTCAAGCAAAGGAATCGCGGCACAGGCCGGAATTTCCAACTTCCGCAGAGCCCGGTCTCACCCGAGTCATGACACAATTGGTGCCATGGGAACCAATACGGAGAACTGCCCGCTGTGCGGCGAGCCCGCCGCGAGCGAGCGCGTCTCAGACACAGGCAACGCGAAATTTCGGTGCGACACCTGCGGAAATTTCGAAATCACGCTTCAGGCACAGGACATGATCCGCCAGGCCGCAAGAGAAACTCCGGACCTTTTCCCATGCCTCTCTGCAGCAACCCGCTTGGCAACGGAGCGCGGTGAACGGATCGTCATCAAATCCGGCAACTTGCGTGAGCTTGCCCAACAGCACGCGGGCCTCTCCCCGACGGCCAAACTGCGGCTCCTCCTCGAATACCTGCACGGCAAGTCCGGCTTCTTCGGTGCCCCGGTACCCTTTAACCCCAACAAGGATTGGCCGCTAATTCGCGCCGCGAAACGCGACGAGTGCAACGCCATCGTCCATCATGCGTTCTCCAGTGATCTCGCGAAACGCGTCGGTGACGATATGAAATACACGCTCACCTGGAACGGCTGGCAAAACGTCGACCCCATCGGTGGTGGAACCCCAGGTCTCGCCTTCGTCGCAATGGCCTTCTCGCCCGATCTCGCCAAAGCCTTCGAGGACGGCATCCAGCCAGGCGTCGCGGACTGCGGGTTTCAGTCTATCCGTGTCGACAAAGAGGCCTTCTCCGAAAAAATCTGCGACCGCATCATCGCTGATATCCGCCGTGCCCAATTCGTGATTGCCGACTTCACTCACCAGCGCAACGGTGTCTACTTCGAAGCCGGCTACGCCCTTGCGCTCGGCCGCCCGGTCATCTGGACCTGCCGAGAGGACGATGTGGACAATCTCCACTTTGACACCCGCCAGTACCCCCACATCCTCTGGACCGAACCGGCCGACCTTCGAACCCAACTCCGCAACCGAATCCGCGCCCTCATACCCGGTGCGCGGTTGGCGTGAGCCCGTACAAATTCAGTCACAAAATTCTCAACTTTTTCCGTATCCCCCTAACCCGTTCCCCCACAAACCACTTACCCCCACCCCCGCCCGCCACGTCCCCCGCCCAACCCCGCCTCCTCACACCCCCGCCGATACAATCGAATCGCGAGTGAGGGCTCTGCCCAAATCGGGAAAGGAACTTCCAAAAAAATATGGAAACGACCCACAATCGGTCCAGCGAACCCAGCGAATCCTTCGACAACAACCCCATCGCCCTCTGGCGCTCCGCCCCCCTCGAACGCTCCGCCGCCTTCTCCACCGTCTTCGGCGCCGTCAGCCAGGCCATCCAGCACACCCTCCGCAACGAACTCCCTCCCCTCTACTTCTCCACCCCCGATCGCGTCTCCGACCCCCGCCGCGCTCTCCCGCTTCTCATCTACGCCGCCAGCAACCCCAGCCCCCGTTACCACGGCCGCGAATTCACCTACGACGTCCTCAACCCCCGCATGATGGGCGGCTTCTGGTGGACCGCGGCCAAATCCCTCCCCGCCATCCTCTCCCCCATCCACGACGACCTCCTTCAAACCGGCCAAGCTGAACTCGCCCGCGCCTACGCCCCCCGCCGCTACCGCCGCATCCTCGCCTCCGTCCGCCGCCGCAAGGAGTTCGTTGACCGCATCCTCTCGGCCGAAACCAGCCTGGTCAACGACCTCATTAACTTCTCCATCGCCATCCGCCACGCCCGCCGGCCCCTCGCCGCCCACCTCCGCCTCATGGCGAACTGGGGACTCACCCTCCGCCGCATCTACCCCGGCCTCGACGCCTCCGGCCTCGCCCTGAAACTCTTCCGCATCGCCACCCGTACCCTCGCCGACGCCATGCCCCCCGACGGCGACCTTCCCGTCGCCCAGGCCCAAACCAATCTCATCCCCATGCCCGTCCGCAACGCCCCCAAAGCGCCCCTCGAATTCCCCCGCCTCCGCAACGCCGCCTGAGAGCCCCGCCCACGTTCCACCCACTTGTCCTTATATGAGGAGACTCCTGGCTTCGTTCTTCCTGATGGCCCTCGCCGCCGTCCCGCTGCTCGCCGCTTCGCGCGCGCCCGCATCTCACGCTCGCTCCGATTCTTCCATCGAACAGACCATCCACACCAAACTCGCCAAATCCAAGATCGGGAAGGACGGCTTCCAGGTCCACGTCCACAACGGCGTCGCCACCTGGGAAGGCCACACCTCCGTCATGCAGCACAAAGGCGCCGCTACCCGCATGGCCAAATCCGCCGGTGCCACCTCCGTCGTCAACAACATCCACATCGACGGCGCAGCCAAACCCGGCCAGCCCCTCCGCAAGGCCAGTGTTACTCCTTGAACACAAAATTCGTCCCCGCCAGCCTGTCCGGTCGCAAATTCCCCCGCCACCCGCATCGCATACAAAATCTCGCCGCAACTCTATGAAAATCCGTAGACTCTGCCGAAAAACATATCAGAGAAGACGGAATCTCGGCCCAGGGCGCTCCTGGATAACCGGGGAAGATCGTACAAACCCTGAACTTGCAATTCACCCCCTGTATAGTGCAAGCTAGTGAGTTTTCCGGCTTTCGCCGCAACGAATGCGCGTTCGTATTCTTTATCACGACCATTGTTTCGACGGCGCGGCTTCCGCCGCATACTTCAGCCGTTTCTTCGAGGATCATTTCGCCCCCGGGGCCGAGTTCCATTTCACCGGGATGGCCCACAAGGCGTCACAGATCTTCGAGGACTCACTGTTTGATGGCGACGAGAACGTGATCGTCGATTTCAAGTACTCCACAAATCCGAAACTGACCTGGTGGTTTGACCATCACCAGAGCGCGTTTCTCAGTCCGCAGGATGCCGAACACTTCCGTCAGGACCACGGCGGCCAGAAGATGTTCGATCCCTCCTATCAGTCCTGCACGAAGTACATCGCCGCGATGGTTGAAACCAAGTTCGGCTATCGCGCCACAGACCTCGATGAACTGGTCGAATGGGCCGACATCGTCGATGGGGCGCGTTACTCGAGCGCCCAGGACGCCGTGGAGATGAAAGCGCCGGCCATGAAACTCACGCTGGTCATCGAAAACGTCACGGACTCGGAAACTGTCCAGAGGATCATCCGCATGATGCGCCACTGCAGGCTCGATCAGATCATCGCGGACCCGGCGATCGCACGCGTGTTCGCTCCGCTGTATGAGCAGCACCTCGAGACGATCGACCTGATTCGACGGCGCGCTTCGGCCTCGCGCGGCGTCATCTACTTCGATCTCGCCGGAGACGACATTACCAGCTACAACAAGTTCATCCCGTACTACCTGTTTCCTGATGGCACTTACACCGTTTCCGTGAGCAACCAGAGCTTTCGCACAAAGGTCTCCGTCGGTTCGAGTCCTTGGGCTTCTGGCCCGCTGAAGTACAACCTTGCTTCGATATGCGAGCGCTACGGCGGCGGGGGCCACCCGCGTGTCGGAGCGATTAGCTTCGAGCCGGGTGAGGTCGAGCGCGCGCGGCAAGTGGCCGCCGAAATCCGCGAAGAATTGGCGTCCTGAACCAACGCATTCAGCGCTGGGGCGGCAGCAGCTTTTCGATGTGCTTGGCGACGAGGTCGGTTTCGAGGTTCATCGGCCAGCCTGGCTGCAGGGTGTGCAAATTCGTGTTCTCGTAGGTGTGAGGAATTATCGCTGCCGACACCGCCGCGCCGTCGATCGAGGCCACCGTCAGACTGATCCCGTCGAGCGCGATCGATCCTTTTTCGATGACATACCGGGCTGCTCCCTCCGGCAGGCTCACCCGCAGCCACCAGTTCCCGTTGCCCAAAGGCTCAACGGCGAGCAATGAGGCGGTTGACTCGATATGCCCTTGTACCAGATGTCCGCCGACTCGCCCGTTGAATGGGAGAGGCCGCTCGAGGTTCACGACGCTGCCGGGAACGAGCTTTCCCAGGTTCGTGCGGCGAAGCGTCTCCGGTGCCAGGTCCGCGGCGAACCATCCCGGGCCGAGCGCCACCGCGGTGAGGCAAACGCCATTCACCGCAATACTCGACCCGAGCATTGCGTCTTCGATCACACGCTTGCAAGCAACCGTCAGCCGCGACCCTCCCCCTCGTGGCTCGGCCGCCCGAATCGTGCCGGTCTCCTCAACAATTCCTGTGAACATAGCTGCTATCTCACAACTTTCGCTTCTACGGCGAATTCATCCGGTGGAATTGAATGCAGCCGGACCTCCTGGAATCGGATCGCGTCCGCCCTGCGGCGGCGGCCTGCGCCTCCTGCAACCGGCAGCGACGCAAGGCCGCCCAGGATTTTCGGTGCGTAGTAGAAATAGATCTTATCGACAATGCGCTCTTCGAGCGCGGCCCAATTGAGTTTGCTACCTGCCTCGATCATGAGCGAGCGGAATTCACGCGCGGCGAGATCCTCGACGAGTTGCCGGAGCGAAACGCGGCCGCCGGGTCCGTCCATCACCTTGACTTCCACTCCAAGCTGTTCGAGCGCTTCCCGCCGTGCGACCGGAGCCGCCGACGTGGTCACCACCAACAGGTCGCCTTTTGCCTCTTGAATGATCCTGGCGTTGCGCGAAATGCGCAGCGTCGAATCGGCGACGATGCGCAAGAGCGGCCGACCGCGCTCCAGTCCCGTCCGGTCCGTAAGTCGGCAGTCGTCGGCCAGCACCGTACCGATGCCCGTTAGGATCGCATCCGACAGATGGCGGATCTGCTGTACATGCGCTCTGGCCCGCTCGCTGGTGATCCACCCGCTGTTGTCCTCCGGCGCGGCGATCTTACCGTCCAGCGTGACCGCGGCCTTCAAAGTCACCAGGGGCAGGCCCGTGCGCATGGCATGAACAAACGGCTCATTCAGTGCCTCAGCCTCTGCCTCGTACTCTTGTGCGATCTCCACTCGCAGCCCCGCCTGGCGAAGGCGCTCGAAGCCCTGCCCGCCAACCTTCGGGTTCGGGTCCGCCATAGCGGCGACGACGCGCGCCACGCCTGCCTGAATGATCGCGTCCGCGCAAGGTCCCGTGCGGCCCCGATGCGAACAAGGCTCGAGAGTCAGATATAAGTCCGCTCCGCGTGCCAGTTCTCCGGCTTGCTCGAGTGCGATGATTTCTGCATGCTTCACGCCGTTCCAGGTGTGAAAGCCGCGCCCGACAACCTTGTTGCCGCGCACTAGGACGGCGCCCACCGCCGGGTTCGGGCTTGTGCGTCCCAGGCCCTGGCGCGCCAGGGCCATGGCTTCGTCGAGGTACGCGCTTCTCATGCCGCGCTGGCCGCTGGAGCCGAGAACAGCGAGTCGATGAACTTGTCCGGCTCAAACGGCAGCAGGTCCTCGGCCTTCTCCCCGACGCCGACGTAGCGAATCGGGTGCCCAAGCTCACGGGCAATCGCTACAGCCACGCCTCCCTTCGCCGTCCCGTCGAGCTTTGTCAGAACGACGCCCGTCACGCCGCTGGTCTCGGTGAACCGCCGCGCCTGCTCGAGCCCATTCTGCCCGGTTGTCGCGTCGATCACCAGAAGCACCTCTTGCGGAGCGCCGGGCACGACGCGGCTGGCCGTGCGCCGCATCTTCTCTAATTCGGCCATCAGATTGGTTTTCGTGTGGAGCCGGCCGGCCGTGTCAGCAATTACATAGTCGATTTTCCGCGCGCGCGCCGCCTGGAGAGCGTCAAACAGCACGGCGCTCGGGTCCGCTCCGGGTGACTGGCGGACCATGTCCACGCCCGCGCGTTCGGCCCAAATCGCCAATTGCTCGATCGCCGCGGCGCGAAACGTATCGCCCGCGCACAGCAGCACGCTCCGGCCCTCGGCGCGGTAGCGCGAGGCCAGCTTGCCGATCGTCGTCGTTTTCCCTGCGCCGTTAACGCCCACCACCAGCACCACCGCGGGTGGTTCCTCTACGTGCGCCATGGGCCGCTCGGCGGCTTCGAGCGTCTCGAGCAGGCTGTCCCGGATAAGCAGCTTCAATTCCGAAGCGTCGCCGACCAGGCGGCGGTCCACCCGCTGCCGGATCCCTTCCAGAATCTCGTGCGCGGCTGTAACGCCGATATCGGCGCCGATCAACGTGAATTCCA
>DAIDIH010000225.1 GCA_027459465.1 Bryobacterales bacterium | reverse complement strand
GGAACGTGCTCAGCACTTCGTTTGAAGCGAGGCCGGGCCGGAACGGGGTGTAGCGCTTCGGGTCGAACGTCTCGGTCTGCGCCATGCCGCCGGCCATCCACAGCAGGATCATGCTGTCGGCGCGCGGCGCGATTTTGCGCGGTTCGGCGAACAACTTCGGCGCGCCGGAAGCCAGCGCCGCCAGCGTCGCCGCGGTCGAAGAGCGAAGGAAATGGCGCCGCGAGAGGCCGCCGAATAAATCGCGTTCCACGTAGTCTTTCATCGCGTTTCTCCTACCACAGGTACTGCATCTCCGGATGCATCAGCAGGCTCCAGAGCAGGTCTTCTAAGCCGCTCGGCGAGATGCCGGTGGCGCCGGGCGGAATCAGGTATTCGCGCGCGATCGCGCGTTCCTTGTCGTTGGGCTGGCGGGCCATCACCCGCCAGAAGAGGCGGTCGATGAGCGAGTCGGCGTTGGCTGCCGGGGTGGGCGCCGGGAGCGGCGGGGCGCCCGAGACGCGCACAAGTTCGTCGGGGTCCGGTTTTTCGAAAAAAACAAAAAAGCGCACTTTTGTTTCAATGTCGTCGCGCGAGCCGGAATCGTCGACCGCGGCGAAGCCGTGGAGGCGGGTGAAGCCTTTCCCGGCGATGTTGAAAACGACGGGGGAATCGAGCGGCGGGCATTGCGCAAGACCGCGACTGATAACGTTACCGGTAACGCTAACATCGTGCAGAGGCGTTTGAGGCTGCAAAGTCGCCAATTTTACCCCTCCGTTCGGCCCGTCGAGGGTCAAATCCAGCCACCCGGCGATGCTCCGCGCGGGGTCGTATGAGCCCGAATCCTGGATCAAAAGCCAGAGTTCATTTGCCCCGCGAACGTCAATATCGACGGGCTTTTCGCCCTTGCGCATGTCCCCACTGTCGAAGCGGTTTTCGGGCGCCGGAGGCAGCTCGTTGAGCAGCCGCCGCGCTCCCCGGTGGAGGGTTTTTGCAAGCGTTTCCCCGTTCATCAGCTCGAGCGCCTGCAGCGTTGTGGCGTCTTCGTCGCGGGTGGTGAAAACCTGGTCGCGAATCGGGCGTCCGAGGGCGCGGGTGAGGGCGGTCGATTTGAGCTGCCACTCGCGGCTGAACCCGGCGGACTCCCCTTCCTGCAGGATGCGCCACTCGCCGGTGACCGCGGAGACGGTGTCGGCGAACTCCTCGGCGGTGAGGCGGCGGACCTGCGGGCCGCGGAATAGATAAGATGACGTGCGGTCAGGCTCGCCGGGCACCGACGCGTACTGGTAGGCGTCCGAGGTCATGATCTGAGTTAGTAAGTGCTTCAGGTCGTAGTTATGCGCGGTGAAGTCCGAGGCGAGCCAGTCGAGTAAGTCGGGGTTCCAGGGCCGGGCGTCCATGTCGTCCACCGGCTCGACGATGCCGCGGCCGATGAGGCGCTGCCAGAAGCGGTTGACCAGCGTCCGGGCGAGGCGTCCGTCGGCGGGCGAGGTGAAGATACCAGCGGCGGCGGCGCGGCGCGCGTCGAGGCTCGAGTTCTGGGGGATCGAGCCGAGCTCGGGGAACAGGAACGCGGGGTCGGTCATGACGCCCTGCTTGACGTCGCAGCGGACGAGCTCGAGCTGCGGCGTGGGCGCGAAGATGGCGGCCATGCCGTAGGACTGGCGGAGTTTATAGCGGTTGATGAAGCTGTCGTGGCAGCTTGCGCACTTGAGGTTGATGCCCAGGAAGACCTGCGCGGTGTTCTGCGCGGCCTGCATGTAGGGCGTCTGGCTGGCGTTTACGTCGCCGCGCCAGTTGACGCCGAGCAGGAAGCCGTCGGGTGCGTTGGGGCCTTGCGGGTTGATCAGCTCGCGCACCATCGCGTCGTAGGGCATGTTGGTTTCCAGCGCATGGGCGAGCCAGGTGGTGATCGACTTACGCATGCCGGCGTAGTTCACGCCCTGGTCGTTCCGGAGTAAGTCGTTCCAGAAGCTGATCCAGTTATCGGTGTAATTCTTGTTATCGGCGAGCAGGGAGGCGACGAGGCGGGCTCGCTTGTCCGGACGGGTGTCGGCGCGGAAGGCGGCGAGGATCTTCTCATCCGGCGGCAGTCCGAGTAAGTCGTAGTAAGTTCGGCGGACGAATAAGTCATCGTTTGTAAGTGCCGGGGGCTGGACGCCGCGGGCGTGGAAGTAAGCCGAGAGAAAACGGTCGATCGGGTTGGGCGCGTTGCCGGCGGGAACGGCGGGGGTGCGCGGGGCGAGCGGCGCGTCCCAGGGTTCGGCGGCTTTGTCGCTCATCGACTCCGGCCACGGCGCGCCTTCGTCGATCCAACCTTTTATAGATGCGATCTGCGCGGGGGTGAGCGGGTCGCCGCCCATCGGCATGCGCGGCGTTTTCTGGCCCGTGACGTGTAAGTAGAGCAGGCTCGCGGCGGCGTTGCCGGGTACGATGGCCGGGCCGTCATGGCCGCCCTTGAGCATGGTTTCGCGGGTGGCGAAACTAAGTCCGGCTTGCGGATGGTCGCCTAAGTGGCAGGCGGCGCAGTGCGCGGCGAGGATGGGGTGGACAGAGGTGGCGAAGTCGACCTGGGCGAAAGCGGGCAGGGCGGAGAAAGTAAGCAGGAGCGCGGCGAGCTTCATTTGGGTGACTTACTCTCCTTGTTTGTGGTGTTGGGGGTGGTGGCCGCGCATGAGCATGCGGGCGCAGGTGTTCCAGCGGAGGATGGCGTCGTCGTTGCCGGAGGGGCGGATTTTTTCGGCGCGTTCGAAGCAGTCCATCGCTTTGACGAGTTTTTCGTGGGCCTTGGCTTCGGCGCCGGGGGTGGCCTGGCGGAGGGTGGCGAGGGCGGAGCGTTCCCAGACGACGCCGGTGTAGTATTCGCGGGTGTAGGCTTCCGGGATGAGGGGGAGGAGTTCGAGGGCGCGTTCGGCGGAGACGCCTTCGCGGAACTGGTCGGTGATGGCGAGCAGGAGGGTGAGGATGGCGTCCTGGTTGGCGGGGTCGGCCTGGAGGATGTCGAGGCAGATGCTTTCGGCGAGCGCGGGTTCCTGGATGAGGCGGTAGCGCTTGGCCTTCTGCAGGGCCTCGGGGATGGCCTTCTTCGAGATGGGCTTGAGTTTGAACTGCACCATGGTTGCGGGACGTGCGCCTACCGGGACATCTTATCAGCCGGGAGGGGGTGTGGGAGAGGGGAGGCGGGAGAAGAAGAGGAAGGGGGCGGTGAAGCCGGCGTGGCGTGGAATCATGGCGCATTGAAGTCGAATTCGCCAAGGAGGAGATGTGAAGACGTCGCGCAAGAATTCGTGCGGTTTATGGGATGTGAAGAGGCTTGTCTGGAGGCAAGTGGGGTTGGTTCTGTTCGCTGCCGCCCGCAGCGTCGTATTTTCTGCGAGCGAGGCGCAGGGGCAAAACGGCGTGTGGACAACGGTAGCGCCGATGCCGGAGGCGAACGCGGGCTTAACGGCGGCGGAGATTGGCGGCAAGCTGTATGTGGCGGGCAGTTTCTTGGCGGATCACTCCGCCGGGGTCCACGCCTACGTATACGACCCCGTTAGTAACATGTGGAGCGGCATAACCGATGCTCCGTCTCCGTATGTGGCGTACGCTGCCGGCGCCGCGGTTGGGGGCCGGTTCTATGTGATCGGCGGGTGCCAGAGCGAGCCGAGTACCGGCCCGGATTGCGGAATCGGGAGCACGAACGCGGTGGAGGTCTACGACCCGTCGACGAACGCATGGTCGAGCGGTCCGGCGATGCCGACGGCGCGGAACAACGCGACCGCCAGGGTGATCAACGGCAAGATTTATGTAGCCGGTGGAGGACTGCCTTGCGGAAACAACGTGACGAACGTGCTCGAGGTTTTCGACCGGACGGCCGGCACGTGGGTAGAGAAGAGCCCGGAGCCCACGGCCCGACAGGACGCAACCGGTGCTGTGATCAATGGGAAGTTCTATGTTGCGGGCGGCTGGGACGGTTCGACGCACACACCCTACGACAAGCTGGAGATTTACGACCCGGGGACGGACACCTGGACGGAGGGGGCTCCGCTCCCTATTCCCACGTTCGGGCTCACAGGCATGGGCGCCGCGGCGAACGGGTTGTTCTATGTGGTTGGCGGAGTCCAGGGCAACGCGCTCGTGAACACGGTGTATGCGTACGATCCGTCGGCGGACAAGTGGACGAACGTGGCGCCGATTCCGTTGGCCGATGGGGTTTACATTCGCGGCGTGGCGGCGGTGAACGGAGTAATTTATGTTGCGGGCGGCTATAGTGCCGGCGGTCCGATCGCGAGCGTTGAGGCGTTTTACAGCTCTCTTCAGGCCGTGCTGGAGTATGTCCTAAGTCTGGCCGGCAACCTGGTATCGAGCCGCGTGCTGAACCAGAGGCAGGGGCGTTCGCTTGCGGTGAAGCTTCAGGAGGCGATCGGACACCTGAACGGCGGGAACAACCACGCGGCGGCGGGTGAGATTCAGGCATTCCTCAATGAGGTGAATTCGCTCGTGGATGCGGGAATCCTGACCTCGGCGCAGGCGGCGACGTTGACCGGACCCGCGCAGGTGGCCTTGGCCGGCTTCAGCCCTAACCGAGGCACCGGAAGTTAGGCTGACCGGATTTCGAAGGTCCAGGCGTAGGGGCAGGGGCGGCGGGATTCGTCCTGGAGGCCGCCCGGGAGGTGGATCTCGGTCGCTCCGTTGGCGGGTTTCCAGGCGAGGGGCTCGGTGGCGCCGAGCATGCGGATTGTCATTGCTTCGCGCGGGTGAAGCGGATGCCGGGGCCTTCGGACCAGAGGGCGCCGTCGCGGGCGCGGGTTGCGTAGATTGCGGGGCCGGCCTGGAGGATGTCGAGGCGGATGCTTTCGGCGAGGGCCGGTTCCCGGATGAGGTGGTAGCGCTTGCCCTTCTGCGGGGCCTCGGGGATGGCCTTCTTCGAGACGGGCTTGAGTTTGAACTGCACCGTGGTTAGGAGTGTGGGCCTACCGGGACATCTTATTAGGCGGGGGGAGGGTGTGGAACCGCTTTCTTGCGGCCGGGTTTGGCTACGGCGCGGGACCCGTGGGAGAACCCACGTAAAATGAGGCCGTGACCAGCGGGTGGTCACGGAAAGGTGCACTAACCAGGGCCCCAGATGAGCA
Organism: Bryobacterales bacterium; assembly: GCA_027459465.1. Classification (GTDB taxonomy): domain Bacteria; phylum Acidobacteriota; class Terriglobia; order Bryobacterales; family Bryobacteraceae; genus JAJYKC01. Next base: position 21,560 of record DAIDIH010000225.1, on the reverse strand, counting down.
CCGCGCATAGCTTCAATGTGGCTGGGGCGCGCTTCGCCGTCTTCGAGAATAGCATATCGGTGTCTCTAGTTGTATGCACGTTGATCAATAGCGCTACTGGGAAACTTTTTGCTTGCAATCAAGATTCGACGGTGCTAGGATGGCCGTATAGCGAAAACGGGGCGCGTCTTATAAACGCGCCCCGCGGTTCCCGAGTATACCCGGGCTGTTAGCACTTCCCAATATACTCCGGGGGCCGCACTGACAGCAACGTAGAGGAGGCCTATGCGTTATAGACGTGTAAGGTCGCGGCAGTCGGCATGCGCCGGCTGCTCTGTTCGCTTTCGGCTGCGGCGTAGTTTCCGCCAGTCGTGTCCTCATCCCCGCCGTCCGGCCGAAGTGTTTTAGCCGAGCGGCGTAACCCGGCGGCGCGGAGGCGCCGCCGGCCATATTGATTGGAGTGAACTTATGTCTGATTCTTTGAGTTTGGCCGAGCTTTCGGCTGCTGTGAGTGGAGGTGCGGCTGCGCTTCGCTCGATTACGGTGCTGCAGCCTGTGGAGGGCGAGGGTGGGAAGGTTTTTCCCGCCACTTATGCGGAGGGCAAGTATGCGACGGAGAAGCGGCGGCTTCCCGCCAGCGCCGGCTTGCCGGAGCGGGAGGTGGATTGCGTCCTTCTGAATTCCGTGCAGTCGGAGGCGAACCATGCCGAACTTGCGTTGTTGGACGCTATGCGGCGCGGGTTGATTCAACTGCCTCTGATTGAGGTGGACTTTACGGAGGCGAATGCGCAGTTTCAGAAAGATCTGCCGAATCTGACGAGTCTGGAGGTTCCGCACCGGCTTGCGGATGCGATTCTGCGGGACAGCATGCTCGAGGATGGGACGAGGTTTTCAAAGTCGGCGTACGCGGAGCGGTGGCGTCGGTCGAATCTTTGGAACGCGACGGCGATTTACGAGCTTTGTCCGACGGCGCTGGTGTTTGGAATGTGGGGTTCGCCGGACAAGCCGGGCGGACTTGGGGCGAAGTTCGAGCGGGCTTACATCTCGGAGATTGTGGCGGTTGATACGCTCACCGTGCCGGACCGCCGTGGCTTTCGGGTGGATCCGCTCGAGGTGAGCAAGGGCGCGGCGGTGGTTCGTACGGGTGACGGGTTTCAGCTTGCGGGAGAGAAAGCCAAAGGCGCGCTGCGGCCCTCGGAGGTGAACCACGGCAACATTATTTTCGAGTCGAAGAATGGCGGTATCCGGTGCCGGTTTGCGGAGCAGACGACGGTGGTTTCGCTTGGGGCGCTGCGGAAGCTGCGGTTTCCGGTGGATGGGAAATCGGACGCAAAGCGTGACGATGCGGCGCGCACGGCGCTTGCGGCGCTGGCACTGTGCGCTGGGGTGCTGACGACCGAGCGCGGGGTGAGCTTGCGGTCACGGTGCAATTTGCGGCCGGTCGCGCCGCGGGTTTGGGAGCTGCTGGATCGTCCGGGGCGGCCGGGGAAGACGTTTCCGATGACCGGCGAAGCCGCGGTGGAGCTTGTGAAGGAAGCAGCCGCGGCTTCGATGCCGTGGATGAAGGAGACCCTGACCTTGAAGCCCACGCCTGAGTTGGTGGACCTTGTGCGGAAGAGCCAGGAGATCATGGCTGCGCAGGGCGAGGAGGAGTCATGACGGCGATCGGGGTGAGGTACCTGACGAAGTATGCCGCGGCGGCGAATCTGGCGCGGCAGAAGGCGGAGTGGCCGCCGCACTTCGGGCGGGTGTTCATGGCGATGGCGGCGGCGCACTTTGAGACCGGGGCGGAGGCGCGGTTGCGGGCGGCGCTCGAGTGGATTGAAAAGGCCGCGCCACCGGCGGTTTATGCGAGCGACGCGTTTGAGCGGAGCGCGGTGCGGACTTACGTGCCGGTGAACGACGACACCGGCGGGATTGCGAAGCGGGCGCGGCAGGAGCGTTCGTTTCCGCGGGTGCGGCCGCACGAGGACTCGGTTTATTTCATCTGGGAGGAGAGCGCGCCGGGTGAGGTTCGCCGGGCGATCGAGGAACTCTGCGCGCGGGTGACGAGGGTGGGCCACTCGATATCGGCGGTGCAGATGTGGTTGGTGAGCGAGGGCGAAGAGCCGACTCCAAATTTGATTCCCACGGGAGGAGTGGCGGAGATGCGCATGCGTGTTGCGGGGCCGGGCACGCTTCGGATGCTCGAGGAAAGTTTTAACGGCGCGGCGATTGCGCGGTACGACGAGATGGCGGAGGCGACGGCGTCGGCGAAGGGGAAAGAGAAGGCGCGGCGGAAGCGGGAGTTGCAGGCGGCGTTTCCGGAGGGGCGGCCGGTTACACGGCGGCCGCAGCTTGTGAACTGGCAGGGGTATTCGAGGGCCGGGAGGGCCGAAGGCGCGCCGGACGTTTTGGATGGCCCGTTCGAGGAAGATTTTGTGGTGCTCGAAAAGGTGGAGGGGCCGGCGCTGGGGATCGGTTCGACGCTGCAATTGACGGAGGCGCTGCGGAACGCGTGTATGAAGGCCGCGGGATCAGCGCCTCCCGAGTGGGTGAGCGGGCATGAGGCGGGCGGTGGGCCGGCGCGCCATCCGCATCTGGCGTTTTTCCCGCTGCCCTACGTTGGGTTCGAGCATGCCGATGGGCACGTGATGGGCCTTGGGATTGCGATTCCGCGCGTTCTTGCTGGAAGCAGCCTGACGCGGGACGAGCAGCTTCGGCGGTATCTGGGACCGCTGTTCTTTGATCCGGAGAGCGGGGAAGAACGCGAAGTTCATCTTGGCCGCAAGGGTGTCTGGGAGTGGCGGCTGGAGATTGAGAAGCGGGAGCGTCCGGCGCAGACGCTGCAGCGGCTGAGTTGGACGAAGGCGAGCCGGGCGTGGGCGAGCGTGACGCCGGTGGTGCTGCATCATCACCCGAAGAAGCGCGAGGGCGATGTGGAGCGGATTGTGCGCGAGGCGTTTGTGTCGGCGCTGTTGCCGGCGCCGGAGTGGGTGGCGGTGCGGCCGATTTCGCGGGTGACCGGCGCCGGGCACGTGAGGGAGGTTCCGCCGTTCAGCGAGGGCGGCGAAAATTTGTGCCGGTACCAGACGCATGTGGTGGCTCGATTTGCGTCGCCGATTCGCGGGCCGGTGCTGGTTGGGCGCGGGCGGTTCCGGGGCTACGGGCTTTTCAAGCCGATTTCAGATCAGGAGGCGGAGGGATGGGCGAGCTAAGCGTCACGGATTTTCCGGCGTTTTTTCAAGCGATCCACGATCATGCGCCGTTTCCCTGGCAGGCGCGGCTGGCGGAGCGGGTCTGCGGCGGGGAATGGCCCGCGGTCATCGATCTTCCGACGGGAAGCGGGAAGACGGCGTGTCTGGATATCGCGGTGTTCGCGATGGCGCTGAGGCAGCGCGGCCCGCGGCGGATTTTTTTTGTGGTGGACCGGCGCGTGGTGGTGGATGGCGCCGCCGAGCGGATGAAGAAGATCGCCGACGCGCTGCGCGGGGCGGAGGCTGGCGTGCTGAGGACCGTTGCCGAACGGCTTCAGGCGATGGGACAAGGCGAGAGCCCGCTCGATACCTATGTGTTGCGCGGCGGGATTTACCGGGACGAAGCGTGGGTGCGGAGTCCGCTGCAGCCTACGCTGATTGCGAGCACGGTGGACCAGGTGGGCTCGCGGCTGATGTTCCGTGGATATGGCGTGTGGGACAAGCAGTGGCCGATCCACGCGGCTCTTGTGGCTAACGACTCACTGATTTTGCTCGATGAAGCGCATTGTTCGAGGCCTTTCGCCGAGACGCTGCAAGCGGTGCGGCGGTACCGAGGGTGGGCGGAGGATGATCTTGGTTCGCCGTTCGTGGTGGTTGAGATGACGGCGACGCCATCGACGGAGGGGGAGCGGTTCCAGCTTGAGGAGGACGACTACCGGGACGAGACGCTGAGAAAGCGGTTGTTTGCGCGGAAGCCGGCGAGGCTTGTGGTCTCAAAGGCGCGGCTGAAGGACTTCGGGAAACTGGCGGAGGCTTTCGTCGAAGAGGCCCGGGGGCTGGCGGCCGAGCCTGGGCTTCGGCGCGTGGCGGTGATGGTGAACCGCGTGAAGACGGCGCGGGAGGTGTACCGGCGATTGAAGGGGGATGGGGCGCATCTGCTGATTGGGCGGATGCGGCCGATCGACCGAATGCGGCTGCCGGTGGACGTGGAGGCGATGCTGGCGGGACGAAGTGAGCGGGATCCGGGTCAGGCGGTGACGTACGTGGTGGCGACGCAGTGCCTGGAGGTTGGGGCGGATCTCGATTTTGACGGGCTGGTGACGGAGTGCGCGAGCATGGATGCTCTGCTGCAGCGGTTTGGGCGGCTGGACCGGCTGGGAGCGCTGGGGGAGACAGGAGTAGCGGCCCAGGGCCGGGTGGTAATTTCCGCGCCGATGATGGATGAGAAGTATGGCGACCCCGTGTACGGCGAAGCGCTTACGCGGACTTGGGCGTGGCTCGAGAAGAGCGGGGATTTGGATTTCGGGATCTGTTCGGCGGATGGGGCAGGGACGGTGCAGGAGCGATTGTCGAGGGAAGAGGACCGGGATTTCCTGCGCCAGCCGGCGCGTCGGGCCCCGGTGCTGCTGCCGTCGCATCTGGATCTTCTTGTGCAGACTCTGCCGCGGCCGGCGGTGGAACCGGAGATTTCGCTGTACCTGCATGGGGAGGAGCGGGGTGCTCCTGATGTGCAGGTGGTTTGGCGGGCAGATCTGGCGCCGGGCGCGGAGGGCCAGTGGGCTGAGATTGTGGCGCTTTGTCCGCCGGTGACGCTTGAGGCGATGCCGGTTCCGATCCACGAATTTAAGGCGTGGCTCAAGGGCGGGGAGACGGCGGGCGAGGCTTCGGATGTGGAGGGGCGCGGGGGAGACGAGGACGAGGATTCCGGAAAGACGCTTCGAAGCCTGGTTCTCCGATGGCGGGGAGACCAAAGCGATTTGATCGACGGGCCCGAGAAGATCTCGACGATTCGGCCGGGAGACACGTTCGTTCTTCCGGTGAGCGGGGAGGCATGGAAAGAGCTTGGGCACATTCCTGAGGGGTACCCGAAGGACCGGGCGGAGGAGGCGCGGGCGGCGTTGCGGCGGTTTACGTTGCGGCTGCATGGGAGCGTGATGGAGGGGTGGCCGGAGAACGAAGCAAAGGCGGAGCTGAAGCGGGTTGCGGCCGATGCGGGGGCGGGGGCGGATGAGGTGAGTGAGGCGCTTCGGGCGTACGGCGACGGGCTTCCCGAGGATGGCCCGTTCGCGTGGCTGAAGAGCGCGATTGAAGAGCTTTGCAGGCGCCGGTGCGACGTGGAAGCGTATCCGCAGGTGGGCGAGACCCACATGGGGTGGGTTGTATCTGGCCGCGGGGCGGAAATTGACTCCGGGCAGGACGAGAGTTCGGCGTCGGAGCCGGTGTTTCTCGACCGGCATCTTGCGGATGTGAAGGAAGCGACGGAAGGGTACGTGAAGGGTCTGGATGGGTTGAACGGGGCCGGGCGTGCGCTGGTACGGGCGGCGGAAGTTCACGACTACGGGAAGGCGGACCCGCGCTTTCAGGCGCTGCTTCACGGGGGGGCGCCGGCGGCGGCGCGGTTTGCTCCGAAGTTACTGGCCAAAGGCGCGGTGGCGCGGCAGAGTGCGGCGGCGCGGAAGGCGCAGTGGAAGCGGAGCGGGTTACCTGACGGTTTCCGGCACGAATTGGTGTCGCTGCTGTTGGTGGGCGGCGATTCCGGTGTCGCCGAAGACGAACTGGTGCTGCATTTGGTGGCGACGCATCACGGGCGTTGCCGGCCGTTTGCGCCGTTTGTGGACGATGCCGGCGTGGAGGTTGGCTATAACGGGCGCCGGGTCGGCGGTAAGGACTGGGGGGAGAGGGCGGCGCACCGGCTGGATAGCGGGGTGTCGGACCGGTTCTGGCGGTTGACGCGGCGGTACGGCTGGTGGGGCCTGGCGTATTTGGAAGCGCTGCTGCGGCTGGGCGACTGGCAGGCGAGCAAGAAGGAGGAAGCGCCATTATGAACTCGCTCGTGTTTGGCGGGATTGAGGGTTCGAATCCGCTTGGGTTTCTGGCGGCTGTGGGAGCGTGGCGCTTGAGCGCGCTGCTTTGGGGCGGCGAGGTGCGGATGCGGTGGATCCGGCGGGACGGCTGGCGGCCGGAGTTGGCCGGCGCCCCGGTTTTGGAAGAGGCGGAGTTTTGCCGGGCGTTGTGCGAGGAGGCGCCGTGGGCGCCGCTCGGGGCGTTCGAGGCTTTAGGGAAAAACCTCACGGTGGAACCGGAGACGTTCCGGCCGGTGGCGCGAGCGGCGGTAGCGGGGGCGACGCGGGAAGACCGCCGGGCGGCCGATTTCGCGGCGGCGTTTGGGAGCGAGATGGAAGTGGACCGGAATGGGCGGATACGTTATACGGATCTTTGCTTCATCACGGGGTCGGGCCACCAGGACTTTCTTGGGAGCGCCAATGCGCTGCGGGAAAGCACGAAGGCGGAGCATGTGCGCGAGGCACTGTTCGGGCCGTGGAAGTATCGGGACAGAAGCCTGTCGTTTCGCTGGGACCCGGAGGACGCCAAGGAATACGCGCTGCAGTGGGAGAACCCGAGCGTGGAGGGGGTGTATTCGGTATGGGGCGCGAACCGGCTTGCGTTCGAGGCGCTGCCGCTGTTTCCGGTAGCCGCGACCGAAAATGGCGTGCGAACGACGGGATTTGAGACGCGCGAACGCGCGCACGAGTTCACGTGGCCGATGTGGGAAGGTTGGTTGGGTCTGGATGCGGCGCGGGCGCTGCTTGCCTCGCGCGCGTTACAGGCGGAGGCGCCGGAGCGCAAGGAACTGGCGGCGATGGGGGTGGGTGAGATCTTTCGCTGCCAGCGGGTACGAATTGGGCAGGGTGCGAACTTCAAGGTGAGCTTCCGCCCGGCGCGGGCGGTATAGCGTGGGCCGGGGCGGTGCAAGGTCAGAGCTTGATGAGGCCGAGGCTGATTTGGAGGGCCTGGTCGATGCGGGCCATGGTGGCGGGGGTGGCGCGGCCGAGGCGGGTGAGGAGGCGGCGGCGGTCGACGGAGCGGATTTGGTTGAGGATTACGGCTGAGCGAAGGGGCAGGCCGGACTCGGCGGGTTCGATGATGACATCCGTCGGGTAAGGCGGTTCGTCGAATTTGGAGGTGATGGCGGCAACGATGGTGATGGGGCTGTATTTGTTGCTGATGTCGTTTTGGATGACGAGAGCGGGCCGGGTCTTACGGATTTCGGCGCCGACGGTGGGGTCGAAGTTGACGAGGTAGATGTCGCCCCGGCGGGGTGGAGTTACCTTGTGGACTTTCGCCGGCGCGTTGTGCGTTGCCATGTTTCCTCGTCGAGGGGGAACCACTCGCGGGCGATTTCCAGGTCGCGCTTTGCGTTGGCGAGGGCGCCGGCCTTGAGCCGCGCGGCGAGATGGGTCCTGGCCTTGCTTTCGGCATAGTGCAGGACGGCCTCGGAGATCAGGCGGCTTCGGTTGCCCTTCGGCGCGATGCGGTCGAGCAGAGTTATGGTTTCCATGGGCAATACGATATTGATGCGCTTGGTCATAAGGGCCCCCTTGAGATTCTAAAGTTAGTATACACACTTTTTGTGTGTACGCGGCCGTGTGCGTTCCGGCGAGCCGCGGTTGGCTGGTGCGGTGTAGTGTGGAGTTTCGGCTATGCGGATCTCTTACTTGATTTGTTACGACATTTCCGACGATAAACGGTTGCGGCGGGTGTTTCAGATCATGCGGGGGTTTGGGGACCATCTGCAGTATTCGGTGTTTGAGTGCCAGCTTACGGCGATGGATCTGGCGCGGTGCCGGGCGATGCTGGCTGGGGTGATTGATACCGAAGAGGACCAGGTGTTGTTTGTGAGTCTGGGTCCGGCGGAGGGGCGGGGCGAGCGGGTGATTACGGCGCTGGGGAAGCCGTATGCGCCGATCGACGCTCCGTGTATTGTGGTTTAGGCTTATGGGCGCGCTTCCGAATGTTCCGATTCCGGGGCCGGCGGCAGAGCTGCCGGACTATCTTCCGGCGCGAATGGTGAATGAGTATGTGTACTGCCCGCGGCTGTTTTTCTACGAGTGGGTGGAGGGGCTGTTCCGCGAGAGCGCGGACACGGTGGAAGGGAAGATCCAGCATCAGCGGGTGGACGCGCGGGCGACGGCGCTGGCTCCGGCGGCCGAGGCGGCGGCGGAGGAGATCCATGCGCGCAGCGTGACGCTGGCGAGCGAGACGCTGCGGGTGCTGGCGAAGATCGACTTAGTGGAAGCGGCGGGCGGGGTGGCGACGCCGGTGGATTACAAGCACGGGCGGCCGCGGGAGACCTCCGACGGGCTGGAGGTATGGCCGGCGGACCGGGCGCAGCTTGCGGTGCAGTGCATTGTGCTGCGGGAGGCGGGGTACGAGTGCGCGGAGGGGGTGGCGTATTACGTAAAGACGAAGCAGCGGGTGCGGGTGCGGTTCGACGACGGGGTGATCGAGGAGACGCGGCGGGCGATCGGGGAGGCGTGGGCGGTGGCGCGGGCGGGGGTGATTCCGCCGCCGCTCGAGGATTCGCCGAAGTGCCCGGCGTGCTCGCTGGTGGGGATCTGCCTGCCGGACGAGACGAACGCGCTGGCGGCGGCGGGCGGAGGGGCGGTTCAGCTTTCACTGTTCGAAGAGGGCGAGGCGAGGCGGAGGGGGCCGGGGGTGGAGGTGCGTCCGCTGATTACGCCGCGGGACGAGAAGCGGCCGCTGTATTTGAATTCGCAGGGGCTGCGGATGGGCAAGAGCGGGGAAGTGCTGCAGGTGAGGGACCGGGACCAGCTTGTGCAGGAGGTGCGGCTGCGGGAGACGTGCCAGGTGAACCTGATGGGAAACATACAGGTGACGACGCAGGCGATCCAGGCGCTGTGCGAGGCGGGGACGCCGGTGTGTTATTTCTCGCAGGGCGGATGGTTTTACGGGATCACGACGGGGATGAACACGAAGAACGTGTTCCTGCGGCAGACGCAGTTCCGGCTGGCGGACAAGGAGTGGTTTGCGCTGCGGCTGGCGCGGACGCTGGTGGCGGGCAAGATCCGGAATCAGCGGACGATGCTGCAGCGGAACCATGTGGAGCCGCCGAACGAGGCTTTGGTGGGGCTGCGGCAGATGGCCGAGCAGGCCGAGCGGGCGGCGGACGCGGGGGCGCTGCTGGGGGTTGAGGGGAACGCGGCGCGGATTTATTTTTCGAATTTTTCGGGGATGCTGAAGCGGGACGAGGAGGGGGAGGCGGCGCCGGCGAGCCCGTTCCGGTTCGATTTTGCGGGGCGGAACCGGCGGCCGCCGCGAGATCCGGTGAATGCGCTGTTGTCGCTGGCCTATAGTTTGCTGGCCAAGGACCTGACGATTGCGTGTTACGCGGTGGGGTTCGATCCATTTGTGGGGTATTACCATCAGCCGCGGTTTGGGCGGCCGGCGCTGGCGCTGGACCTGATGGAGCCGTTCCGGGCGTTGATTGCGGATTCGGCGGTGTTGAGCGCGGTGAACACGCGGATGGTGACGGCGCGGGATTTTGTGCAGGCGGGTCCTGGGGTGGCGCTGACGGCGAACGGGCGGAAGGCGTTTTTCCGGGCGTATGAGTTGCGGATGGACACGCTGGTGACGCATCCGTTGTTTGAGTATCGGGTGAGTTACCGGCGGCTGCTGGAGATCCAGGCGCGGATGCTGGCGCGGTATCTGGAGGGGGAGATTGGGGAGTATCCGGTGTTTGTGACGCGGTGAGGGGCGCGAGCGGTGGGGTGATGAGAGAAAGGCGGGGGTCGCTCGCGGGTGGGTAAGTGGGTGTAATAATTGGGGTTGAGTTATGGGGCTGTGGGAGGGCTGGGAGAGGACGGGCGGTAGGATGAGGGGCGCTCGCAAATGCGCTCGCAGGTCCTTGACAATTGAAGAGTTAGAATGGAGCTAATTCCGCGATCACGTGATCGCGGCCTCATTGAAGCGGCTCGCTCCGGGAGGCCCTCGCTGCCGCACGCCTCAATTCCGCGATCACGTGATCGCGGCCTCATTGAAGCAGCGGCCTCGGAAGCTCCCTTGCTAGCGCCGCCGAAATTCCGCGATCACGTGATCGCGGCCTCATTGAAGCTTCCACCTCCGGGTAATATAATCTTCCACGAAACCCAAATTCCGCGATCACGTGATCGCGGCCTCATTGAAGCAGTCCCGCAGAAAGTGCATCCTTCCGAATCCGGTCAAAATTCCGCGATCACGTGATCGCGGCCTCATTGAAGCTCCTAAGTCGCGGCTGATGGGTGCGGAGAGCATCCGGTAATTCCGCGATCACGTGATCGCGGCCTCATTGAAGCACCGCATGGCCCTCCGCATCCACGGGGAACTCGGCCTAATTCCGCGATCACGTGATCGCGGCCTCATTGAAGCTGTCCATGAATCAAATGCGAGAAATCGCGCGCGCCACAATTCCGCGATCACGTGATCGCGGCCTCATTGAAGCCCTGCGTCGCCACTCCAGAGAGTCGCTACCTCGCCGAAATTCCGCGATCACGTGATCGCGGCCTCATTGAAGCTCGCCCAAGTCCTTTATTTTCCGCGCCTTACGCCCCCAATTCCGCGATCACGTGATCGCGGCCTCATTGAAGCTCGTAGTGCCGCGCCGTCTCTTCCAGTACCTCGGGTCAATTCCGCGATCACGTGATCGCGGCCTCATTGAAGCCTTCTTGGGGCGGTGCGACACCTGCCTGTGCCCGTAAATTCCGCGATCACGTGATCGCGGCCTCATTGAAGCGGAGCGCGGCTTGAATCTCATTGTAAATTTCCTGTGCAATTCCGCGATCACGTGATCGCGGCCTCATTGAAGCCGCCCCGTGCACGCAGCCGCCACAACCTTGCAGGCACAATTCCGCGATCACGTGATCGCGGCCTCATTGAAGCCGAAACTCCTCGGAGTACACGTACTGATCCCTTCCCTAATTCCGCGATCCCGTAATCGCGGGCATGGGCGGTAGGAGTGGCTGCCGCTGGCCGAGGGACACCTGACGCCGCGGTTTTTCGGGGCGGTGGCGGGCGGATCGAGGTGTTGCCGGGCCGGGCGGATAGCCGAGGGCGCAGGAGGGGGGCAAACTGGATAGAACGAGGCGGCGCAGCGGTTGAGGTCTCTGCTCATAGAGCCATGCCGGAGTGCCGCCGCGCGGGAAAAGTCATGTGGGGGTTGACGCGCGGGGAGGGAAAGGGAAACTCCGATCGAGGAGCGCAGCTAGAATGAGGGGAACCGGAAGCAGACCTCCGCCATGAAGCTGATTCAGACGATCTCCGCCGCTTGCCTCAGCGCCCTGTGCGGGTTCAGTTGCGCCGGGCGGGCGCGGGCCGCCGACATTGACCAGGTGCGCAGCTTCGGCACAGCGGGGAAAGAGCGCCGGATGCTGCCGGCCGGCGCGGAGACCGAGTTGTTCCATTTCGCCGGCCACGGCGTATTGACCCACATGTGGTTTGGTGGATCCTTTCCGGACTACGGACGCACGCGCATACGAGTCTACGTCGACGGCGAGCCGCAAGCCTCGATTGACATGGAGCTATTGATGGGTATCGGCGTTGGCTTCGAGGACGCGGCCGCGCCGTGGGGGATCGAGCGCATCGGCAAGACCGGCCAGCCGAGCGGCATTTACAATACTTACCGGATCCCGTTCGGGCGCAGCGTGCGCGTCACGGCCGAGCGCCGCAACTCCGACAAGGAGAACCCGGTCTTTTGGTGGATCATTCGCGGCGTGGAGAATTTACCGGTCACACTCGGCGGCGTGCGCCTGCCGGATTCCGCGCGCCTCCGCCTGTACAAAACCGAGAACCGCAAAGCAGCGCCGCTCGAGGAGATCGACATCTACAACGGTCATCGCGCCGGGGCGCTCTATCAGGTGACCATCGCCGGGAAGAGCACAAACTTCGACTTCCTGGAGGGCTGTGTGCGAGCTTACATGGGCGGCGCCAAGGCGCCACTGCTGCTTTCCTCCGGCATGGAGGATTACTTCCTCGGCACTTACTACTTCAACAAGGGTAGATACTACACGCCGGTTGCCGGGCTGACTCACTTCGTGCCGGACCGGGAGTTCTCCGGGTATCGCTTCCACGAAGCCGACCCGATCTTCTTCCCCCCGTCCGGCATGCGGCTCACCATTCGCGCTGGCGAGAAGATCGACGGCCATGTCTTCGGGCCACCGCCCGGCCCAGCCGAGACGACGTACACGACCTACGTCTGGGTATACGAGTGGTAGCATCGCGGGCGCGTTCGAGGGAGGGGATGGTGCGGGGGCGACGTTGACCGGACGCGCGCAGGTCGCGCCGGGAGTTAGGCTGACCGGATTTCGAAGGCCCAGGCGTAGGGGCAGGGGCGGCGGGATTCGTCCTGGAGGCCGGGCGGGAGGCGGATCTCGGTTGCTCCGTTGGCGGGTTTCCAGGCGAGGGGCCCGGTTGTGCCGAGCATGCGGATTCTTGTTCCTTCGCGCGGGGGGACGGTGTGGAGGAGGAGGGTTTCGCCGGGCCATTTGAGGGCGAAGGCGTAGGTGGTGCGGCGGTCCTTGGTGCGGGTGAAGCGGATATCGGGGCCTTCGGACCAGAGGGCGCCGTCGCGGGCGCGGGTGGCGTAGATGGCGGGGCCGTTGACTTTGAGCCAGGCGCCGACTTGTTTCAGTTGGCTGACCGCGACAGCGGGGAACCGGCCGTTGCCGTCGGGGCCGATGCCGACCATGAAGTTGCCTCCCTTGGCGGCGGTGTCGATGAGGTTGCGGATGACCCAGGCGGGGCCTTTGTAATTCGTTTCGTCGCGGTAGTAGGAGAACGAAGAACCGAGCGGGTAGATGACGAACCAGGGGGTATCGGTATTCGATTTGTCGCCGGGGACGAAGCCTTCGGGGGTGTAGTAGTCGCCGTAGTTGCCGATGCCGCGCGCGCGGATCATGACATCGGGCTGGAGCTTGCGTAGATGGAGGATGGTTTGGCGGAGCTGGGGCCAGACTTTCGGGCCGAGCCATTGGTCGAGATCGAGCATGTCGATTTGGCCGTAGCGAGTGAGTAACTCAGTCAATTGGGCGCGGTGGCGGGCCATCATGCGAGTTACTTCGGCGGGCGTGGGATCGGGGACGATGACTAACTCGCTGCCGAGGCGCTTTTTGGCTTCGGCGTAATCATCGGTCAGGAGGTTGGACGATGGGACCTGGAGTGGGTGGAAGGCGTAGGGGCGGAAGTCGGCGTCGTACCAATCGGGGTGGGAGAAGTAGAGGTCGATGAGGATGCCACGCTCGCGGGCGGCGTCGCAGAGTTCCTTGACGACGTCGCGGCGGAAGGGCGTTTCCCTGATGCTGTAGGCGAGGTCGCAGGGCTCCATGCGCGGGCCGCCGGGAGCGGTCCAGTTGGCGCGTTGGCGGACGCGGGTGCGGGTGTCGAACAGGGAGAAGCCTTCGTGGTGTTTGGTGGTGAAGGCGAACATCTTCATGCCGCATTCGGTGAACAGATCCATCCACTCGCCGGCGTGGAAGCCTTGCGGGTTCCAGGTTTGGTAGAGGGACTGATAGCGCTGGCGTTCGGCGAAGGGCAGTTTCAGGAAAGGCCAGGACTCGCCGCGTTGGCCGAGGATGGAGTAGATGCCCCAGTGGAGGCGGACACCGTACTTGATATCGCGGAAGCGCTCGTAGGCGGCCTCGGAGGCCCAGTGGTATTCGGGGACGGGGATGTTTTCGATGTAAGAGGCGACCTTGCGGTAGTGGACGTCGGTGGTGGGGAGGAAGTGGTTCTTGCGGGCGGAGGCGGCGCGGGCCAGCGTTGCCGCGGGGAGTCCGGAGATGAGGAAGCGGCGGCGGTTCATTTGACTTAGACCATGCGCATGGCCATGCCGCCGTCGATGGGGAGGTCGGCGCCGGTGATGAATTCGTTTTCGGCGAGGGCGGCGAGGGCGGCGGCGACGTCTTCGGGGCGTCCTTCGCGGTGGAGGGGGATGCGGTCTTCGATATTGCGGCGAACTTGTTCGGGAGTGAGGAAGTCCTGGAAGCGCGTGCGGATGATGCCAGGCGAGACGCAGTTGACGCGGATGTTGGCGGAGGAGAGTTCGCGGGCGAGGGCGCGGGTGAATTGGGGGATGGCGCCTTTGACGACGCCGTAGGCGATGGCTCCGGCGCAACCTCGGGCGCCGGCCGCGGAGGAGATAAGTAAGATGGCGCCTCCGCCGTTTTTGGCGATGTGAGGAGCCGCGGCGCGGACGAGGTGGAAGATGGCGTGGACGTGGATGTCGAAGGCGTGGTACCAGACATCGGGCGAGACTTCGAGGATGTTGCCGGGGGCGGCGCCGCCGGCGCTGTGGACGAGGACGTCGAGGCGGCCGAAGTTAGCGACGGTTTGCTCGACGCAGGAGATTGCCTGGGCGGGGTCGCTCAGATCGGCGGGGATTAATAGGACGCGGCCGTTGAGCGCTTCGAGATCGTGTTTGAGTTGGCGGGCGGGTTCGTCATCGATGTGGCGGCTGCAGAGGGCGAGATCGGCGCCGCGGGAGGCGAATTCGCGGGCGGTGGCGGCGCCGATGCCGTGTGTGCCTCCGGTGATGAGGCAGACTTTTCCGTTGAGAGTCATCGGCGGGGATGGTCAGGAAAACTGCCAGCCGCGGGCTTTATCGAGGTCGCAGCGGGAGCGGTTGAGGTAGGGACGGCGTTCTTCGAGTCCGTATTGGCGGGCCAGTTCGCGCGCGCTGACGCCGGGGCGCCTGGCTTTGAGGATGAACCATCCTTCCATGGGGAGCCATTTTTCGCGTTCGACGTCGTTGGGGTGTTCGTCGAGGAGTTTGGCGAGTTTGTGTGGCAGGTTGAAGTCCTGGTGGAAGAGGCAGCGGTCGAGGTCGAGGGTGAGGTGGGTGACGTTCGAGTTCGTGCGGTTGGCGTGGTCGTGGAGGAGTTGTTCGCCGTCGATGTCGAAGGCGAGGCAGTCGGGGACCCAGGTGGAGCTGACGATGTAGTAGTTGAAGTCGATGGCGCGGGCCTGGAGGGAGCGGCCGGCGGAGTAGGCGCTGGGCCAGACGACTAACTCGGCGCCGTGATCGGAGAGGCGTTCCCAGAGCGGGGCCCAGTTGACGTCGAAGCAGATGGCGAGGCCGAGGCGGCCGAAGTCGGTGGGGACGACGGTGACGGCCTGGCCGGGTTGGACGGGCGGGTGCTGGGCGAGTTCGGGGGTGAAGGGGTAGAGCTTGTCGTAGGTGGCGGCGATGCGGCCGCGACGGTCGATGAGGACGGCGGAGTTGAGGCGGCGTGGGCCGTCGAGGCGGTCGAGGCCGCAGACGATGTAGGTGTTGTGTTTGGCGGCGAGGCGGGAGAGGGTGGAGAGGGTGGGGCCGTCGAGGGGTTCGGGGGTTTGGTCGTTCTGGCCGCGGCAGGTTTCGGGGAGGGCGATCAAGTCGGCGCCTTGGGCGCCTTGTTCGTCGACGAGGGAGGCGATTTGATCGAGGGGGAGGCCGGGCTTGAAGCCGATGCTCGAGATGCGCACGGGGCGGCCGGGTTGGGGGGCGGGGTTGGCGGAAGAGGTTTCCGCGGCTTCGGCGGCGGTGAGCGAAGTCAGCGCGGCCGCGGAGTTGACGATGAAGCGCCTTCGGTCCATGGTTCGGCGTCCCTTCGGTGGTTATGATATCAGCGTTTGGGCGCGGGCGAGGGTTCGCGGGATTGTAAAGACAACGTCGTTACGGCTTGTTATGCTTGGGGTGAGGTGAAAAGATGCGTACGGTGGCTCGTGAGGGCGGGAAGCGGGAGGCGCTTAACCTTCGGATAAAGCCCGAGGTCCGGGAGTTGATCGACAGGGCGGCGGAGCTTGCCGGCAAAAACCGGACGGATTTTGTTCTGGACGCGGCACGGCGGGCAGCGGAGGATGCACTGCTGGAGCGGACTGTGTTTCGGGTGAGCGCGAAGGCGTATGGCGAGTTCCTGGCGCGGCTGGACGCGCGGCCGAAGCCGAATCAGCGGCTTCTGAAAACGCTGCGGACGCCGGCGCCGTGGGAGTGAGCGTGCCGCTGTCGCGGCCCGAACCGCTCCGTGACGAGCATGAGGTTGACGGCTTCGATTCGGGAGAGCCGGTGTTGGACGAGTGGCTCCGGCGGCGAGCGCGGGCGAGCCAGGCGAGCGGTGCGTCGCGGACGTATGTGGTGTGCGAGAAGAAGGCCGTGGCCGCCTACTATGCGCTTGCCTCGGGCGCGATCGCACCGGCAGTGGTTCCGGGCAGGTTCCGAAGAAACATGCCGGATCCCATTCCCGTTGTTGTGCTGGCCCGTCTGGCGGTGGACAGGAGGTATCAGGGGCGGGGATTCGGCCGGGGGCTGTTTCGCGATGCGGTCCTTCGCGTTGCTCAGGCCGCGGACACGATTGGGATACGGGGCATCGTTGTGCACGCAATATCCGAGGAGGCGCGGAGGTTCTATCTCGCGCTCGGTTTTGATTCGTGCCCGGCGGAGCCCATGACGCTCGTGGTTACCCTGAGTGACGTTCGTGCTGCGCTCGGAGGAATGGGGAGAATGGATGTGTGAGTTTGACGAGGTTGTGGGCGGCGGGGTTGGTGGCGGCGGGGTGCGTTACCTGGGCGGGGACGAGCCCGGAGTTTAACCGGGACATTGCGCCGGTGGTGTATGAGTACTGCGCGCCGTGCCATCACGAGCGGGGGGCGGGGCCGTTTGCGCTGGTCAAGTATGCGCAGGTGCGGAGCCATGCTCGGCAGATCGCGACGGTTGTGCGGAGCGGGTTCATGCCGCCGTGGCTGCCGGAGGCGGGGTATGGGAGTTTTCAGGATGAGCTGCGTTTGAGCGAGGCGCAGAAGCGACGGTTTGAGGAGTGGGCGCGGACGGGGACGCGGGAGGGGGCGGGCGAGGCTCCGGCGCCGCCGCAGTTTCCGGATGGGTGGGCGCTGGGGACGCCGGATTTGGTGCTGAAGGCTCCGAAGCCGTTCGAGTTGCCGGCGTCGGGGACGGATGTGTTCTGGAATTTCGTGTACCGGACGGGATTGAAAACGCCGCGGTATGTGCGGGCGATCGAGATCCGGCCGGGGAAGCCGAAGCTGATTCACCATGCGAATCTGCTGGTGGACCGGGCTGGGACGGCGCGGCGGCGGGAGGCGTCGCCGGGGGCTGGGTTTCCGGGGATGGACGTGACGCTGGAGCGAACGAGCTTCGACTTCGACAGCCATTTTCTGTTCTGGAAGCCGGGTACGATTGTGCGCAGTGAGGCGCCGGGGATGGCGTGGAAGCTGGATCCGGGGGCGGATTTGATTTTGAATTCGCATATGCAGCCTTCGGGGAAGCCGGAGGTGGTGCAGCCCGAGGTGGGATTGTATTTCACGCTTCAGAAGCCGGCGAAGGAGCCGATGCTGCTGGAACTCGATTGCGACTGGCAGCTCGATATTCCGGCCGGGGATGCGAATTTCGTGGTGAGCGACCGGTTTCAGTTGCCCGAGGATGTGGACGTGCTGGGGGTGTATCCTCATGCGCACTATTTGGGCCATGTGCTGGAGGGGTGGGCGGAGTTGCCGGACGGCGAGAAGAAGTGGCTGATCCGGATTCCGAACTGGGATTTGAACTGGCAGGCGGTGTATAAGTACCGGGCGCCGGTGTTTTTGCCGAAGGGGACGTGGATTGCGATGCGGTACAGCTACGACAACAGCGGGAGGAACGTGCGCAATCCGTATCATCCGCCGCGGCGGGTGATGGGCGGGGACCGGGCGGTGGACGAGATGTCGCACCTGTGGCTGCAGGTGCTGCCGCGGGGGGCGGGGGATGGCCGGCTGGTGATGAGGGAGGCTCTGCTGCGGCATAGGTTGGCGAGGAACCCGCAGGATTTCGACAGCGCGATGGGGTTGGGCGCGGTGCTGATGGCGAGGCTGGAGGCGGCGGAGGCGGCGCCGTATCTGGAGACGGCGGTGCGGCTGCGGCCGGGGGATGCGGAGGCGCATAATTTGTTGGGCGGGGCACTGGACCGCATTGAGGAGGGGCGGGCGGCGGAGGTGGAGTTCGAGGAGGCGCTGAAGCTCGAGCCGGATTATGAGAATGCGCGGCTGAACCTGGCGCGGGTGGAGTCGCGGGAGGGGCGGTTTGACGCGGCGCTGGCCGATTACCGGAAGATTCTCCAGGCGGATCCGGGGGATGAGGCGGCGACGGCGGGTTTGGCTCGGGCGCTGGAGGTGCGGGGCGGGCAGTTGGAGGCGCTGGGGGAGACAGTGGAGGCGGAGGGCTTATATAAGGAGTGGGTGGCGGTGGAACCGAAGAGCGCGGCGGCGCACGATGCGCTGGGGCGGACGCTGGAGGCGATGGGGGAGTACGGGCGGGCTGTGCGCGAGTTCGAGGCGGCGGTGCGGCTGGAGCCGGGGAATGCGGATTATGCGCGGCACCGGGCGGAGGCGGGGAAGGGGCGGTGAGGGGCGCGGCGATAGATGTCCATGCGCGAGCTGCCTGTCACCAGCAGGTGCGCCCCGATCCCCGTAGGTATCAAAGCAGCCATGCAGCGTTTTCCGCTCACGAACGCCATTTGGGGGTGGTGCTCGAAGTGGTCTCGAAGAATCGCGGAATGGGCTCGGGGCTGGTTCGGCGGGACCGTTTTACGACGATGCGCGGGATGGTTCGGTGGGGGCGTTCAGCCGGCGGCGAGCATGGTATCCGAGGTGAGGCGGTCGGACAAGGATTTCTTGATGCCGCAGATCTGGTCGCTCAGATCGATGACCCACAACTGGGCGAGGGCTCCGACGGGCTTTGAGGCGACGAGCTTGGTGGAATTGTCCTTGAATTGGATCTGATCGACGTTTTGGGCGAGGGTAGTCTTCTTGGTGGAGGAGTGGAGCAGGACGCCGCCATCGGTGAGCGCCGTGCTCGCCGGGATGTTAGGGATCCACGAAGAAATAATGATGTGGATGTTGACGTTTTGGAGCGCGCTGGATAGGACGTTCTGCGCGTGGTCGCGGCAGACTTCGATCCCGTAGGGCACGCCACCGACCTTGAATAAGCCGGTGATGTTGCCGGGGGCGAAGACGATGTTCGATTGCTCGTTCATGACTTCCTGGAAATTTCCGACCTTGTGATACTTCAGGACAACGTCGTCCTTGAAGAGGTAGGCGACGTTCTGGGCGATTTCAGTGTCGAGGGCCTTGGCGTTTTCCAGATAGTAGCGGGGCATGAAGAATCTGTCTTCGTTGTGATCGATCTTGTACGAATCGGGATTGCGGCCAAACTGGCCCGAGTGGCTCCAGCCGGGGTCATTTGCCTTGGTGTTGAAGGTCGCGTTCGCATTCACGATTCGATTCAGCGTCTTGTTGATGCGATCGACGCTTTTTTGGTTCTGCACCCGCTCAAGTCTCTGGCCGGGCTTGCCGAGGGTTAGGTCCCCCGAAAACGCCTTCTTCTTCCAAAGGACGGTTCCAGGGATGATGAGGATCTTCGGATACTGCCTGGCCAGGGTCCTGAGACGTGAGACGATTAAGCGCTTTACGTCCTGGGCGAAGAACCGATCGTTCGAGTGGCGCTGGTTGGAGAAGTAATATTCGGGGGCCAGGAAGACGGACTGATAAAAAGGGTGCGGGTCTCTCTGCATTTGCAGCTTGATTGCGTCCCAGGCTTCCTTGACCGCTTTTTCGATCCGGTCGATTTGAGCCACCGCCCGGCCGATGCCGTTCAACGAGGACGGGCCGGCGTTGGTATCGCCGGTCATGGTTACTGCATAGAGTCTCATGGCAACCTCCTGGGTTCGGGCAGACTGAGTGTAGCGCTTTTTCCGTGGAAATGCACTTTATTCTCGGAAATGTAGTGGATATTACAGAGGCTGTCGAGCGGACATTGCGTTGGTGGTGGTGATTCAATCGGCGCGGAGGGCTTCGACGGGGTCGACGGTTGAGGCGCGGTGGGCGGGGATGGTGGCGGCGAGGAGCGAGGTTGCGGCGAGGAGGAGGGCGATGGCGGCGAGGGTGCTTGGGTCCCAGGGGCTGACGTGGAAGAGGAGTTTGCGGAGGAAGGCGGCGGCGAGGGCGGCGAAGGTCAGGCCGGCGGCGATGCCAATGGCGGAGAGCCAGGCGGCTTCGCGGAGGATCATGCGGCGGACGGTGCGGGGTTGGGCGCCGAGGGCGATGCGGACGCCGATTTCGCGGGTGCGGCGGCTGACGGAGTAAGCGACGACGCCATGGAGGCCGGTGAGGGTTAGCGGGAGCAGCCCGGTCAATCGTACTCGACATCATCGCCCTGTTATTGTTGGGTGATTATGCTCAAGGTGTCGGAGAATCGCTTTACGCGCGTTGATCGTCCGGACGGTGAAGGCCGGCGGCTGTCGCTGGCGGAGGCTGGCGTTCGGGAAGAGGAACATTTGCGGGAGTTCATTGCGAGGAGTCCCGCGGAGTTCTTCGGCGAGTTACAGCAGGAGGTCCTGATCCTTTGACAGGGAAGTCTCGCTCGCCAACGGCCGGCTTCGCTCGGACACTGTTGGGATCGACCCCGATGGCACGGTCGTTGTGATCGAACTGAAGCGGAGCGCGGACCGTGATCAGCATCTTCAGGCCCTGAATTACGCTGCGCAGATCTGGAAGCCGGAGGCGGCGGGAGACGGGGGCGGAGTTGTAGCGGCGAAGCTCGAGGCGGAGCAACTGCGAAAGGCCGTCACGGCGTTTCTTCGCGTGCCCTTGGAGCAGGTGAATCGCAGACAACGCATTGTGCTAGTCGCCGAGGATTACTATCCGACGACTCTCAGGACCGTGCATTTTCTGACGGCTCAGCATGCGCTCGACATCAAGCTTTGGCGCGTTGAGTTACATGAATTCCGGACGGCCGTTACCTTGCCTGCAGGCCCGTTGTTATCGAGGAGGAGTTACGGCCGGCACCCGGCAGCCAAAGGCCGGGCAGGGTTACGCCGCGCGAGCGGCAGGAGGTGGCTGATGAGCTTGCGGCTTGGAGGAACGCGGCTCTTGCGGCTTTCGTGGAGGCTCACGCTGACTCGACGGGAACGACCACAGCAGGCCTGGTGTCCTTCCTGGCGGCGAACGGCCGGAGCGTCCGGTTTGCGCTGGACCGACGGAAGGAATGCGCGGGGTGGGTGCTGCAGTCGCAGCGGTTCGTGGGGGACATCGACTTCTGGCGCAAGCACCTGCCTAAAGTCGCGCTGAGAGAGAAGGAGCGGAAGAAGGGCGAGGGCCGGAATCCGCTCCAGTGGCTTCTTCCCGATCAGCCGTCTCTTGAGGCCTTCCTAGATGCGTTGGGACGGTTGCCGGACGAGGGCTGATGCGAAGGGGGTACTATTTAGCCGGGGTTTTGTCGAGGCGGAGGAAGCGGGCGGCGTTGTTGTAGAGGATGTCGCGTTTTTGTTGGGGGGTGAGGTAGTCGGCGTTCTGGATGAGGCTGATGGAGTAGGCCATGAGTTTGGGCCAGATCATCTGGTCGGTGCCGAACAGGACGCGGTCTTCGAAGCCGGCATCGACGAGGCGCTGGATGTAGCGGTTGACCTCTTCGAGGGGGTAGCTCCAGATGAGGCCGGCGACGTCGACGTAGACGTGGGAGTTGGCCTGGAGGAGGGTGAGCATGTTGTCGATCATGGGGTAGCCGGCGTGCATGACCTGGACGCGGAGTTTGGGGTGGCGGGCGAGGAGGTCTTC
>DAIDIH010000224.1 GCA_027459465.1 Bryobacterales bacterium | reverse complement strand
AAAGCCAACGTGCAGTGGGTGTTCACCGGCAACGGTCTGTACATGTTCAAAAGCTTCTGACCATGCGCCTCACGCCCCGCAAGGACCGCTGGATCCCCGCCTCTGCGGGGATGACAGCAAAAGAAGTCAGCTCACTCTTTTTGCCGTCGTCTCGTACGCAGCGCCCCCTTTTCATGGGGTCACCCCAGCCGGCGCACACCCTTTCCCCGACGTCATCCCGGACGGCCCGCAGGGCCGAGCCGGGATCCAGCCAGACGCTGATCACCGCCGCGTTCTGCGCATCATGAGCGCGCTGCGCAAGAACACCGGATCCCAGTTCGTCCTGCAGGGTGCCAATTACATCCTGCCGCTGGTGACCATCTCGTCTACGCGCATGTTATCTGCTACTTGTTAGGCAGAGATGTTTCTTCGTCATTCAATATTTTATTTCTTTGCTAGAGGCGTGCCGAGCCTTATTGCGTTTTTATCTGTTGCCATTTTCACGCGATTGATGGATCCGCAAGAGTTCGGTATTTACGCGCTTGGCTACACTTCGGCATTACTTGTCAGTTCGATATTCTTCCAGTGGCTACGTATCGGACTGCTGCGATTTTATCAAGAATGCGGGAAAGAGCAACGCGCCATTCTCATATCGACAATTGTCGCCGCATTTTGCTTGGTTGCATTGATATTGCTGACCGTTTCCGCATTGATATATTTTATTAATAGAAATGTTTTGGTGGCAATTATTGTTGTGTTTGCCTTAGTGCAGAGTATCTTCGACATTCTTCTGGAGGCGCGTCCTTCCCCAGCCCGAACACCAGCGCCAGATCGCTCGCCGAACAGTAACTCGACCCGCTGTGCACCGTCTGCGTCTGCTTGCCCGACGCCGTCTCCACCGTAACCTGCGCCCCCAGCCCGCTCCGGTTACTCCTCACCCCCTCCAGCCGCAGGTTCAGCCAGTGATTCCGGTTCCCGCCGTCGTTGCGAAACAGATACGCCGGACCGTTGTTCGTGCTGATAATCACATCCAGATCGCCGTCATGGTCGAAATCCGCATACGCCGCCCCTCGCCCCACAATCGGCCGCTCGAAATCCGGTCCCACCGACTTACTCACATCCACAAACTTCCCATGCCCGTCGTTCAAAAACAGCAGCGGCGCTTCCTTGTACTGGATCTTCGGCTGCACCCGCCCGATCTCCTCGTCGATGTGCCCGTTCACCGCCAGTATGTCCGGATACCCGTCCAGGTTCGCGTCGAAGAAAAACACGCCGAAACTCAGCGACAGCAGACTGTCCCGCCCGATCGCCGACCGCGGCGCCTCGTCCACAAACAGCCCGTTCCCTTCGTTGTGATACAGCCCCAGCATCTGATTCGAGAAATTCCCCACAATCAGATGCTGCTTCCCGCTCCGGTCGTAATCGGCCGCGTCCACGCCCATCGCCCCGCGCGCCACCCCGTCTTCCCCATACGCCACGCCCGCCCCCACAGCCACCTCCGTGAACGTCCCGTTATGGTTGTTCCGGTACAACTTATTCGGCTGCGTGTCGTTGGTCACCATGATGTCCGGCCAGCCGTCGTTGTCTAAGTCGAACACCGCCACGCCCAGCGACTTACTCGTCGCATCTCCCAGCCCCGCCTTCCGGGTAACATCCTCGAACCTGCCTCCGCCCAGGTTATGATACAGCTTCACTGAGTTACCCTTGTAACTCTCCGGCGTGCAGTACGATTTCGTCGCCCCATCGAGCGAACACCACAAATCCCCCTTCGCCGTCCACTGCACATAGTTCGCCACGAACAGGTCCGCCTTCCCGTCCCGGTCGTAGTCCACCCACGCCGCGCTCGTGCCGAAGTTCGCGTTCTCGATCCCCGCCTGCTTCGTCACATCGCGAAACTTCCCGTGCCCTTCGTTGTGAAACAGCCGGTCCCCGTCGAGCGCCGTGATGTAAATGTCCGGCCGGCCGTCGTTGTCGTAGTCCGCCACCGCCACGCCCATCCCGTACATCTCGTGGTCCAGCCCGCTGCCCCGCGTAATATCGGTGAACTTGCCATTATGGTCGTTCCGGTACAGCCCGCACAGCGCCTTCACTCCTCCCGCTTGCCACGGCCGGCTGTTGATCAGCAGAATATCCGCCCATCCGTCCCCATCTAAATCCGTGAACGCCACCCCGGACCCCATCGTCTCCGGCAGCCACTTCTTCCCCGTTTTGCCCGCCACGTGCCGGAAATGAATCCCCGCCTGCGCCGTAACATCGGTGAACTTCAGCCCCGCCGGAGCGGTCCCCGCCGTCGCCGCCAGCACCACGCCGGCCGCCATCGCCAAACCCATCCACAGGTACTTCACCGGCCCGCCCCCAATGCGGCATCCACCAATGGCACGCTCTCATGGTCGTGCAGCGGCTGCCTCTCGTTGTTATCTTCCGGACTCATCATCCGCGTCTTCCCCGTAATCGCCTGCGATGCCTCGTCCGCCTTGAACCGCAGGAACAATTCCTGCTCCCGCTGTGCGTCTTTCATATCGCCCAGCCCCCGGTAACACAGCATCAGCGTGTAGTGCCCCTGCAGATCCTCCGGGTCCACCGCCATCACGCCATTGAGCGCCTTCACCGCCCCGGCGTAGTCCCGCTTCAAAAACAAAATCCGCCCGATCTGATTCAGCACCACGCGGTCCCGCGGATACTGCGCTTGGCACTCCCGCAGCGAAGCGAGCGCCCCGTCGAAATCCCCGTCCGCCTTCTGCACCATCGCCTCGAAGAAATGCACCCGCGCCAGGTTCGGACCGAGCGCCAAAGCCTTCTGCAGATACGGCTTCGCCGCGTCTTCCTCGCCTTCCTGAATCAGCGCCCGCGCCACGTTCAACCAACCGTCGGCATAATTCGGGTCCGCTTCCGTCACTTTTTCAAACGCGTACTCGGCGCCTTTCAAATCTCCCTGCAGCAGCATCCCGATCCCCCAGTCGTTCCACCGCTCCCGGTCCTGCTTTCGCACCACCGGCTCGAAATCCGGCGCGAGGCCCTGTGCGCCCACATGCAAATCCGTCTCGGCCGAAGCCAGCGTCACAATCGGCACATCCGGAATCGAGCGCAGTTTCCCCGAAACATTTGTCGGTATATTTGTTTTTTCAAAACTGTACGTCTGATCGTCGTAGCTCAGCCCATCCGAGCCCCCGGTCGCCTTTCCCGCGTACGCATACTGCGTGAAATACCAGGAAAACTTCCGGTAATTCAGCTTCGCCGTCACGCGGATGTTCCCCTTGGCGTCCTTCGGAATCCGGATCAGGTAATGCGCCACGTCCGCCGCCCCCGGCGGAATCAAATGCACATACATCACCGCCCGGCTCTGCCACGCATTCCGCTTGTTGATCGGATTCCCGTGCCCGTCCACCAGATACGACCGGTAAAAGTGCGCGCCCGGCTCCACGGGCCCGTGCCCATTGTCTTCCACCTTCCCGCTCCAGAAAATCGTCTTCCCCGCTTCGTCGCACGCCTGCACTTCGAGCCACGCGTCCGGCGCATCCACCGTCCCGCCGGGGAAGAAATGCCCGATCTTCCGCGTCCGCACCACCACATCCACCCGCACCGTCGAGCCCGGCTCAAACCGCGTCGCCGTTTCGTTCAAGGGCGCCGCCACTTTGCCCACCTCGCGAATCACCACCGGACCCGTCTGCTCGGCTTCCTCGCCCACCGCCATCGTCGAACTCAACTGCGGCCCTTCGCTCGACCGCCGCTGCATCTCGGTCTGCTTGCCGGTATCGGCCACCGGCGACGCCGCAAACAGATCCACCGTGATGAACCCCGACGTCAGAAACTTCTTCTCCGCATCAAGTTGAGCCGCGTCTTCGTTCGCCGTCGCCACCGCCGTGTTCGCCGCCGGGAACCGGTGCGAATGCACAAATCCGTTGATGTTCCCCGGGTCCTGCGACCTCACCAGCGGCATATGGCAGTCCGCGCACGCCATCGAGTGGTCCGGATAGTAGAACGAACGCGCGCCCTCACCCGAAACCCCGCTCGCCTGCCAGTTGTCGTAATCGTCAAACCCGCGCTGCCACCGGTAATGGTTCGTCGGCACCTCCAGGTGCACCTTGTGGCAAGCCGAGCAGAACTCCGCCGACGCCATAAACGGCTTCAGGAAAATCCGCCGGTGCGGCTCCGGATCGAGATAGGTCAAGAACGTATCCACGTTCTTGAGCATCGGATTGTGGCTCGACGCCAACTCGTGCAGCGGCGGATACGCCACCGTGAAATCCCCGTTCCCCATCGAACTATGAATCGCCGTGATCGCATGGCAAGACGTGCAGCCCAACCCGTTCTGCGCCTCCGGCGTGTCGATCTGCTCTTTGATCGGCCGGTCGAACCGCCCGTTGAAGAACACCGCATGGTCGTGGCAGCCCGCGCACAGCTTACTGCCCTGGGTCCCGCTGATGTCCTGCATGTTCTCGATCGCCTTCCGGTAAAACTGGTTGTTGAACGAAGCGAAGTGGTGCATCGAACTTTGCCACTGCTCGTACACGTCCTTGTGGCAATCCCCGCAACGCTTGGAATCCATGAAAAACGTCGAGGGAATCGTACGGCCCGTGTTCGTCGTCGCCGACGACGGGAAGAACGGACTCTTCGCGCCGTCGCCTTCGTCGTTGTAACTCACCGGCGCCGTGAGCGGATTCTTCACCACCGCCGCTTCCCTATCCGCCCGGTGCTGCTGCCATCGCGCCGCCACAGGCACAACCACCGCCAGCGCCGTCAGCCCGGCCAGCCACTGCCGGAACTTCGGCGACGCCCAATCGGCCCGCCACGCGGCAACGAGTAATGCCGCCAGCCCCAGATACGCCATCGCAATGTGCGCCCACAAGGCCCAGTCGTGATCCCGCGTCGCCCCCGCAATCGCCAGATACAACCCGAACCCCGCCGCCAGCAGCCCAGACCCAACCGCCACCGGTATCCGCTGCCGCAACTCGGAGTCCCGCAGCAGCAGATGAATCAACCCCGCGGCCAGCGACACACCGAGCAACAGGTGCAGCACCACGTTGCCCATGTAAATCACCGTCGGCGTGGGAAACGCCGCCACATAGGCCGTGTTGGCGACCAGCAAGAACAATACGAGGGCGAGCGCCCGCCGTAACTTCATTCCATACTCCCCTGCACCGGCCGCTCCGCCGCCTCGTCCAGCCCTTCATCGAGCGGACGCAGCAGCCGCAGAGCCGGCCGGATGTTGTACTTCTTCCGGTACGCCCGATGCGTCGCGTCATCGGGATAATGCTCACTCTCCGGATACGGATACCGGCTCATCGCATGGAACGGCAGCGGCTCCACGCTCTGCGAATGCGCCGTGTTCGCGTCCCGGTCCTTCGCCCATCCGTCCACTTTCAGCACGAAGTCCCGCTTCCAGCCCTTCGGCAGGGCCGGCAGGGAACTTGCGCGATAAGCAACCTGTAACTCATCGCCCGAGCCCATGATCACGAACATGTCGTCCGGTTCTTTCACCAGCGGCGTCACGTCGCCGTAGCGCGTGTACAGGCCGGGCGTCGGGTTCCAATAGGAGATCGTTCGGGTGACATCGTGATAAAACGTCTCCGGCTGCCGCCGGTTGGGGTCGATCGTCGATTCCGAGAACCCGCGGAACTCGACCTCCGCCTTCTCCACCGGCACGGTGGTCTGCCGGACCACCGGCGCTGACGCGCCGTCGCTTAAGTAAATCTCGTCCCAGTACACGCACATGTTGGTGACGATGCGCACTTCGCGCGAAGCCGACAGGAACTTGCCCGTCAGGTCCACCGCCATCCGCTTCGGCTTCCCCGAAGGCATGCCCATGTCCGCGATCACCGTCTTCCAATTGCCTTGGGCATCCTTCACCTGCAGATACGGCGGCGTCAGGCCCCCTTTGCCTTCCTGCGCCTGCGCCAGGAACGTGCTCCCGTCGGCCCAGTCGACCCAGCCTTGCAAAACCAAAACACTGCGATTTTGTTTTGCGGCTTCACGCCCGAAATCGAGCGTCAGCGTATGCAGGTCCGCCACGCCGATCAGGTTGTGCCGGAAGCCCGTGGGATACGTTTTATCCACCCGCTTCAACTCGGCCCGCACGTCGCGCCCGTCGTTGTCCGTGGCCTTCACCGGATCGATCCGCTTCGTCACTCCATACAGCCGGTACTCGGGGAACGGCGGCGACTTCCACTTCTCGTTGGTGACGATCTCCTCGTCCGCCGGATGATCCACCGCGATCAGTTTCACCTGGTCGAGATAGGAAACCTCGCTCAACTCTTCGGAAATGTGAATGCGATACAGCCCGTTGTCCGGCCTCAACTGCGCGCCGGGAATCTGGACGTACTCGCGGTGGTCGGTCGGGAAGAACTGGTCTTCGCCCGACATCGCCCCGAGCGGAGCGACGCCCAGCACATCGGTCACGAACTGGAACTTGGTCCCGTTCCACGACCAGATCAGCGGGCACGACCCCGACAGCCGCTGCGCTTCCTTGTAGCTGTACGCCTTGCCCGCGGCCTGCTGCGTCTCGTTCTGGATCAGCCCGTTCGGCCACGTGATGCGCACCGCGTCCGCGCTCGTATGCGCGTGCAGGTCGAAGGTCAGCGGCACGCCTTCGTAAACCTTCTTCGTGTACCAGCGCCCGGCGCGCACTTCCACTTCCGCTTCATAGCCGAGCTTGATGTTCTTGATGCCCATCAACTGCACGGTGATCCATCGCGACTTCGGTTCCGTGCGGTTCATCCGCACAACCACCGAGCCGTCCGGCTTCACCACCCCGAGGTCGATCCGCCCGTCACCGTCAAAATCCGCTTCCACTTCCGGCGCGCCGCCGCCGGCCGCGGCTTCGAGTTTCCCGTCGTGGTTGAGCTGCAGCCCGGCGGTCGATTCGAGATCCAGCCAACCGTCGTGATTGGCGTCCAAGGCGCGAAGCCCGCGCGCGCCGGCCTTCAGCGTCGTCAAAGGCTGCGCCACGTAGTGCCCGGCGAGGTCGTCGAGATATAACGTGCCCGGCTGCGAAGCGTCCGACACGATCAAATCGTGCGCCTTGCTGTCGCGGAGAATGCGGAACGTCGTCGCGTCGATCGCCTGCCCTTTCACGAAGGGGAACAGTTCTGTGTGATCCTCGAATCCCGCCGCGCCCTGGTTGCGCATCAGCGCCGGGGACTCGCCCAGCAGGATAAGATCCAGGTCGTAGTCGTGGTCGAAGTCGAGCCAGACCGCTTTCTCGAACCGCCGCGCCGGCAGCTTCGCCTCCACCGGCTCGAAGCGCCCCTTGATGTTATGAAACAGCAGAGCGCGGGACTTAGTAAGTACGCATAAGTCGGCCAGCCCATCGTTGTCGTAATCTCCCGGCGCGGCCGATACGACATCTGTAAGTGACTCGAGGCCCGTATCCTTTACTAACTCGGTCCCACGGCGGTAGATACTCAACTTACCCCCGGCCCAGGCCACTAAATCGGCGTGTCCGGTTCCGTCCAAATCGATCAGCGCCACGCCCGCGTCGCCGCCCTTGGCCACCACCGTGTCCTGGTAGGTCTGCGGCCTTGGCGGCGGCTCCGGCGCCGCGTCGATCGGGTCGTAGATCTCCGAGTAGTCGTTCGCCTCCATGTCCTCGGGAATCGCCGCGCCCTCCTGCGACTTCTTAATCCGCTGGAACGTCGCCAATTCCGCCATCGACTTCTCGCGCTCTCCCGCCTGCCGGTATAGGTTATAAAGCTGGAAATGCGGCGCCGCCAGGTTCGGATTCAGCTTTTCGGCGCGTTCCAACTGCTGCCGCGCCAGATCCGTCTTGCCCGCCTGCCGGTACAGCACGCCGAGGTTGTAGTGCGAGACCGGGTCGTCGGGAACCAGTTTCACCATCTGCTCGAACTGCCGGATCGCCCCGTCCGTGTCGCCGTTCTTGCGGTAAACGATGCCCAGGTTGAACCAGGTGTGCGGCAGCTTCGGATCCTCCTGCTGCACTTTCTTAAGGATCGCGATCGCCTCGTTCGTCTTGCCCGCGTTCAGCAGGGCGAGGCCGTAGTTCAACTGCTCGCGCGGCGAGTTCGGACGCAAGGCCAGCGCCTTCTCAAACTCTCCAACCGCCTGAACCTGCGTGGTCGGATTCTCGAAAAACGCCTTGCCGAGGTTCCGGTACTGCCACAGCAGATCGTCATTATTAGAAGGCTGCGTCTGCGCCAGGCAGAGCGCGAAAAGGAAAGCGATTGCAATAGGGCGGATCACGAGACTTCTCCCGAGTTTAGTGCGCAAGTCCATATCAAATCAGTAATATCTTTGTACTACCTCTGGCCCAGACCTCGCCCCGGAGGCAAAACGTCTTTACAAATCTTGAACTTCCAGCGCTTTCCCAACGTGCTAGGTTGGAATCGTGCGGCTCCTCGTAGTCGACGATGACGTCGAATTGTGTTCTCTGCTCGGAGAGTTCCTGGAGCGGGAGGGATACGCCGTCCACTGCGAGAACGACGGCCCATCGAGGGTCGACCAGGCGCTGAACGGCGGATACGACATGGTGGTGCTCGATGTCATGCTGCCGAAACTGGACGGCTTCGAGATCCTGAAGCGCGTTCGCAGCCGCAGTTCGGTCCCCGTTCTGATGCTCACCGCCCGGGGCGAAGATGTGGATCGTATCGTCGGCCTGGAACTCGGCGCAGACGATTATCTGCCCAAGCCCTTCAACCCGCGGGAACTTTCCGCCAGGATCCGGGCGATCCTGCGGCGCTCGGACGCCCAATCCACTTCGGGCCGCGTCGAAGTCAACGGCGTCGTGCTCGACCCGGCAAGCCGGAAGGTCACGCGCGACGACACACCGATCGACCTGACCACGCTCGAGTTTTCCATCCTCGAGATGCTGATGCGCGCGGCCGGCCGCGTCGTCAGCCGCGACGCGCTGATGGAGGGGCTGTACAACCGCAAGGCCACCCCGTTCGACCGCTCGATCGACATGCATGTTTCTCATCTGCGGCGGAAGCTCGAAGGGTCGCAGACGCTGATTAAGACCATCCGCGGCGTGGGCTATCAGTTCTGCCGCACGCCCGAGGAGGCCTGAGCGCCATGCGCTCGCTGTTCACCAAGATCCTGCTATGGTTTCTGGCGACGACGTTTTTGACCAGTCTTGGCGTGGCCATCACCTCGGCTATCGTTTTTGAAGCCGCCGAACCCCGCCGCCCTCCATTTCCTTTTTTTATTACCCGCCAACTCGATGAAGCTCGCGCCGCGTACGAGACCGGCGGCGCGGCCGCGCTCGGCGCCACGCTGCAGCACCTGCGCCACATGGACCACTCGGAGGTATACTTCACCGACTCGAGCGGCCGCGATCTTTTGACCGGCGCCGATCGCGCGTCGCTTCTGCCCGGCACGCGCCGGTTCCTGCTCAGCATCTTTTCCCGCCGTCCGCTGGCGCATCCTTCCGAGGACGGCAAGTATTTCCTGATCCTCGTCGGGCCGCGGCGCGCTGGCCCGTTCTGGTTTTTGCGCACCCAGCATCTGTGGGTGCTCGGCCTCGCGGTGCTGTTGTGCTACGCGCTGGCCTTTCATCTTTCCTCGCCCGTCCGCCAACTGCAGCGCGCGGTGGACCGTTTCGGCCGCGGCGACTTTTCGGCGCGCGCCGGTTCGACCCGCGGCGACGAACTCGGCCAACTTGCCCGGACGTTCGACCAGATGGCGGACCGCATCGAGGGCCTGCTCACCAGCGAGCGCCGCCTGCTGCTCGACATCTCGCACGAACTCCGCAGTCCGCTGGCGCGGCTGAGCGTGGCGGTGGAACTGGCGCGGTCGGACCGGGACCCCAGCGCTACGCTCGACCGGATCCAGCGCGAGGCGGACCGGCTCAACGAACTGATCGGCGGGCTGCTCGAAGTGACACGCGCCGAAGTGGATCCGTCGTCACAGCACCGCGAGCCGGTTCAGTTGAACTCGCTCGTCTCGCAGGTGGCCGACGACTGCCGCATCGAAGCGACAGCGAAAGACTGCTCGCTGCGCGTGGCCAAGCTCGAAGAAGCCGAACTCGACGGCGACCCCGAACTTCTACGCCGGGCTGTCGAAAACGTGCTGCGCAACGCGATTCGATACGCTCCTTCGGGCACGACCATCGAAATGTCGCTCGAACGCGCGCCGGGCGGCGTCGCGATCGCCATTCGCGACCTGGGCCCGGGCGTGCCGGAAGACGCACTAAAGCACATTTTCGACCCGTTCTATCGCGTCGACACGGCTCGGGTACGATCAAGCGGCGGCGCCGGCCTGGGCCTGTCGATCGCACGCCGCGCGGTCGAGTTGCACGGCGGCACGCTGAAGGCGCGCAACGCGCAACCCGGACTCGAAGTCACCATCCGCCTGCCGCTAGTACGACTTGAGAATATCGATTCCGCTCGGAAGCGTGAAAAGACTCTCGGGTAGGTCCTGGTTAATCTTCACCGAAGTGGTGAACTTCTGAAGCACCCGCTCGCCGTCGCGGGTTCGCGTGATCTCGAACGGCCACATGACGCCGCCGCCCACGTCGCGGTACTTGGCGAAGATGGTCACTTCCTCGTTGAGGTCGTTCGTCACTTCGTTGCGGCGGCGGTAAACCTGGCGCAGCGGCAGGTGGTTGAACCGATCGATGTAGACCGAGGTGATGCGGTTCTCGGGGTCGGTGATATTTACGATATCGACAGGGCGGTTGTCGACGAGGTCGGATTTCGAGCACTCAAAGATCATGCCGGGCTCGTGGTAGCGCTGGAGCAGGATGTAGAAGAAGTCGTGGAGGGTCGAGTCCTGGTAGCGGTCGAAGGTCTGTTTGTTGAGCGGGCGCGCGCCCCGCCAGGTGATTTCGTAGCCTTCGGTGCGGGTGAACAGGTCGGCGCCAAATTCTTCTTTTTTCTTGTTCGGCCTGCCGAAGCTCTCGCGTTCACGGACGCTGAGCTTGCCGGGCGTGGGGTTTGTGTCGTAGTCGACGTAGATGATGGCGTGGTCGAGGCCGTTCATTTGCTCGCGGTAGAAGGAGAACATCATGCCTTCCTCGACACGGTTGCGGATGGCGAAGAAGCGCTGGCCGCCGAGGGCGTCGGTGCATTGACCGAGCACCTGCTTCGCCTTGTCGCGGATCTTCTTTTCGTAGTCCTGGGCTGAGTCCTGCGCGGCGGCGGCGGTGGCTGCCAGAAGCAGGAGAGCGAGGAGGCGGCGTGCGGTCATGGTTTCTTGGAAAGCTGCTCCACGGTGAGTCCGGAGTTGATCTTATAGCCGGTGATCGTGGCGTCGGCGAATTTCTTTCCGTTCTGTGTGATTTCGATGGCGAACGGCGCTTTCAAGCCGTCGACATCTTTCCAATTCGAGTAAGTCTCTTCGACCTTGGCGGGTCCGCCCATGCCCATACCGTCGTAGAGGACTTTGGCGGGCAGGCCGGTGGAGGGGTCGAGTTCGACGCGGACGCTTTCGCCGTCCTTATTGGAGATTTCGAGCGTGTGGCCGTCGACGGCGTTGACGGTGCGGTCCGGGTCGCGGTCGCTCAGGGCGAGGGAGTACAACTGCCGGAACAATTCGCCCCGAACTTGTTTTAGCAGTGGGGCGCTGAGGCCGCCCGTGCCGCGCGGCGACGACATCCATCCGGACTTTCCGTCCGAGAATACGCTCTGCTTGCCGAAGGGAAGCACGAGGTCCTGGCGCATGGCGTTCGGAGCGACGAAGGCGTTGTTCTGGTGCATGGTCATGGGCGGGCCGCCGGTGTCGATTTTCACGTCTGCTTCATAGGACGTATCCTTGATGGCGGTGAGTTTCGCCACGCCGCCGAGCGCGGTTTGCATGCGCGCGAGCAGTTCCTTCCCCTCGGCGAGAGTTGCGGCGGACGATTTCGCGGTTTCGGCTTTGGGCTCGGGGATGGTGAGGTCGATCGGGTGGATGGGGATGCCGAGCTTGGAGAGCGGCGTACCGAAGTCCTTCGGGTTGCCCACGGCAACGATGGTGAAGCGGTCCGGGGTGAAGTACTGCTTTGCGACGCGGAGCACGTCGGCGCGGGTGACATTGGCGACGGCCTTCTGGTATTCGAAGATGAAGTCGCGCGGGTAACCGAAGTACTCGTAGGTGAGCATGCGGTTCAGCGTTTTGCTCGGGCGGTCGAAAGCGAAGACGAAGCTGTTGAGCACGGCGCCCTTGGCCTCGTCGAGTTCCTGCTGGGTGACTTCGCTGGTGCGCATCTTCTGTACTTCGGCCTGGACGGCGGCCAGGGTTGCTTCGGTGTCTTTGGACTGGGTGCTGCCGGAGATGCGGAACAGGCCGGGGTGGTCGTAGTTGGCGCCCCAACTGGCGCCGATCGAGTAGGCGTAGCCGAGGCGCGTGCGGACCTGCAGGAATAGCCGGCTGAAGAAGCCTCCGCCGAGGATGTCGCTGGCTACCGAGAGCGCCGGAAAATCCTTGTCGCGGAGTTCGCCGCCGAGCAGGCCGATCTGAAAGAAGGTCTGGGCGACGTCGTCTTTGCTGGCGAGGAAGATGCCGGGCATCGGCTTGGCGGTGACTTTGGGGAAGGGCGGAACCGGGTCCTGTTTGACGGTCCAATCGGCGAAGAGTTTTTCGAGTTGGGCTTTCATTTCGGCCGCGGAGAAGTCGCCGTAGACGGCGAGCATGACGTTGGCCGGGAAGAAGTAGCGGGTGTAGAAGGCCTGGACGTCGGAGCGATGGATGGCATCGATGTCGGAATAGTTGATGTCCCAGCCGTAGGGGGTGTTTTTGCCGTAGACGGTGTTGGCGAACTCGCGGTCCGCGATGCCGGAGGCGTCGTCGTTGCGGCGGGCGATGGCGCTGCGCCACTGGGTTTTGGCGAGGTCGAGTTTATCCTGGCGGAGGCCCGGTTGCGTGAGCACATCGTGGAAGATGCCGAGCACTTCGGCGGTGTTTTCCTTGAGGCAGGAGAAGGAGACGGAGCCCGAGGTTTCGCCGATACCGCTTTCCACCGAGGCGGCGACGTCTTCGAGTTCGACGTCCAACTGGTCACCGGTTTTGGTTTTGGTGCCGCCGCTGCGGATGAGGCCGCCGGTGATGTCGGCGAGGCCGTGTTTGGTGGGTGGGTCGAAGAGGTTGCCGGTGCGGACGAGCGCGAAGCCGCTTACTAAAGGAAGTTCGTGGTCTTCGAGTAAGTAGACCTTCATGCCGTTGGGGAGCGTGAAGGCTTCGGGCTTGGGAAGCACGATCTGGCGGAGCGGCGGGTACTTCAGGTCCTTATAAGAAGGCAGAGCCGCGGCTTTAGCAGCGGGGGGTTTGGGCGTCTGGGCCGCCGCGGGAACGAGGGCGGCGGCGAGGGTGAGTGTGAGAAGGTATTTCACTTCGCACCTCCGGTGGGCGCGGCTGCGCTCTTGGGCGGTTCGATGTAGGCGACGGTTCGCGAGTCGTCGACCAGGTAAACTTTCGCGACGCGCTGGACGTCGGCGGCGGTGACTTTGTCGATGTCGTCGATTTCGGTGAAGAGCTTGCGCCAGTCGCCGTAGAAGCCGT
>DAIDIH010000223.1 GCA_027459465.1 Bryobacterales bacterium | reverse complement strand
GCGGAGGCGGTACTCGGTGCCGAAGCCTCCCTGGCCGAGCGAACGGCTGAGGCCGCCGATGCTGGCGAAGCCGTGGTTATCGACTAAGACGATGATGAGCTTGATGCCTTCCTGGACGGCGGTGACGATTTCGCCGGGCATCAAGAGATAAGTTCCGTCTCCTAAGAAGACGTAGACTTCGCGGGAGGGATCGGCGAGCTTCGCGCCCATGGCGCCGGGGATTTCGTAACCCATGCACGAGTAACCGTACTCCATGTGGTAGCCGTTGGGCGTGCGGGTACGCCAGAGTTTGTGGAGGTCGCCGGGATGGCTGCCGGCGGCGGAGACGAGGATGTCGCGGGGGCCGGAGGCTTCCCACATGGCTCCGATTACTTCGCTTTGGGCGGGCTTGGGCTCAACTCCTAAGTGGAAGAGGCGATCGACTTCGGCTTCCCACTTACGCTTGCCTTCGCGGATGATGGCCGCGTAAGTGGCGTCGACGCGGTAGCCGGTGAGGGCTTTGGAGAGGCGGTCGAGGGCGACGCGGGCGTCGGCGACAAGCGGGATGGCGGAGAGTTTGAAGGCGTCGAACTCGGCGGTGTTGATGTTGACGAAGCGGACACCGGGGTTCTGGAAGGCGGTCATGGAGGCGGTGGTGAAGTCCGAGTAGCGGGTGCCGCAGCCGATGACGAGGTCGGCTTCGCGGGCGGCGCGGTTGGCGGCGAGAGTGCCGGTGACGCCGACGGCGCCGAGGCACTGGGGATGATCGAAGGGGAGCGAGCCTTTGCCGGCCTGCGTTTCGCCGGCGGGGATGCCGGTGGACTCGCAGAATCTTTTCAGGGCTTCGGTGGCTTGGCTGAACAGGATGCCGCCTCCGGCGACGACGAGGGGGCGCTTGCTGGTGCGAATGGCGGCCACGGCGCGCTCGAAGGAGACGGCGTCGGGTTCGGGGCGGCGAATGGTCCAGACGCGCTTTTCAAACATTTCTACGGGGTAGTCGCAGGCTTCGGTCTGAACGTCCTGCGGGAGAGAGAGCGTGACGGCGCCGCATTCGGACGGCGAGGTGAGCACGCGCATGACTTCGGGCAGCGCGGTGATTAACTGCTCGGGGCGGTAGATGCGGTCCCAATAGCGCGACACGGGTTTGAAGCAGTCGTTAACGCCGACGTCCTGGGTGGAGGGGAGTTCGAGCTGCTGAAGGACGGGGGCGACGTTTCTGCGCGCGAAGATGTCGCCGGGCAGCAGGAGGACGGGGAGCCGGTTGATGGTCGCGAGCGCGGCGCCGGTGATCATGTTGGTGGCGCCGGGGCCGATGGAGGAGGTGCAGGCGAAGGCGCGGAGTCGGTTGCTCGCTTTGGCGAAGCCGGAGGCGAGGTGGACGGCGGCCTGTTCGTTGCGCACGGGGATGTAGGGCAGGTCGAGGTTTTCCTGCAGGGCCTCGCCGATGCCGGCGACATTGCCGTGGCCGAAGATGCCGAGGACGCCCGCGAAGAAGCGGTGTTCGACGCCGTCGCGTTCGACATATTGATTCTTGAGATAGGCAAGCAGCGCCTGCGCGGTGGTAAGTCTTCTGGTTTTCATGCGTTCCTTCTGTGAAGCCGGTCGAGTTCGCGGCCTCTTACTGTTGGCATCGTCTGGAGCGCCTGCTCGACGGTCCAGCCCTGGTGGACGATTCCGCCCGCGGCTTCGGCCATGGCGAGCGGGTCTTCGTCGCCGGGGTAAAGAACGTTTCGCCCCACGAGCGCCCCGCGGACATTCGGGCCGGCGCGGAGAGCGCCTTCGAGTTGGCGCAGGAACGGGGCGGGGTCGCCGGCGGATTCGCCGCCGAGGAGAAGAATGGGCATCGTGGTGGAGCGGGCGACGAGTTCGTAGTTTTCTACGTAGGGGAGCTTGAGCCAGACGAAGCGGCTGCTGGCGCCGAGGGCGGAGGCGACGCCGACGAGGCGGGCGATGGAGTCGGCGTTTTTCACGACCGAGTAAGTCGGGCCGGAGCGAGTAACTGGAAGAGGTTCGAGAAACATGGGGAGGTGCAGCGAGTCACATTCGTTGATGGCGGCCGTGGCCGCGGAGAGCGTTTTGAGAGAGGCGGATTCGGTGAGGTCGATGCGGAGGAGGAATTTGGCGCCGTCGAGGCCCCAGGATTCGCAGGAGGCGGGGGTGGCGCCGGTGATGGGGTCGTCGAGTTCCCAAGCGGAGCCGGCGAGGCCGCCGCGGTTGAGGCTGGCGATGAGGAGTTTGTGATCGAGCAGGGGGGTGGAGCCGGCTTCGCGGAGGAAGCCGTCGACCGAGAGCAGGTCCTCGAGGATGTCCATGGTAGCCATGACGCCGTCGACGAGGGGACTGGAGACGACGCGAAGGATGCGTGCGAGGTAGTCGCGGCGGTCGGCCATGGCGAGGGGATTGTCGCCGACTTTGGTGATGTAGCGGGCCGGGTGGTCCGCGGCGACTAGGTTGAGTTTTCCGGATGGGGCGAGAGTGGTGCGGCGGATGCGCGCGGCGGCAGCGCGTCCGGAGAAGGCCGGGTCGCTGACGCGGACTTCGGTGAGGCGGGCGAGGAGATGATCGGGGAGAAAGAGGCTGGGGGAGAACATGGTGAATTAGCTTCCGGCTACCTGCTTGCGCTGGGCGGCGAGGATGATTTCGACCTCGTCAAGCGTGGGCATGGCTTCGGAACAGCTCAGGCGGCTGACGACGATGGCCGCGGCGGCGTTGCCGTAGTGGAGACAGTCGACGACGGGCTTGCCGGCCAGCAGTGCGAAGAGGAAACCGGAGGCGAAGCCGTCCCCTGCCCCGATGGTGGAGACGACATCGACGGAGTAAGGAGGTAGGAAGACGCTATCCGGGCCTTGCCAGACGCGCGTTCCCTGCTCGCCGAGCTTACTTACTAACATGGGGACGCATTGGCGCAGGGCCGCGGTGGAGCGGTCGAGATCGTCGTGACCGGCGACGAGGTTCAGTTCGAGTTGATTGCCGATTAAGACGTCGACGAAAGGGAGGGCAAGGCGGACGGCGAGGCCGGCTTCGGCGGGGCTGAGCCAGGACATGGCGCGGAAGTCGACATCGAAGACGACACGGGCGCCGGCGCGGTGGGCGCGTTCGAGGGCGAAGTAAGTGGACTCGCGCGAGGGAGAGGCGCAGAGCGAGGTGCCGTTCGTGATGAACATGCGGCAGCCAGCGATGAAGTCGAGCGCGGGGGCGGCGATGTCGAGTTTGGTGTCGACGGCATCGTGGCGGTAGAAGACTTGCGGGAAGCGGTCCGGCGGTGAGACTTCGGTGAGGCAGAGCGAAGGCAGGTAGCCGGCGACGCGCTGGACGTGGGCGGTGCCGACATTTTCGCGCTCGAGGAAAGAGAGGAGAAAGTCGCTTAAGCGGTCCGTGCCGACGGCGCCGACGATGCCGACTTTCGCGCCGAGGCGGGCGAGGCCGACGGCCATGTTCGCGCTGCTGCCGCCAAGATAGCGGGAGAAGCGGCGCACCTCGGGCAGAGGCACGTTTGGTTCCTCCGAGTAGAGGTCGTATCCGATGCGTCCGACAATCGCCACTTCCATGTGAGGTGTCTCCTGGTTGCTCAGACGATAGGGAGCCTGGGGTCTTTGTCCTTCCATTCGGCGCGGACCCAGGCGTAATCGGGGTCGTCGCTGGCGGCCATGGAGCGGGCAGAGCCGGCGAGGGCGTTGAGGTAGTAGGCGTGATAGCCGTGGGCAGCGACGACGGGGTGGTAACCTTCGGGGACGCGGACGAGGTCGCCGTCGCGGACGGTGAGGGTGGCGTCGATGCGGCGGTCTTTCGTGTAGACCTTCTGGATAGCGTAACCTGCGCCGGCCTGGGCTGGAGCGCTTGCGGCGATGGGTTCGGAGATGCGGTAGTAGTAAATCTCTTCGAGGTCCACTTCGGCGGGAGGGTTGTGTACGTCGTGCTTGTGGGGCGGGTAGCTGGACCAGTTCCCGGCGGGCGTGTACACCTCGACGATCAGCAGGCGGTGGGCGGGGAAATCCGGCTTGAGCATGTGGTGGATCTGGCGGGTGGCGTTGCCGCCGCCGCGGATTTCAATTTCGACTTCTTCCGGGCGGACGAGGCGGGGCGGATGCCGCTGTTCGGCTTTGCAGAAGCAGAGGGCGACGTCGCAGCCCGATTCAGTAGATAGGGTGAAGCGAGTGTCCGGCGGGAGGTAAAGCGTGTAGGGCTTGCCGGCGAAGACGTTGGCGCGTCCGCCGATGTCGAGCCAGTCACCGCGCGAAGAGGAGACGGAGCAGCGGCCTCCGAGGACGACGAGAGCGAGTTCTCGTTCGCCGGTTTCCGCTTCGTGGGCGGACGCGGCGGGGAGGACGACGTTTTCAAAGGACAGATACTCGAAGCCGGATTCGAGTAACTTACCCGCGAGGGCATTCTTAGTTACAAGTAAGTCGGTGGTCATGGTTATTCTTTTGGTGCGGCGGTAGATCCACGGACGATGAGGCGGCCTTCGACGCGGACGTTGTGGGAGTTGCTTTCGCCGGTGAAGATGTTGAGCAGGGTCTGCATGGCGATGCGCCCCATTTCGCGCATGGGCTGGCGGACGGTAGTGAGGGGCGGGTCGAGGTATTCGTCGAGAAAGAGATCGTCGAAACCGGCGACCGAGATGTCGTGAGGGACGCGGAGGCCGTGGAGGCGGATCTGGCGCATGGCGCCGAGAGCGGTCATGTCGTTGTAGCAGAAAACGGCAGTGGGGAGGCGGTTGCCCTGGAGGAGGCGCGTCATGGCTATTCCGCCGCCTTCCGGCCTGCCGTCGCCCTGGATGGTTAAGGCCGGATCGAAGGGAATTCCCGCCTCTTCGAGGGCCTGGCGGTATCCGGCGAGGCGCTCGGTGTCGGACTGATGGCCGGAGCGGTCGCCGATGTAGCCGATGCGCCGGTGGCCGAGTTGGGTGAGGTGGCGGGTGACTTCGAGACTGGCCTTGGGGTTGTCGATCATTACGGAGTGGGCGAAGTGGCCGGGGTGCTGATTGTTGAGCAGCACGATGGGGACGCGCATCCGCTCCATGACGGGAACATAGAGGGCGCCGACGCGGGAGGAGGTGACGATGATGCCGTCGACCCGGCGTTCTTCGAAGGCGCGGACGACGCGGACTTCGCGGTCGGGGTCGGCGTTGGAGTTGGCGAGGAAGACGGCGTAGCGATGCTCTTCGGCTCTATCCTCGATGCCGCGGACGACGCCGGCGACGAAGGGGTCGGCGACGTTGGTGACGACGACGCCGATGGTGTCGCTGTGTCCGCTGACCAGGCTGCGGGCGGCGGCGCTGGGACGGTAGCCGACCTCCTCGGCGATCTTGCGGATGCGGGAGGCGGTTTCGTCGCGCACCAGGACGCCGCCGCGAAGGGCGCGTGAGACGGTGGAGTGGGAGACGCCGGCGAGGCGAGCAATATCTTTGATGGAGGCGTTGCGCAGCCCGCGGCCTGTGCCGGGCAGTCTCCCTAATTGCTTCGGGGTAAGCATATTGCGTATTGCACACGTGTGCAAGACTTGGCCGTATCCTACGCCAGATGGGGCGGCTATGTCAAGAAACCGAGGGCGACCGTTAGCGGCCCGCTGGGGCCGGGCCGAGCCAAGTGAGCCGGAGAGCCCAGTCGCTGTCGGCCGGCACGGCGGGGAGTTGGACAATGCCAATGACGCTGGAGCGGAGGATCCCGGCGCTCGAATAACTGCCGGTGCGGGGGTCGAACCAGTCGGCCTTGTAGAGGCTGTTCAGCCGGGCGCCCCGGATCTGAGCCTGCGGAGCATCCTTCTCGAAGTAGACGAGGAAGATTTCTTTATCCGGGGTGCGGGCGCAGTAAGCCCAGCCTTCATAGGCGCGGAGATTTGCATTCTCGTGCGGCGAGACGAGGTTCGCGTCGGGGACCAGATCCTGATAGCGCCTGCCGATCGAGAACGCAAAGGTGCGTAGATACTGCATCTGGGCGGCGGATTGCCACTGAAACGCGTCCCACATCTTCGTGGGCGCTGTGGGTTCGATGTCGGCGCCCCAGATGCCTTCCGCTCCGTAGACGTGCCCGGCGAGGCCGCCAGAAAGGAAGTTCCCGTACATGGCCGAGCGGACGAACTGGGCGTCAAGGTCCGATCCGCCCGGCGCCCCATACTGGTAGCCCTTGCCGCCGCCGAGCGACCGCGCGTCCTTGTAACCGGAGTAATACGGTTCGCCGTCGAGGCCGGGCTTAGGATCGGGCATGTGGAAGATTTCAGTAAGGTACCAGTAGTTATTGTGCTCGCGCATGTTGCCGGTCTGCTGCAGCGTGACCCAGGACGGATCGCCCCAATTTTCCAGCGTCGACGGATTCGCGTTGGCCGAAAGTAAGTTACCGAACGG
Source organism: Bryobacterales bacterium (assembly GCA_027459465.1). Lineage (GTDB taxonomy): Bacteria > Acidobacteriota > Terriglobia > Bryobacterales > Bryobacteraceae > JAJYKC01. The sequence continues at coordinate 16,920 of DAIDIH010000223.1, read as the reverse complement.
CGGCGGACCGTACTTCGACATCACCATGCCAATGGCCTTGAGAAAGTCATTCGGTGACACGGACTCGCTGATGATGTCTAAGTGAATCGGACTAAGTACCGTATTATTGGCCTGGTACCGCGACCAGACATATTCGATAAACCGGGCATAGGAGTCCGGCCACTTATAATATTTCATCCAGCACATACTGGAGTCGCGGCGGGCGACTTCAATAAAGGGGACGAAGCCGTGCGCGTTGAGATAGTCGATTTTGCGGTCGATGTAGTGGAAATAAGCCGGGTTGATTCGGTCGACGTCGGGAAACATATTCTCGTAGCCGGGAACTTTGCCGGGGAACAGGAACGGGCGCCCGCCTTCGTTGTCCATGTTCTTGGCGCTGCCCGTGCCGAATTCGAGCCAGGCGGAGCGGACAGTGGTGTGGCCGGCGTCGTTCCTACGGACGTTCCAGGGCTGGCCGTCGGTCATCCAGTTCGGGAAAGCCGCGATGATGTTGACCCAGTTGAAGCCCTGCGCCTGGCGATACCGGACGTAGTCTTTGAACCCGGCAGTGGGGCCGATGGGGCGCGGGGTATCGTCGTCGTACCACTTGAAGCGGTTCGTTCCGGCGGCATACCACGTATCGCCCAGGACGAAGAACGGCGTCCCGTCGGCGAGCGAGAGCGCGTGGTGGTTGGGAGTCGGGCGGAGGTAGCCGCGCCGGAGCGGATTTTCTCGGAGTTGCTCCGCGGTCCAGGGGATGGCCGTGAAGGATCCGGCTTTGTTGGAAAGGCCGGGGTCGGGCGGGTTGGCGCCGCTGCGCCAACTCCAAGTACCGGCGGCGGTAGCGAGCACCCGGACGCGGAATGTCTGGCCGCCATCCCAGAAACCGTAGACGCGCTTTTCGAACCCCGGACCCGCGAGGTCCACCCAGACGACGACATCCGTGTATGGGTTCGAGTAAGTGCGCGAGGCGGTGAAAGTAAGTTCCTGTTTCTCCCAAACGTGCACCGGCGCGGCGCCGAGCGGCGCCAGAGTAAGGCAAAGCAGAGTAAACAGTCGGCGGGGCTTCATGGCGGCGGAATCGGCTGGGAACAATCTATCACGCGGTGCGGGAGGGGCGTTGCGGCACAGGCGGTTGACACGCCAGCTCTGTCCCATCCGGCAGAGCCGTCGCCGGAACGAATTATGCAACTCGCCCTCGGATTCTGGGGCGCGAAAACACTGCTCAGCGCCATTGAACTGGGAGTGCTCACGGCTCTCGGTTCTTCCGCGATGAGCGGCGACGCGCTCCGGTCCACGCTCGCGCTGCATCCCAGGGGCGCAACGGACTTCCTGGATGCCCTCGTCTCGCTCGGAATGCTCGAACGCGACGGCGATTCCTACAGCAACACGCCTGACACGGGCCTGTTTCTCGACAAGGCCAGGCCCACGTACGCGGGAGGCATGCTGGAGATGGCGAACGCCCGGCTGTATCCGTTCTGGGGCGCGCTGACCGAGGCGCTCAAGACGGGCGAGCCCCAAAACGAAGTGAAACGCGGCATAGACACGTTCGCGGAACGATACGCCGATCCCGTGCGCCTGCGCCAGTTTCTTTCCGCCATGACCGGAATCAGCCTGGGGGCGGCGCGGGCGATGGCGGCGAAGTTTCCCTGGCACGATTACCGGACCTTCTGCGACGTCGGCTGCGCGCAAGGAGGCACGCCCGTCCAACTGGCCCTGGCTCACTCGCACTTACGCGGCGGCGGGTTCGATCTGCCGCGGGTGGGTCCCGTGTTCGAAGAGTGTGTAGCCGCTGCCAGGCTGAGCGCGCGTCTCAAGTTTCATGCGGGCAGTTTCTTCGAGGATGCGATGCCCTCCGCCGATGTCCTCATCATGGGCCACATCCTGCACGACTGGGATCTCGAAACCAAGCGTATGCTTCTCAAGAAAGCGTACCAGGCGCTGCCGGAAGGTGGGTCGCTGATCGTGTACGAAGCGCTGATCGACGACGACCGGCGGAGCAACGCCTTCGGATTGCTGATGTCGCTCAACATGCTGGTCGAGACGCGGGGCGGGTTCGATTCCACCGGCGCCGGCTGCCAGGGCTGGATGCGGGAGGCCGGATTCCGCCAGACGCGCGTCGAGCACCTGGTGGGGCCCGGTTCAATGGTTATTGGTGTGAAATAGAAGAAGCCATGAGCGACAAGAAAGTAATTGCGGTAACCGGCGCCACGGGTTCGCAGGGCGGCGGATTGGTCCGGGCGATTCTGAACGACCCGTCCGGCGGTTTCGCGGCGCGCGTGCTGACCCGGCATATCGACAGCGAGAGGTCGCGGGAGTTCGCCAAGCGCGGCGCGGAGGTCGTGGTGGCCGACGTGGACAACCCCGACAGCCTGAAGCGCGCTTTCGACGGCGCCTATGGCGCCTATTGCGTGACGTTCTTCTGGGAGCATTTCTCGGCCGAACGCGAAATGGCGAACGCGAAGTCGATGGCGGAGGCCGCCAAGTCGGCCGGGCTGCAGCACGTCATCTGGTCGACGCTCGAAGACACGCGGAAGTGGGTGCCGCTCGAAGATGACCGCATGCCCACGCTGCACGGCAACTACAAGGTGCCGCATTTCGACGGCAAGGGGGCTTCGAACCATTTCTTCACCGACGCGGACCTGCCGGTAACGTTTCTGCTGACCTCGTTTTACTGGGACAACTTCATTCATTTCGGCATGGGCCCCAAGCGCGGCCCGGACGGGACGCTGGCGATCACCTTTCCGATGGATGATAAGAAACTGCCGGGCATCGCGGCGGAGGATATCGGCAAGTGCGCCTATGGCATCTTCCGGAACGGCGAACGGTTCATCCGGCAGAGGGTCGGCATCGCCGGTGAGCACCTCACCGGCGCGCAGATGGCGGCCATCTTCACCGACGTGCTCGGCGAGACGGTGCGCTACAACAACGTGCCGCCGGAGGTGTATCGCTCGTTCGGATTTCCCGGCGCCGACGACTTAGGTAACATGTTTCAGTTCAAACGGGATTTTGAGCAATACTTTTGCGGCGCGCGCAGCCCGGAGTCCACGCGGCGTCTGAACCCCGAGCTGCAGGACTTCCGGACCTGGCTGGTGCGGAACCGCAGCGAGATTCCCTGGGACTAAGGCGAGTCAACCGGGAAAAGCGCGCCGCCGGTAGCGAAGGGCGTAGGCGGCGAAGTTCGCCCCGCAGACGAGAATCGCCGCGACTGTCAGGATCCATGGCGGCACGTCGGGGTACACGGTCGCGTCCAGATAGTGGAGCAGGCAGGGGCCTTGGTACGGCGTTATTCCGGCGATCGACTCGAAATGGTTCTCGGCGAGCGTGAGCGGGCAGATGAGCGGCGTCGTTTCCGCGAGAATCGCGTAAACCAGCGTCAACAGGTGCGCGGCGGCAAGGCGCGGCCGGCCCCGCGTGAGGAACGCGCCGAAAATCACCCAGCCGATGAAGGCGAGATGCAGGGTGAGGATCGAGTCAGCGAGCGCGAGCGACAACGGGGCCGGCATGGAGAACGGCGGTTCGGCCTGAACCTGATGTTACACCCTAGGCCAGGCCGTCTTGCGCGAAGCCCGGAAACGGCGAAGCGCGGCGCCCGGGGAGGACCGGGGCCGCGCTTCGTTGCGGCTGAGAGACGACTCGGAAGTTACTTCGGCCCCTTCTTCTTCCCGAAGCCGAATGCGACCATGGCGAACCCCGGAATGACCAAGGCGAGAGCAACAGGATCTTTCGCGTGAAAAAAGCCGTGTTCCCCTCCACCGTAGACCGCGCCTCCAGCCACGGTGGAGATAGTAGCGACCAGTAAAACCAACAATCCGACCATTGCCTTCATTCGAACCGTTTAGGGAAGACACCACACAAACACCTCACGCTGCCATGGTCTAGCCAACCCGGGCGCGGATATGATGCCTGCCCCTCCTCCATCCTAGATGCAATACTCTATAATTCCTTACTCATAAAGACCCATTACTAAAAATCAATGAGCTTTAGCCGAGCGTCTTCTATCCTCTTGGATGGTACTTCGGTTCGGACTCCTCGCATCTCTCCCGTCGATTTACTTCAGAACCTCAAACAGGTTGCTGTAATCGTCGGTCCAGGGGCGGAAGCCGGAGCGAGGTGTAAGGAGGGTGGCGCCGGCGCCGCGCCACTTCGCGGATTCTTCGTCACCGCCGATCAGGACCCACGAGGTGGCGAACAGCTCACGGCTGGGGTCGGGGTCGGTCTCAAACAGCCACGCGCGGGCGCCCATGGCGGAGGCCACGGCGGCGGCCACGGGGCGTAAATCCAAATTGGCATTCGATATATGAAGAGCGAGGATGCCGTCGTAGTCGAGTTCGCGGCGGTAAACCTGGGCGGCTTCCCGCGTGAGCAGGTGCACGGGAATGGAGTCGCTCGAGAACGCGTCGACGGCCAGGACGTCGAACTGGGCCGGGGGAGAGTGGGCGAGCGAGATCCGCCCATCACCCAAAGTCACCGTGATGCGGGCCCCGCTGTCGGCGAGATAGGTGAACCAGCCTCGGGCGATCCCTTCGACCAGCGGGTTAATTTCATAAAAACGATACCGGTCGCCGGGGCCTCCATAGGCCGCGATGGTGCCGGTCCCCAAACCGATGACGCCGACACGAATTCCCTCGGGATGTTGGAATTTCTTGGTTCGCAGCGCCCAACCGATCCCGGTAAGCTGGCCGTAATAGCTGATCGGCCGTCTTCGCCGGACCGGGTCCTGATACTGAACGCCGTGATTGATGGTGCCGTTAACCAGTTCGCGGGCGAGGCTGCCGTCGTCGAGGTCGATGTCATCGACGCGGAGCCCGCCGTAGAAATTCCGGACCATCACGCGGCTCGAGTAGTGAAGGGTGAGGAACCGGTCGACACCGTACCAGGTGACGACGCCGAATGCGGCCAGGGCCAAGGCGGCGCGCAGGCGGCCGGCCCTCCAGTTCACCACCAGGGCCAGAGCCGCGCAGGCGAGCATGGTGAGCGGAAACTCGTAAAAAGAATTGAACACGTGCGGGGCAAGAACACTGACGAAACCGGCTCCAAGTGCGCCGCCGAGCGAGACGGCGAGGTAGAAGCCGGTCAGATACTGTTTGGGCGGTTTGCGCCAGCTCAGCTCGCCGTGGCAGAAGAGGCAGCAGCAGAATAGGCCCGCCGCGTAGAGCGGAACCCCTTGCCGGATGGCGCCGCGGTTGCTGATGGCGGTAAGGCCCCAGCTCATCGCGTCGAGGGCGATCGCCGCGAGCACCAGGCCGATCAAGGGCCGGTACCACTGCTCGCGCTCGAAGGCAATGATGAAGGTGAGCAGGTATAGGGTGAGCGGCAGCACCCAAAGGAACGGAATGGCGGCAACGTTCTGAATGAGGTGGTTGGTCACCGCGAGCAGCATGGCCGAACCGCAGGCGGCCAGCGAGAGCCACAGAGCCCAGTCGCGGGCGTGGGGCGGCGCGGCGTCATCCGGCAAAACGGCGCCGGAGGCGGGCGATGCGGCGCCGGGCCGGGCCGCTGCAAGAGAAAGCCACGCGCACGAAGCCGCGAACAGCGAGAAGGCGATCGACCAGATCTGAAGTTGGGAGGCCACGCCGATGTGCGGTTCGAGCAGGGTGGGAAAGGCGATCAAGGCGACCAGTGAGGCGAAGTTCGACAGCGCGTAGAGCCGGTAGGGCATCCCGGCGCCCTCAAACCGTACGTACCAACTCGACACCAGCGGCGTGGTGGCCGACAGGAGAAAGTACGGCAGTCCGATAAAGGAGCCGAGTAGGAGCAGGATGTCGAGGATCGGATCGCGGGTTTCCGGCGGCTGCCGTGCGGCCAACAAGCCATAGTGCAGCAGGACGATGCCGGCGGCGAGCGCCACCGCGTGGACGATGCCCTGAACCCGGGCCGTGGCGCGCGAAAGAGCGTGCGCGTAGCAGTAGCCCGCCAGTAGCAGGACCTGGAAGAACAGCAGGCAGGTGACCCATACCGCCGTGGCGCCGCCGAACCACGGCAGAATGCGCTTGGCGATCAGCGGCTGGATCCAGAACAGCAGGAACGCGCTGAGGAAGATGGTCGCGCCGCTAATCAGCGTGGAGCGCGCTGGCCGCATCCGATGTATTTTGCCACACTATTGTGCGCTTAGGGCGTCCCAGCGCCCACCGAAGCGGAAACCGGCGGCGGAGAGGGGACTTCCGGCGGAGCGGCTGCCGATTTCGGGCGCTCGGGTTCGTCGCGCATGCCGAACGAGTTCAGAATGACGATGTCGACGCGCCGGTTGCGGGCGCGTCCTTCTTCGGTGCTGTTGTCCGCCGCCGGGTCGTTGTCGGCGTAGCCTCCGATCGACAATCGCGCATCGGGCACGCGGAAGCGGCTCACGAGTAACTCGAGCAGCGCGATACTGCGCGCCGCCGACAGGTCCCAGTTGCTGCGGAAGCGGGCGTTATGGATCGGCACCGAATCCGTGTGGCCCTCCAGGCGCACCTGGTTCGGGATGCGCAGAATCGCTTCGGCCACCTTCCCCACGCTGTCGTAGCTGGAGGGCGCGATTTCCGTCTGTCCGGAAGGGAACAGCGCGGCCTGGCGGAAGCTGATGACGAGGCCGCGAGCCTGCATCGAGAGACTGATCTTGCCGGTGGCGATCTCCGGCGCGAGTTGTTTCGTGAGGACCTTTAGCGAGGACAGCAGGTCCTGTTCCTGCTCGGGAACCGGGTTCGGGCCCGGCTTTAGAAGTTTCGCACCGCCCGGGCCGTGCATCATCGCGTTGCCCGGGCCTTTGTTATCCACCGTGCCTCCGAGGATGACATTCACCATCGCGCTGATCTGGTTTTGGCTGAACGCCTTCTGCACCGACTCGGAAACCTGCTTCACCTTGGCATGGTCGGTTTGCGAGCTGGCGAACATCACCACGAAGAAAGCGAACAGCAGCGTGATGAAGTCCGCGTAGGAAACGAGCCACCGCTCGTGGTTAGCGTGCTCATGGGATCTCTTGCGCGCCATCGCGGCTTCCTCAGGCCTCGGCCCGCGCCGCCCGGGCGGGCGCTTCGGCCGACGCGGCGGCGGGCTTTTGCTGCGGCGCCTCGGAGCCGAGATAGGCCTCCAGCTTGCTCCGGATGATCTTCGGGTTCATACCCTCGACGATCGCCGCCACCCCGTCGAGCAGCATTTCTTTGCCTTCGGCTTCCTCGCGCGCGCGCGCCTTTATTTTCCCGGCCGCCGGCAGGAAGAAGAGATTGGCCGAGGCCACGCCGTATACCGTAGCGACGAAGGCCACCGCGATGCCGTGCCCGACCTCCTCGATGTTGGCCAGGTTCTTCATCACCTGAATGAGACCCATCACGGCGCCGATGATCCCGATCGTCGGCGCGTACCCGCCGGCGCTTTCAAACACCCTCGCTTCGGCCTCTGCGCGCTGCTCCTCCAGCGAAATCTGCAGTTCCATCATCGAGCGGAGCTCCTGCAGGTCCGTGCCGTCGATGGCCAGGTTCAGAGCTTTTTTCAGAAACGGATCCGCGATCGAGTCGGCAACGGATTCAAGCGACACGAGGCCCGTTTTCCGCGCCTTCACCGCATAGCCGATGATGTCTTCGATGGCTTGATTCCACGACGGGCTCGAGTCCTGGAAGATCATTGGAAGACGCTTCAGCGCGCGGGCGAGCTGCGCCGGAGGCGTAGTCACCATCACCGCGCCGAAGGTGCCGCCAAGAACAATGATCGCCGCGGTGATCTGGCTGACGTCGCGGATCTTGCCGCCCTCGAGCAGCAGCCCGCCCACAATGCCCCCCACCGCCAGCAGCAGGCCCGCGATGGTCGTGACGTCGAATTTCTTCCGGGCCTGCGGTCCGCTTCCGCCCGCTTTCGCAGCCATCGGCTTAGCTCGCCGCCTTCCCGCGCTCCGGTTCGCCGTCCCCCGCGGCGCCGCTTGTCGAGTCCAGCAGCGACGCCTCGGCCAGAATCGAGCGGCGGAACGCAATCACACGCGCAATCACCTCCTGCGGGCTTTCCAACACGAGAAACTTCTGCCCGCCAGTCAGCGTCACGACGGTGTCCGGCGTGACTTCGACGTGCTCAATGAGGTCGGAGTTGAGCACAATCGGCGTCTGATTGATGCGAGTGAGCTGGATCATTGCCGTCCGGGCGGCAAGCGTGAGGCCATGCCCCGCCCTGCTCACTTATCGGCAGATTCCGCTGACTCCCTTACCTCATCGCCCAACATTCTCGCGATCGCCCGCAACTCGCGCCGGATCTCCTCCCACTGCGGGGAATGCATCGGCCCGAAAAGCTCCCCCTGCTGCAGGGGCGGCTTGGCCGGCGCCGCGGCGCCCGCTTGTGGCGCCTTGCCTCGGGCTTCCAGGTGCTTTCGCGCCCCTTCAATCGTGAACCGCTTCTCATAAAGCAGCCGCTTGATTTCAAGCACCAACTCGACGTCCTTCCGCCGGAACTGCCGCTGGCCGGTGGAGGATTTCTTCGGCCCCAGGCCGGGAAACTCGCTTTCCCAGAACCGCAGCACGTGCGGTCTTATGCCCGCAAGCCGGCTGACTTCCCCTATACGGAAGTACAACTTATCGGGGATTTCCTGAGGCTCCGGTTTAGATCCTGGCGCCGCCATTTTCACGGTTATTCTACCGCATCCGGACCATACCTCCACCGGGAAAGGGCATAATCGGAAGATGGCCCGCTTGCTCCGTCTCGCGTTGGCGGCATTTTTGGCCGCTTCCGCGCTTCCGGCCCAGCAACCCACCCCTCCGCCGGGGCCGCGAACCGGCGCTCCGTTCCCCGCCTTCCGCCTTCCGGACCAGGCCGGCAAGCTACGCGACCTGAAATCGATCGAAGGACCCCACGGCGTCCTGCTCGTGTTTTTCCAGTCGGCCGACTGGTGCCCGTACTGCAAAAATCAGCTCGTCGAAATGCAGGCAAACCTCGACGCCGCGCGCCAGGCGGGCATCGGCCTCGCCGCCGTAAGCTACGACCCGCCGGCCGTGTTGCGCGAGTTCGCCGCGCGCCGCTCCATCACGTTCCCGCTCCTCTCCGACCATGCCTCGGCCCTCATCCGCGCCGCGTCCCTCGAGATGGCCGGTCCACCGAAAGGGAGTCCGTTCTTCGGAGCGGCCTATCCGGCCGCGGTGCTGATCAACGAGCGCGGCATCGTGCGCGCAAAATACATCCACGGCGACCTGCGCGAGCGCGACTCCGCGGCGGCGGTTCTGATGCAGCGGTTCGGCCTCGGCGGCGGCGCGGCCGCAACCGTCAGCGGTAAACGCATCGAGGCGCGGCTCACTTCAAGCGGCAGCGAGGTGAGTCCGGGCGAACGGATCCTTCTCGAAGTAAGCTTCGACCTGCGCCCCGGCCTGCATGTCTACGCGCCGGGCGTGCACGACTATATCCCGATCGACTGGTCCCTGCGCCCGCCCGTGGGCTGGACCACCGCGCCGGTCGTGTTTCCGCCTTCCGAGACCCTGCGCCTCGAAGCAATCCAGGAAACCGTGCCGGCCTACCGTGGCCGCGTCGTTCTGCGCCGCGACGTGACCGTCTCGCCCGACGCCTCTCCCGGCCCCGTCATCCTCTCCGGCGCCCTGCGCTATCAGGCCTGCGACGACACCATGTGCTACATCCCCGAGACGCTGCCGCTCGAATGGAAGCTGACCGTGCTGCCGCTCGACAAAACCCGCGCGGAGAGTCAGAACAAATAGCCGATGGACGCCTCGTAGGCCCGCGGCTCGATGAAGTGCGTGCCGCTGAAGGTCGACAGGAAGTTGTACAGCGCTTCCTTATTGGTGAGGTTGGTCACCGTGAAGCGCAGCGTGACGTGGTTCTCGCCGTCATTCCGCAGCAAATTATCGGTGCCGAAGGCGGCGTCGAAGGTGTTGCGCGGGGCGATGCGCGGCGGGTTGGTGTCCGGGTTGTACGTGCCGGCCTTGGGAATGTAGACGCGCGTGGCGCCGCCGCCGGAAGGGCACGCGGTGATGGGCGCCAAGCGCGTGGCGAACACGCTGCCGCAGTAGAAGCCGATATCGGCCTGCTGCGCGGCCGTGAGCGCGAGTGCGTCTGCAATGCTCGTCACCGCGCCGTTCACCTCGCCGCTGTCGTAGCGCCACAGGAAGGTCACCCACGGGCCGTCCTTGCCCTTCTGGTAACGAAGATTCGTCGTCTGCTGGAACGCCTGATCGTGGTCGATGCGGAACACCTGGTTGTACAGCCCGGACTGCGCGATCAACCCTCCGTTCTCCGGCGGAAAGAAACGCGCCCGCGTGTGGCCCATCGTCATATAGGCCTGGAACCCGTGAATGTCGGTGGTGCTCAGCCGCGCCGCGAACCCGTCGATCTTCGAGTTGTGCCAGGCGATCGGGAACGTGATCGGCGTATTGAACAGCACGTCGAAGTCGTACGCGTTATGCGTGTACTTCCAGAAGTAATCGCCGCTGAACAGAAGATACCGGCCGATGCGCTGTTCGAATCCGGCGTTGAACTGGTTGCGGAAGCCCGGCTGGATCGGCGTCTGCGCCGCCGCGCCGAACACGTTCTCCGCCAGTCCTCCCGCGCCCGTCTGGCTCGACAGCAGTAAGTTCTCGTTGTACGGGCTCTCGAAGGTCCGCGCATAACTGATCCGCAGCACCGTTCCCGTCTGTTTCACCTGGTAACTTACTCCCAGCCGCGGCTGCGGACCATTGGCTGAAGTCAGGCCGTTGTACTGGTCGTCGCGCAGGCCCGCGGTCACGTTCCAGGCCCCCAGGTTGATCTGATCGGTGATGTAAATCGCTTCCTGGTTGATGTTGTGGCGTCCGTAGAAGTTAAAGAATTGGCCGCCGCGGGTGAGATCGTACGGGATCAGGCCCGGCAGCAACCCGGGGTTCGGAATGTAGTTGGGGTTGACGGTCGAGCACAGCGCCGGGTCGGTGATCCCAGGCAGAGCTAGCGGCGCTTGGTCGCTGCCGTTGAGGCACACCGGGTTGAACAAAGCGTTCGTGACACCCATGTTGAACCGCTCGTCCAGCCGCGTCTGCTGCACTTCCACGCCGATGTCGATCGTCTGCTTGCCATGAACCAGGTTGAGGTTGTCGCGCGTGCCGTAGTTGGTGAGATAGCGCCCTTGCGAAACCGCCACCGGCGTATCGTTGAACGGATTGCGGCTGCCGTAGTAATCCACCTGGTCGCGGCGGCCGTAAAAGTTCGCGGTCAAAACCGCGTGCGCGTTGAAGGTGTGTTCGTAGCTGGGCGCCACGTTCCAGGTCAGCACGCGCTGCCGCTGGTCCTGGCTGAGTTGATCGAAGCTGTTTGGCGCCTGGAACCAGTTGCGCGCCACAAACAGGTTCAGGTGCACCGCGTCCATCCCCCCAATTTGATAATCGAGCCGCTCGAAGATGTTTGCGTTGTTGCCGATGTCGTGAATCGGATAGAACTCGGGACTGTCGAGGAAGCGCCCCGTGCGCAGGCTGTTCACCGCCGTGAAGCTGCCGAACTTCTCCGTACCGAATCCATACGTGGCGTCCTCGCCGTAGGTGCCGAACGAGCCGCCGTAGAAATCGACGCTGCCGAACGGCTTCGTCGCGCCGAGGCCGCTCTTGGTGCTGGCGTTCACCACCAGGCTCGACTTGTCGCCGTACTGGGCGTCGGAGGCGCCGGTGATCATCTCCATGCTCTGGATCGCGTCGGCCGGAATCTGGGTGGAGAACAGCTTGCTCTGCTGGTCGCTGATCGGCTGGCCGTCGATCACGAAGGTGGTTTGCGCGTGGTCGCCCGCCGGGTGAAAGAAGCCGTTGGCGTCGGCAACCACCGCGCCGGAGGAATACGTGATGGCGCTGCTCAGGCCGGCCGCCGGGTCGAGCGTCGGCAACTTGGCGATCGCGCTCGAGTCCACGTCCTCGTGCGCCAGCGGCACGTTCTCCAGCATCGACGCCGAGGCCGATACCTCCACCGTCTGCTCGCCCCCGGCCACCTCCAGCGTCACGCTCACCTGAACCGGAAGCGCCCCGCGCACATCCACCGCTTTCGTCTGCGTGGTGAAGCCCTGCAGCGTGACGGTCAGGACGTAGGTGTTGGGCGGGACGTTGGTGAAGCCGAACGCGCCGGCTTCATCGCTCGTGGCCTCGCGCGTGAAATTGGTGACCGCGTTATTCAGCACGATCTTGGCGCCGGGAACCACCGCACCCGTCGCGTCCACGATCGTGCCGCTGACCGAGCCTGCGCCGCCGCCCGCCTGCGGCCCGGCGGCATCGGCCGCCCAACCCAGTCCCAGGCTCATGGCCAAACACGCGGCCATAGCCCAACGATTGACACTGCTTCTCATCTCGTCTCCGCAATTTGGAATCGGAAAAAACGACCGCGGCCGAAAGTCCTACAGACTTAGGCGACCGCCTGCTGCTGGAGGTTTCCGCTGTTACAGAGACACGGGGGCGCGCGGCCGCCGCAGTCGATTACCGCCGGTTCCGGGCACTTGCAGCCGGCTTCAACGCGCGCACTCCATCCCCCCTCCGATGGCGGGGCCGGCTGCGCGGAAACGATCTTCTGGACGATCGGAAGCTGGCCGTGATGGCAAAGGTCGCAACAGTGCGTGTTCGCGCCGTTGTGATGGTGTTCGCCGGCCAGCGCGGCGTTCTGTGCGTGGAGCGCGCCGAGAACAATGATGACGTAGAGTACCGCGTGCAGCCAGCGGTTCCGGCCCGCAAGCATTCTTATTAGTATATGCGCCGCGCGGCTCATGCGCCGCAGCACTTCTTGTACTTCTTGCCGCTCCCGCAGGGACAGGGATCGTTGCGTCCCACCTTCGGCGCGGCGGCCGGAGCGGGCGCTTCTTCTTCCTCGTATTCTTCTTCGGGCATGGGAAAGAAGATCGAGTCCATGCCGTGATTCAGCAGCCGCTGGTCCAACCCCGCCTTCACGATTCGTTCTTCCAACTCGTCCAGGCCGCCCGCAAGCCGCTCGATCCGCTTCAGCAGCGCCCGCATCCGCGCCGGGCTCGTCTCGCCGGGCGCCAGCAGCGCATAGGCGAAAAGCGCGTCGGAACGAATGTCGTCGTCTTCAAACAGTTTTTCAACGCGCCCGGCTTCCGATTGCAGATGCAATTGCCCGGCGCCAAGAACCGCCTCGCGCTGCACGGCCCGGTCCGGATCCTCGATATGGCGCGGGAAATGCCGCTCGAACTTCCGGTCGAGCGACCGCCACATGGCTTCAAGCGCCTTGGCCCGGGTCTCGGGATTTTCGTAAAGCTCCTCGAACACGGCGGCCACTTCCGGCCGCGCGCCTTCAAACGCCAGCCCCACCGCCGCCCCGCCCCGTTCTTCGAGCGAAGCCTCGCGGTTGGCCGCAACCCCTAGCATCGCCTCGCGGATTTCATCCTCCTGCGTCTCGCCGAGCAGCGCTTCCCAGCAGCGCGCGCGCACGGTCGCGTCCGCATCCTGCCGGGCAGCGTCGAAAAGCCTGGCCCGGATGTCCTCGCCGTAGGATTGGTTGAAGTATGCGTAGGCGGCGGCCGCGCGAAACTCGGGATCTTCGTGCCCAAGCGCTTCCAGCCGCGCCTCGTCGCTCAGATGGTCGAAGTCCGGCACTTCTTTTTCCGGGAAATCTTCCCAAACGTCGTAGGGCCGCTCGGCCACGGCCTCGGCCGGATGTTCGAGTTCCTGCAACGCCGACTGAATCGCGTGGCGGAACTCTTCGTCCCCGGCGGGCGCTTCGTCGAGTATCCGCCGCAAAGCCGGCGCCGCGGCCGGGTCGCCGTAAAGCGCCAGGCTGATCGCCGCGTCGACCGCGTCGTACTCCAGCCGGTCGAGTAGCAGCTTCAGGATCCGCTCGTCGCGCACGCGCAGCCCCGCAAGCACAAACGCGATTTCCCCGGACTCCTCTTCCTCGAGTTCGTTGTAAAGAGTAAGCAGAGGCTCAACCGCCGCCGCGCCGAGATCCACCAACGCGTCGAGCAAATCGCCCGAAAGGTCGTCCGGACTCTGTCGCGCCAGGGAAACGTAGTACGGCAGCGCTTCCGCCGTCTTCAGCGCGCGGAACAACGCAATCAGGTCCGCGTCGCCCAACAGCGAGTCTTCCGGCGGCCGCGACGCCGCATACCGAACCAGGGCGGCCACCGCTTCCTCCGGACGGTCGAGGACCGCGTGAACGAAGCGGTGGTCGACGCCGATAGCGCCGCGCGCGGCCGCGCGCAACACTTCTTCCACCGGCGCCTGGTAAATCTCCTCGCTCAGGTTACTCTGCTTCCTTCACCACGCGGACGGTAATCTCCACCGGAACCTCGCGGTGCAGCCGGATGGTGACCTTGTGATCGCCCAGCGTCTTGATCGGCTCTTCGAGCTGGATCTTGCGCCGGTCGATCGAGAACTTCTGCTGCTCGAGCGCGTCGGCGATGTCCTTCGAGGTCACCGAGCCGAACAACTGGTCGTTCTCGCCCGCCTTCTGGGCGATCTCCACTGTCACCGCCTCCAGCAGCTTCCCGAGATCGCGCGCGTCGCTGGCCAGCTTCGCCTCGCGCCGCAGATGCGCCCCGCGCTCCTGCTCCACGATCTTCTTATTCGACTCGGTCGCCGCCACCGCCAGGCGCTTCGGCAGCAGAAAATTCCGGGCGAATCCCGGCGCCACCTTCACCACCTGGCCGCGATGGCCCAGTTTTTCGATGTCTTCCCGCAGTATGACTTCCATCGTCGTTCCTCCCGCTTACAGCGCCGTCGCAAAAGGAATCAGCGCGATGTTGCGTGCCTGTTTGATCGCCTCGCTCAGCCGCCGCTGGTGCGGTGCGCAGACGCCGGTGATCCGCCGCGGCGTGATCTTGCCGCGCTCGGAAATGAAACTGTTGAGCAGCCGCACGTCCTTGTAGTTAATGTCGTCGATCTTTTCCGTGCAGAACCGGCACAGCTTCTTGCGCCGGAAATACTGCTTCTTGGTGGCTATGGTCTTGTCGCCGCCGGTGGGGCGCTGGCTCGCGCTGATCGGCCGTCCGCCTCGTGTTTCCGCCATGGTGTCCTCCTACTCCTGCTCCTTTTCTGCCGGGACCGGAACGGCCGGAACCGGGGCGGCCGGAACCGCGGGCATCGCCGGAGCCGGTGCGCCCGGCATCGGCGCCGCGCCTTCGCCCGGCATCGCCGGAGCGTGCACCACCGGAGCCGGACGCCGCGCCGCGCGTTTTTCCCGCGCCTTCTTCCGCTTGGCGATCTTCTTCATCTTCTCGTCGATCCGCACCGTGATGAACTTCATCACCGCGTCCGATACCCGCAGCCGGCGCTCCACTTCCTTCACCGTATCCGGACCCGAGCTGAACTGGATCAGCGTGTAGTAGCCTTCGTTGTACTTCATCACGCGGTAGGCCAGCTTCCGGACGCCCCATTTGTCGGTCTTGTCGACCGTGCCCCCGCTTTTCGTGATCACCTGCGTCAACTGCTCGACCAGCGGATCCACTTCCGTCTCCGCTACGTCGGGCCTGACGATGAACAACTCCTCGTAGATTCTCATTCTTCCTCTTCTTGTAAGCCTCCGGCGCGACGATTGAATCTCGTCATGGACATTTCGACGCCATCGGCAATTATGGACTCGACGGCCGCCGCCGCGCGGTCGACCACCTCGTCCAAATCCTTCTCCTGCGCCCGCCCGAACTGCGACAGAACGATCCGCGCTCCATCGCCTTCCCGGCGGCCGCCATGAATACCCATCCGCACCCGCGGAAACTCGTCGCTTCCCACCGCCCGGATCACGTCCCGGACGCCCTTATGGCCTCCGGCCGATCCGCTGGGCCGCACCCGCAAACTCGTCCACGGCAGGTCCAGATCGTCATACAGCAAAATCAACCGCTCCGGCTTCAGCCCCGCCTTCACCAGCAGTCCGTTCACCGAGCTTCCACTCAGGTTCATGAACGTCTGCGGCTTCGCCAGCAGAACCGTGACACCCTGCACTCTTCCCTGCCCCACCAGCGCCATCGCTTCCTTCCGGCTGATCCGGATTCCATGCCGCTCGGCCAACCGGTCCACGGCGAGGAATCCCAGGTTATGCGGCGTTCTCTCGTACTCCGCACCCGGATTCCCCAGGCCCGCAACCAGCCACTGAATCTCGCCCTCGGCCATCGCAGATCAGCGGCGCGGCACAGGGCCGCGCTACTTCTTCTTCTTGGCCTCGCCCTCGGGAGCGGCGCCTTCTTCTTCCTTCTTGCCCTTCTTGATGACTTCGGGCTCGGCCACCGGCGCAGCCGCGCCTTCCGCCGGAGCAGCCTCCACCGCCTCGGCCCGCAGCGCCACTACGTGCGCAATCACCTGGTCCGGCGAGCTCACCAGCTTCATCGAACCCGTCATCGCCACGCCGCTCGCGCGCACGCTCTGGCCGATCATCAACTCCGAAACATCCATCACGAACTGCTCGGGAATCTCGTCCGGCAGGCAGTCGATTTCAACGTCTCGGGTGACGATCTCGAGCAGTCCGCCCTGTATCTTGACACCCTTCGGCTCGCCCGTGACATGCACCGGCACCTTCACCGTCATGTGCTGGCTCAAATCGATGCGCTTCAGGTCCACATGCAGCAGCTTGCCCTTGATCGGCTCGGTCTGCCAGTCGGTGATCATCACCGGCTCGGCCGCCTGCCCGTCCACCTGCACCTGGAAGATCGTGTTGTGGCCCGTCGAACTGCGAAGAATCCGCGTCACCTCCGCCGGATTCACCGCCACCGCCACCGCATCCTGACCCGTCCCATACACCACGCCGGGCGTCTTGCCCGCCGCGCGCAGCCGCCGGGCTTCGTTCTTTCCCCGCGTCGAGCGCGGCTCGGCGGCAATCGTAATGTCTTTCCTCATCGGCTTCCTGCTCCTACTCCGGTCCTGCCGGGTTTGCTAAATAAACAACGTGCTGACCGAACCGTCCTCGTGAATCGACTGAATCGCCCGCGCCAGCAGCCCCGCCACCGATAAAACCTTCACCCGGTTCGAGCGGCGCGCCGAATCCTTCAGCGGAATCGAGTCCGTCACCAGCACCTGCGTAATCTCGCTCTGTTCGATC
>DAIDIH010000222.1 GCA_027459465.1 Bryobacterales bacterium | reverse complement strand
CCGGTGACGCATGAGTTGCACGGGCCGAAGTTTTTCGTGAGGCTCAACGGCGTCCTCTACGCAGCGCCACTGTTTCTGGCGCTGTTGTTCGCCGAAGTGAGCGACATCCTGTTCGCCGCGGACTCGGTACCGGCGGTCTTTGCGATCACGAAAGAGCCGTTGGTCGTATTCACCTCGAACGTGTTCGCGCTGTTGGGGTTGCGGTCGCTATACTTCCTGCTCGCCGGGGCGGTGGAGCGGTTCGTTCTGTTGAAATACGGCCTGGCGGTGGTGCTGATGTTTGTGGGTCTGAAGATGGTTTGGCTGAACGAGGCATTCGGTGGGAAATTTCCGACCGGGTTGTCGCTGGGGATCATCGGGACAGTAATTGGAGTTTCGATTGCTGCGTCTTTAGTGTGGACGAAGAAACGCGCGGAAATTGTAGTAACGAAAGAAGGTGAGAAGGATTATGAAGTGGTCCTGGAGAATCGGCAGCCTCGCTGGAATTGAATTGCGCATCCACGCGACCTTCCTGCTGCTGGTGGCCTGGGTTGGCGCGGCGCACTGGGCGTCGGGACGGAGTCTGGAGGCGGTGCTGGAGGGAGTCCTATTTATCCTGGCCCTGTTCGCCTGCGTCGTTTTGCACGAACTCGGGCACGCGATGGCCGCGCGGCAGTTTGGGATCCCGACGCGGGATATTACGCTGCTGCCGATTGGCGGTGTGGCGCGGCTGGAGCGGATGCCGGAGAAGCCGGAGCAGGAGCTGTGGGTTGCGGTTGCCGGGCCGTTGGTGAACGTGGCCATCGCGGCGGGGCTCTTCGTCTGGTTAACCCTCAGCCATGCCTGGGCGCCGCTGGGCGAGTTGCACGTGGCAAGTGGTCCGCTGCTGGCGCGGCTGATGGTGGCGAACGTGACGCTGGTGGTGTTCAACCTCATACCGGCGTTCCCGATGGACGGAGGACGTGTGTTGCGGGCGCTTCTGGCAACGCGATTGGACTACGTGCGGGCAACTCAAGTGGCGGCGGGCATCGGACAGGGCGTAGCTTTTGGGTTTGGGCTTTTGGGCCTGTTTTTCAATCCGCTGTTGATGTTCATCGCATTGTTTGTGTGGATCGGCGCATCGCAAGAGGCGAGCGCGACACAGATGAAAGCGGCGCTGGCGGGTACGCCGGTTCAGATGGCGATGATGACGGACTTCCAGCAGTTGAGCCCCGGCGACACGCTGGCGGACGCGGCGAGGATGGTGTTGCAGGGGTCGCAGCAAGATTTCCCCGTCGTGGAGCAGGGAGAAGTGGTGGGGATTCTGACGCGAGCCGACCTGCTGCTGGCACTGGCGGAGCAAGGAAACGAATATCCGGTATCGGCGGTGATGCGAAGGGACTTTTTCGCCGCGGAGGATACCGAGATGCTGGAAACGGCAATTCAACGCCTGCAGGAGTGCAAGTGCCACACGATGCCTGTGCTGCATCAGGGCCGTATCGCAGGCCTGGTGACGATGGACAACCTCGGCGAGTATCTACTGATACAGGCGGCAACGAAGAATGGCGGCTGGACGAAGAGAATGGCAGCATGGCGACGGCCGGGCGTGGCGGGTCCGGTTCCGACGGATGCCGCGCTGAAGCACTGAAAGGGGACGAAAATGCGACGGAGTGTAGCGTTGATGGTGTCGATTGGGCTGCTGTTGCTGCCCGGCTTCGCGCCGGCGCACGCGGAAGACAAGAAGATCGATCTGGATCAAATCGGCGATCGAGATGTCGGCAAGGGATTGAACCTTTACTCGCTTGAAAAGGAGATCTCGCTGGGTAAGGGGTTGGCTGCACAACTCGAGCGGAACGCCCCGATCATGCGAGACCCGGCGATCGCCGAATACGTGAATCGCATCGGCCAGAACCTGGCACGAAATTCCGATGTGAGGGTCCCGGTGATCGTGAAAGTGCTGGACAATCCGCAGGTGAACGCGTTCGCGCTTCCCGGTGGTTTTGTGTATGTGAATACCGGGGTTCTGCTGAAGGCGAACGATGAGGCTGAACTGGAGGGGGTGATCGCGCACGAGTTGGGACATGTGGCGGCCCGGCACAGCACCCGGCAGGCTTCCCGAGGGCAGGTCGTGAACTGGGCTTCTCTGCCGTTGATTTTCATGGGCGGATGGGCAGGCTATGCCACGCGGCAGGCTGCCGGGCTCGTGGTGCCCATGACCTTTCTGAAGTATTCGAGAGACTTCGAGCGTGAGGCGGACGTGCTGGGGTTGCAGTACATGGCGAAGGCGGGATACGATCCCGCGGCGATGGTGGGCTTCTTCGAGCGGCTCGAGACGATGGAGAAATCCAAGCCCGGGACGATGGCGAAGTTGTTCCGATCCCATCCGGTGACCGGGGAACGCATCGAGCGGACGCAAAAGAATATCGACTGGTTACTGGCGGCGCAGCCGCAGTACATTGTGACGACGTCGAACTTCAGGGAAGTCAAGGAGAAGTTGGAACAGGCCGAGAAGAGCAGGACGTTAAATGCCAAGAGCGATTCGGGTCCGACGCTTCGGCGGCGCCCGGCGGATGCGATACCGGCTGAAGGAGGAGCTGAAGCGGGCGCTAAGACGGACGACGATGAACGGCCGACGCTGCGCCGCAGGCCTGGCAGCGAGCTGTAGTCGAACCTCAAGCCCATCAAGCGGCGAGGAGTTGCCCGGGAACCAGGAGAACGTTTCCCGTTCCCGGGCCGGAATCGCCGCCTGGCCGGCAGTGTATGCAATAGCGTGTCCACGGGACTGCCTTCAGACGCTCCGGGGAAATGGGCCGTCCGCAACCTTCGCACACGCCAAAGACGCCGCAGTCAATGCGGTGGAGCGCGACTTGAATCTCGGCTCAGAGGCGTGCATGCTCGTTGAGCGTCAGCGTGGGTCGAGGAAGGCACTTTCGCGTTCGCCGGCTCGCGTGGAACAGCCGGGGTTTCCAGATTTTCCGCCTCAGTTCCGCCGCCTTGCTAGTGAGGCGCCGACGGTAGTTCTGGAGGATGGCGAAGTTCATGAGGCCGCGGCTCCGAGCGGTTCACCTCCACTTTCGGCGCGTGTAGGACGTATCGACAAATAGATAGTTCCTTGAAGAAAGATCGGTTTTTTCGATGTAAAGTGAAGATGTGGAATGGCTGAATTACCATCACCTGCTCTACTTCTGGATGGCCGCCAAGGAAGGCAGCATCTCGCGGGCGGGCCAGAAACTGCGCCTGGCGCAGCCGACGATCAGCGGGCAGATAAGGTTGCTGGAAGAATCGCTCGGGGAGCAATTGTTCACCAAGGCCGGGCGTGGACTGGTGTTAACCGAGGTCGGCCAGATGGTGTACCGGTATGCGGAAGAGATCTTCAGCCTGGGCCAGGAACTACAGGATGTTCTCAAAGGCAGGCCGCGGGGACGGCCGATGCAACTTCAGGTTGGGATTTCGGATCTGGTTCCGAAATTGATTGCCTACCGGATTTTGCGGCCGGCGCTCGAGATGGAAGAACCGGTGCAGATCGTCTGCGACGAAGGTACACCGGAACGTCTGCTAGGGGAGCTGGCTGAGCATCGGTTGGACGTGGTTCTGACGGAGTCGCCGGTTCCGGCGACGATTCCGGTGAAGGCGTACGGCCATCTGCTGGGCACGTCGACCGTGACGTTGTTCGCTGCTCCGCCGTTGGCCGAGCGTTACCGGCGCAAGTTTCCCGCGTCACTGAACGGGGCGCCGTTTTTGCTGCCAATGGAGGGGCTGAGCTTGAGAAGGCCGCTCGATCAGTGGTTCGATAGCGAGAGCATCCGGCCCAAAGTTGTCGCTGAGTTCAAGGACCGCGCGCTGATGACGACATTCGGCCAGGCGGGCGCGGGAGTATTCCCGGCCCCGACAGCGATTGCAGAGGAGATCCGGTCGCATTACCGGGTTTCCGCCATCGGTGTCGTGGATTCGATCACCGAGCGCTTCTACGCGATTTCGGTCGAACGCCGATTGAAGCATCCGGCGGTGGTCACGATCTCAGAAGCGGCGAAGGTGAAATTGTTCGCGGGGAATCCGTAGCGGGTGAGGCGCGGCATCAAGCGCGCTTAGGTCCCTTTGGCTTGGGGCCTGAGTTTGCGTTCTTGTCTGTCCGGCGTTTCCATGCAGTATGGAGAGCGCCGGCGAGGACATCTTCGGTTACGGCGGCGAGGCGAACGTGCGTTGCTCCCATCCTTCCCCAACCGCCGGGAACGGGAAGGAAGACGTTCGGCAGCTCGGAGACGAACCGGGCGTGGATTTCGGGTGTCAGCATCAGGTTGCCGTAGCCGTGCTTCTCCGCGGCGAGGGTGGCAAAGATCCGGCCGCCGGCACGGAAATCGGGTGCACCGAAGTGGGAGCTTTCCTCCACATCGGGCAGACTAAGTGCTAAACGGCGAAAGTCGGACGGCGTCACACCAAGGCCACGCTTTCGACGGTAGTTTAGCGCGATGGTGGGACTTCGCGGCGGTGCAGTCGAGGAAGACGGGGGGCTACGGCGTAGCCAAGCTGAACGGCCACGATGAAACCGATGCTCCAGTAAGTATCGATAAAGCAGAGTGCGGCGCCAAAGGCGTAGAGCCCCTGCGCGATGAAGATGCGGCGCTTGATGGCTGCGGAGACATGCGGCGGAACGTCCGGCTTCACGTGGGCGCTACCGGTAGCGCAGATCCAGCTAAAAAACAGTGTCGCCCCGAGCGCGAGGATATTCAGCCAGTAAGTGAGCAGGGCGATGCGGTAAGTAGTGAAGGACGCGAGCAGTGTGGTGGAGAAGGGCATTATCGAAACGGAGAAAAGGAAGGAAAGGTGGATCCAGGTAAGGCTGCGGTCCGTGCGGGCGAGGTGATTGAGTTGCGTCTGCTGTCCGACCCAAAAGATGCCGAGCGTCATGAATGTCATGGCGTAGACGAGCAGGTGAGGACCGAGCGAGACAATGGCGAGCCATAAGGACTGCTCGGAGTGGATGGCGGCGGAAGCGGGGGCGTGGATATCGAGGACCAGGAGCGTGAGAGCTACGGCGAAGACGCCGTCGCTTAATGCGGCGAGGCGCTCGACGCTGGTGCCGGCGATCAGGTTATACGTGGATTTCATGGCGCTTTCCGCAGGGAAGTCTGCCAGTCATGCTAATACAGACCCGGTTGCCGGTGGCCGGGGCGGTGGGCTTGCACACACGAAAAACAAAGTTGCGGTAAAAGGGGGGTAGGGACCGGCAGGGTTCGGGCGGGTGATCCCGCTCGGAAAGCGGGATCCAGAGAGGGGTGATTCATGGCATACGTAACGAATACCGATTTTCGGGTGGAGCGGAAGTGCCCGCTGGCGGGCGTGCTCTGGGAGCGCGCGCACGAACAGGAACCGGATGCGCCGGCTCAGTGCGCGGCGCCGCCCGTCTGCGAAATGTACAAGGTGACGGGCACCGACGCCTGCACCTTCTGCATGATGATGATCGAAGACCAGGCGAACTGAGGCCGGCGGAGGCTAAACGGCGCGGACCCGGGTCTTCGACAGGTGCTCGCGGCTGCGCTCGATGGCGCGCTGCTCGGCCTCTTCGCGCGTTGTGCCCTGGGCGCGGGCGATGTTGGCGCCCGGGGAGACATTATCGGCGTGGCAGTGGTACGTTTCGCCGATTTTGTAGGTGGCGAGGTTCACCGCCCAGCCCTCAATCTCGATGCGGCGCTCGCCGTAATCTTCGGCTTTCATGCGGCAACGGCCTTCGCGGCGCCGGTTTCGACCGCTGCGCCTACGAGATTGCCCCACTCGGTCCACGAACCGTCGTAGTTCACGACGTTCTGGTAGCCCAGCAGGTATTTCAATACGAACCAGGTGTGACTGGATCGCTCGCCGATGCGGCAGTAGGCGATGACCGCCCTTGAGCCGTCGATGCCCTCAGCGCCATATAGCGAACGGAGTTCGTCTGCGCTCTTGAAGGAGCCGTCGTCATTGCAGGCCTTTCCCCAGGGGATGTTGCGCGCGCCGGGAATGTGGCCGCCGCGCTGGCACGTTTCAGGCAGTCCGGGGGGAGCGAGAATTTCGCCGGTGAACTCCTGCGGGCTGCGGACGTCGACCAACGCCGCGGCGCCAGAAGCAAGCGCGGCTTGCACCTGAGGGAGGAAGGCGCGGAGGGAAAGATCCGGACCGGCGGCGCGGTAGGCCGCCGGCGTGGGAGCGGGTTCGGCCAGTGTGAGCTCGCGGCCCTCTGCGAGCCACTTCTTGCGGCCGCCGTTCATCAGCCGAACGTCAGCGTGGCCGTACATTTTCATCTGCCAGAATGCCCAGGCGGCAAACCAGTTGTTGTTGTCGCCGTAGAGGACAACGGTGGTGGAATTCGAGATGCCTGAGGCAGCCATTAGGGCTTCAAATCGGTCCTTCGGGATGATGTCCCGGCGCACGGTGTCGCAGAGTTGCGTGTTCCAGGACCAACCCTGTGCCCCCGGGGCGTGGCCTTCGCGGTAGGCCTTCGTATCGACGTCTACTTCGACAAGGCGGATGTTGGGATCGTCCAGGTGGTCGGCCACCCAGGCAGTGCTAACGAGGACTTCGGGAACGGCGTAGTCAGACATGATGACCCCATTCTAGCTCGACATTGGGGAATTATGGGCTGTCGATAAGGCGGCCCGTCGCTGGCCGCTCTCGGTCACTGGATTTTCGCGGGGATTGCGGTTGCGCCTTTGTGCAGACCGCCCAGCACGGTGCGTGTGGCGCAGGCTCCGGGAGCCAGAGAAAGCGAAGGTTCGAGCAGGTTGTTCTGAATGCCGGTCAGATCGGGGATCTGGCCTTTCAAGTCGCCGGCGACCTGCTGGACGGCTGTTGAGCCGATGGTGAGGCTGGCGAGGGCGCGAGCGCTTGCGGTGATCATTCCTCCGGCGACAAGAACCGTGGCCAGGATGAGCGATTGCTGCAGGAGTGTCGAGGCGACGAGGTGTGGCTCATGGACGCGATTTTGCTGCAGCATGGCGAGAGCCGTGGCGTGGTCGAGAGCCCACAGCGCCGGAGCAGCCATGAGGATGCGCTCCTGAGGAAGCGCGAGCGGCTTATCGCTGTCATTGCAGACCTCGACCGTCCAGAGGCCGACGTTTTTGATGCCGAGGCTGCGCGAGGTGCGCAGCGGTTGCGGCGTGAACAACAAGGATGCCTGGCCGTGTGCAGGCGCGGAGGCGAAGAGCAGACATGCGGCGAGGGCCGCGGCGGTGAACCGCGACCCGTGAGTCAAGTGCCTCATGGTTTTGCCCTCAGTTGGCGGCAGGCGCCGGCGCTGACAACAATTCGTACCACCCGTTGATCATGGGGCCGAAGGGAGTCTGCACGACCTGCCGATGCTTGAGAAACGTGCCGCGGGCATCGGTGACGATGACGCCGTCGGGCGTGGGGTCGCCGGGAAGCGCGAAGTAGATATTGCCGAAGTCGAGTGAGCCGACGTAGTCGGTGGTGGTGGGCTGCGGCGCGGGAGCAGGCGGGTTGTACGGCGGGTAGTCCGAGATGTTGAGGCTCACTTTGATCGACCCGGCCGGTGGGTTGTTGGGATCGTAAGGCTGGAGGCCCGGTTCGTTGACGCCCGGGGCTTCCTGAATCGGGGGCTGTAGCGCCGACGGGACCCAGGTGTAACCGTACTGCACCCGCAGGCGCATGACCTTCCAGGGATCCCATTTCCAGACCATAATCGGAACGTCGATGGTGAAGCCTTTTGTGGCGAGAGCGAGTGCCGCGGCCTGCGGCGCGGCGAGATTCTGAAGAGCCTGAACTTCCGGCGGCTGAGAGGCCCAGTAGGCCTGGTCGAAGGCCGGGTTTTCGTCCGGCAGAACCACCGGGTTGGTGTTCGTTGTTGTTGTGGTGCTCATGGGGATGTCCTTCCGCGCATGAGGGTAACCGGGGCGTGATGCGGTGGCCCGGGCAAACTACACGTAACTTGCTCGCGCGCCGTGCCTTAGCGGAGCGCGGCGATTTGTGAACGAATTTCTGCAGCTCGGCGGTAATTCGAGCCGGGCGGCTACTTGACCATGTCGTTCAGCTTTTTGATCTCCTCGACCGGATATTTCGGCTTGCGGTCGTAAGTCATGAGGCCGTTCACTTCCTGCTCGACGTCGGTGAGTTGGGTGTAGCAGTAGCCGGAGAAGGCGGGTGTGGCGGCGATGGCGGAAAAAAGCGATCCGATGCGCACGAGCGCGTCCTGCTGCGTCTTCATCAAGCCTGCATAGCCCCAGGCGTTTGATGGCACGTGCGCTCCTTGCGGGATGTAGGAAACGCCGCCGAACTCGGAGAGGTAAATCGGCGTGCCGTTATAAGCGTAGCCGGAGAGGAGCGTTTCGCGGCCGACGTCGGGAAGCGGCGAATCGGGATCGCCAAGGTTGGCGTACTTCGCTGCGAGCGCGTCCCCCTGGCCGGTGTAGTCGTGCATGGCGAACAGGTCGGTTTCGTCGGTGTGCTGCCAGCCTTCGTTGTCGATGACCGGGCGGGTGGAATCGAGCGCGCCGGTGAGGTGGTACAGTCCCTTGATGTAGGCGCTTTGGCGCGGGTCGTCTTCGAGCTTCGGCACGCCCCAGCTCTCATTAATCGGCGCCCAGATGACGATTGACGGGTGGTTGTAGTCGCGCTCGACCGCCGCCATCCATTCGCGCGTGAAGCGTTCGACTGCGCCGGCGTCGAACTCCTGTGCGTTGGCCATCTCGCCCGACACCATCAGACCCATTTTGTCCGCCCAGTAGAGGTAGCGCGGGTCTTCCACCTTCTGATGCTTGCGCACGCCGTTGAAGCCCATCGCCTTGGTCTCACGGATGTCGTATTGAATCGCGTCATCGGAAGGCGGGGTGAGAATCGACTCGGGCCAATAGCCCTGGTCGAGGACGAATTTCAGAACGGTGCGGTGGCCGTTGATGGCGATCATGCCGCCGTCTTCGGTGATGGTCCTGAAGCCGAGATATGAGTGGACTTCGTCTACGGCCTTACCATTGTCGAGGAGTTGGAACACCACGTCGTAGAGGTTCGGATGATCGAAGGACCAGAGCATGGGATTCGCTACTTGTGCGGTGGTCCAGACGTGAGAGTCGCCGGCGGGAGCGCTGGCCGAGGCGACATCGGCGCCGGCGGAACGTACGATAGCGCGAAACGTCAGACCGGCATGAGCGCCATCGACGATGGCGTGGAACCCCGCGAGGCCATCCATCCCGGAGGTGATGCGCACGTGATCGATGTAGGATGGGGCGACGGGTTCGAGCCACACGGTCTGCCAGATGCCGCTGGTGCGCGTGTAGAAGATGCCTTGCGACTTTTCCTTCCAATACTGCTTGCCACGCGGGATGTAGCGGTCGCGCGGCGGGTCCTCGGCGCGCACAGTCAGGGTATTCTCGCCCGCTTTCAGTAATGGCGTGATGTCGAATGTGAACGGGACATTGCCCCCCTCATGGGCACCGGCCAGGGAGCCGTTGACCCACACCCAGGCGCGATAGTCGACCGCGCCAAAGTGCAGCAGCGTGCGGCGTCCGCTCCAGGAAGCCGGGGTAGTGAAGGTCCGGCGGTACCAAACCCAGGGATGGAAGCTCGGGTCGTTGATGCCG
>DAIDIH010000221.1 GCA_027459465.1 Bryobacterales bacterium | reverse complement strand
ATCCACTTCGATCCGCAACAGACTCTGCTCTACGGATTGCTCAACGCCGTGGTCGCTCTCCCGCTGTTCCATGTCTTCGATAGACTGAAAGAAGTGGGCTAAAGCGAAGGCGGCCCGCTGCAGGCGAAGTGACACCCGACGGCGAACGCGTCTCTGAATCCGAATCGGTCCATGAACACCGCTTTCCGCGCGAAGACACCGGTGGCGGCAGCGCCAAGATCGCCATTTTCCAGTACAGCGCGGTAGCCGTCTTCGTCTTTCTCCTCGCCCGTTTCTGGGATCTCCAGGTCAAAAACCCCGCCATCTATCAGGAGCGCGCCGAGCAGAACCGCATCCGCGCGGTTCCCGTCCCCGCCCCGCGCGGCAAGATCCTCGATCGCGACGGCCGCGTCATCGTCGACAACCATTCTTCCTACACCCTCCTGCTCAACCGCGAGAACCTGAAAACCGCCCATCTCCGCGAGATCGCCGCCGGCCTCAACCTCGACTACGACGCTCTGCTGTCCCGCCTGAACCGCTTCCGCAGCCGCCCGGCTTACGAACCGATCATCATCAAGGAAGAACTCACCCCCGAGGAACTCGAGTTCGTCGACGCCCACCGGGACCCACACACCTTCCCTGAGCTGAATCTCATCCGGGCCCAGCGCCGCCTGTATCCGCAGAACGGCCTCGCCGCGCACGTCATCGGCTACGTCGGTGAAGTCAGCGAAGCCGAACTCGATACCCCGGACTTCGCCAACTTCGACGCCGGCGAGATCATCGGCAAGGACGGGCTCGAACGCCAGTACAACTCGACCCTTATGGGCGTGGACGGCCAGCGCCGCGTCGTCGTCGACAACATGGGCCGCGAACGCCAGGTACTCGACGACAAGCCCGCCATCCCGGGCCACGACCTTCAGACCACGCTGGATCTCGATCTCCAGGTCGTCGCCGACCTGAGCCTTGGTAATCGCGAAGGCGCCGTCGTCGCCCTCGACCCCCGCACCGGCGAAGTCCTCGCCATGGTCAGCAAGCCCGAGTTCGACCCTAATCTGTTCTCCGCCCGCATCCGCAGCAAGGACTGGAACGCTCTCATCCAGAACCCCGACAAGCCGCTGCTCAACCGCGCCATTCAAGCCCAACTCGCCCCGGGTTCCACGTTTAAGCCCATCATGGCGCTCGCCGGCCTGGAAACCGGCGTCATCGACGACAAAACCCGCATCCATTGCAGCGGCGGGGCCACCTTCTACGGCCGGTGGTTCAAGTGCTGGCAAAAGCGCGGCCACGGCGACATCGACGTCCACGGCGCCATCGTGCATTCCTGCGACGTCTTCTTCTACACCGTCGGCAACAAGCTCGGCATCGACCGTATCGCCCAATACGCCGAGATGGCCGGCTTCGGCCACAAAACCGGCATCGACCTGCCGCACGAGGCTGAGGGCGTCATGCCCTCCACCCAATGGGTCATGCGCAACTATCACCGCAAGTGGTACGCCGGTGAAACCATCTCGGTCTCGATTGGCCAAGGCGCCGTCGCCGTCACTCCCCTTCAATTGGCGTATGCCATCGGCGGCATCGTCGAGGGCGGTATCTGGCGCACGCCGCATCTCGTCCGCGACGCCATGCATCCGGTCGCCTTTCATCGATCCGACTTGAAACCCGAAGACGTCGCACAGATCGTCTCAGGTATGTATGGCGTTGTCAACGAAGGCGGCACCGGGGGTGCGGACCGCCTACCCGGCATCACGTTCTGCGGCAAGACCGGCTCGGCCCAAGTCGCCTCCAACCAGCTCGTAAAGGCCCTTCGCGGCAGCAAACTCGCCGGGGAACTGAAGGACAACGGCTGGTTCGTCGGCTTCGCGCCCCGCGACAACCCGGAAATCGTAGTGGCCGCCTTGCTGCAGGGCGGCGAACACGGCGCCGCCGCAGCGCCCATCGTCCGCGACGTCATCAAGGCGTATTTCGACAAGCAAGCCCGCCGGTCCCAGCCACTTCCGGTGCTGGCTTGGCTCCGCGCCACCATCCCGGCAGCACCATCCGCCCCGAAAACGTCAGAGCCGAAGGCGCCGCCGAGCGGTGCCGACCTGGAGGACCGCTGAACCGATGGCCTCCTACCGCTCCCTCCGCGATTACGACTGGGTCCTCTTGCTCGTCAGCTTCGCCATCTGCAGCCTCGGCGTGCTGCAGATCTTCAGCGCCACCCTCGACACCAGCTTCCGCGACGCCTGGTGGAAGCAGATCGTCTGGATCGCAATCGGCGTCGTGCTCATGTGGATCGTGACCGCGATTGATTACCACGCCCTGCTCGGACGCGTGCCATGGCTCTACGGGCTTTCGATCCTTGGGCTGCTGTCCACGTTCGTCATCGGCCGCCGGGCCTACGGCTCTCAACGGTGGATCGGCGTCGGCGGCGTCCGATTACAGGTGTCGGAATTTGTCAAACTGGTGATAATATTGCTAGTAGCTCGCTACGTATCCGACCTGAAAGGGGAACGGATGGCGCCGCGGGATCTGTTGAAACTAGGCGGGTTAGTGGCGATTCCCATGGTGCTTGTCATCAAGCAGCCCGACCTGGGAACGGCGCTGACCTACTTGCCGATTCTGGTAATGGGCGTTTTTCTGGCGG
This sequence comes from Bryobacterales bacterium, assembly GCA_027459465.1. GTDB lineage: Bacteria > Acidobacteriota > Terriglobia > Bryobacterales > Bryobacteraceae > JAJYKC01. Next base: position 8,799 of record DAIDIH010000221.1, on the reverse strand, counting down.
GTTTGAAATGGCAGCATGCGGTAATCCTCGTCACCTCGATCGCCTTGATCATGCCTGCCGGCTACTTTGTCCTGCGCGATTACCAGAAGGAGCGCCTGTTGAGTTTTCTCGACCCCAGCCGCGATCCGAAGGGCTCCGGCTACCAGGTGATCCAGTCCGAGATCGCGGTCGGTGCGGGTGGGATCTGGGGTCAAGGCGTCACCCACGGAACCCAGACCCAACTGCGGTTCCTGCCGGTGCCCCATACGGATTTCATTTCGGCGGCGTTCGCCGAAGAACACGGATTTGTCGGAATTGTCGTTCTCCTCGGGCTGTATTTCCTGCTGCTGATGCAGGTAGTGCAGAACGCCCAAATGGCGCCCGACCGGGAAGGCCTCTACGTTTGCATGGGCATAGCCGCCCTGTTGTTGTTTCATGTTTTAGTGAATATAGGAATGGTGGTGGGCCGGATGCCGGTCACCGGCATCCCCCTGCCGCTGATGAGTTCAGGCGGTTCGAACATTTTGTCGGTATTTATCATGCTGGGGCTGGTGAACAATGTGCGGCTCCGGCGGTTTGCAAGTTGAATCAGGCCGGGAAGTGCCTGGTCTTTTAAAGGTTTGAAGAAGTTAGCGGGTTTGGCTTAGAAAGTATTTCTGCTTGCGCCGCGCGGGTGACCCGATTCCGGCGGCGTGGGCGTAAAGGATTCCGTTCCGGCTCAGGCGGCTGCCAAGCGTTGCGTAGGCCTGGGGCCCGGACAGTAGTAACTGTAGAAAAGCCCCGCTCGGGAGCAGGATCGCAGCGGATCTCTCCGGGCGGCACGACTCGCTCCCTCCGCTTCGAGCCCCACGAAGCCTTGCCTTTCCGCAGCCACAAAGCGGAGGCTCTAAATGAGCAAGGAACTTGTAATCTCCTCCAACCGCCACGAAACTAAAGTGGCGATTCTCGAGGACGATCAGTTAGTTGAGATTTACTTTCAGCGCGCCAACGAATACTCGTTGGCCGGCAGCGTCCACAAAGGGCGTGTGACACGCGTGCTCCCTGGCATGCAGTCGGCCTTTGTCGACCTGGGGTTGGAACGCGATACGTTCCTCTACGTTTCGGATTTCTTCGACGAGCACGGCGAGGACATCGACCGCGTCGGTCCTACGCGCGAAGAGCGCGGCCGGGAAGAACGGGGACGCGGCGAGCGCGCCCCACGCCAGCAGGAAGCGGCCCCACAGGTCGAAGGCGCGGCCCCAGCCGAAGGAGGCGCGCCCACCGGAGAACGGCCCCAGCGGGAATACCCGCGCCAGGAAGGCGGCGACGATCGACGTTCCCGCCGCTCCCGCCGCCGGAGAAACCGCGGCCATGGCTTCCCCGAGTCAAAATACGCCGCCGGTGCTCCTGCGGCGGAAGAGGAGACGCCTGTCGAGGAATCCGAACCCGCCGCCCCCGAAGCGCCCATGACCGGAGCCGACTTCCTCCTGCTCCCCGGGGAATCGCTGGCCAAATACAGACGCCCCGCCGCCGGAGCCGAAGAGGACGAAGATGCGGACCAATCGGCCGAGGCCCCCCCGACGAGCGACGCCGAAGACGCCCGGCTCGAAGCCAACGAAGAACTCGGCTTCGATTTCGGCACGGCCTCCGACACCGCGCCCACCGCAGCCACGCCCGTAGCCGAAGCGCACGCGACGCGCGATACGTCGCCCACCTTCGCACCCGCTGTGGAAGAAAAACGGTCACAAGCCACAGCACCGGCTGAACCCGCTTCCGCCGAAGCGGCGCCGGAGGTGGCTTCCGCACCGGAGGAGACCGAAGAAACGGCTCCGGCTTCGGAGGCCTCTGCGGAAACGGAAGGCGAAGCGGCTGAAACTTCCGACTCTCCTGAGGAGCCGGTCCACGAACCTGCTCTGGCTTCCCGCGCCGAAGTGATGGGTCGCCCCGAATCTCTCAGTGCTCAAGTTCGCGGTGAGCCCGGCGGCCGCTACCTGCACCGCGGCTCCCGTAGAATGCGCCGCCGGATGCGTGGGGGCCAGGACAGGCAGGGTGGCCGAGGCGAAGAACCGCGCTCCGAAGAGCGCCGCCCCGAGGCGGCCGAAACCCCCGAGCCCCAGGCCGAAGCCCCCGTTGCGACTCGGGCTCCCGAAACCACTGTTCCCATGCCCTCGATCAGCGACCTGCTGAAGGAAGGCCAGGAAATTATTGTCCAGATCGCCAAGGAACCGCTCGGCCAGAAAGGCGCCCGCATCACGTCGCACATTGCCCTGCCCGGCCGCTACGTCGTCTACATGCCGACGGTGGAACACACCGGCGTTTCGCGCAAAATTGGCACCGACGACGAACGCCAGCGTCTGAAGCGCATCCTGCAAACCCACCGCGCCGGCATGCCCGGCGGCTTCATCCTCCGCACCGCCGGCGAAGGCCGCACCGAGGACGAAATCGCCGCCGACATGAACTTCCTGTTCAACCTCTGGCTCGATATCCGGCAGAAGGCCGAAAAGCACCCGGCGCCTGTACTGCTACACCACGACCTCGACATCGTGCAGCGCATCCTGCGCGACCAGTTGACCGACTCGTTCAAGTCCATCTGGGTCGACAACGAAGAGCTATACGAAAGCGTGCTGCGCTTTGTCCAGCGCTTCCAACCGGCTCTCGTCGGCCGGGTGAAGCTATTCACCCGCGAAGGCCCGATCTTCGACGCCTTCGGCGTCTCCACCGAACTCGAAAAGGCGCTCCGGCCGAAAGTCTGGCTGAAGTCCGGCGGCTACATCGTGATCAACCAGACCGAGGCCCTTGTCGCCATCGACGTCAACACCGGCAAGTACGTCGGCAAGAGCAACCGTCTCGAAGACACGATCGTCAAAACCAACACCGAGGCCGTGAAGGAGATCGTGCGCCAGATCCGGCTGCGCGACCTGGGCGGCATTATTGTGGTCGACTTCATCGACATGGACGAGCGCAAGAACCGCCAGAAGGTGATGCAAGCGCTCGAGGAAGCCATGCACAGCGACCGCGCTCCGTACAAGATCCTCCAGTTCAACGATTTCGGCCTAGTCGCCATCACCCGCAAGCGCGTCAAGCAGAGCCTCGAGCGCGCTCTCTGTTCGCCCTGCCCGTACTGCGAAGGCGCCGGCTACGTCAAGAGCGTCCGTACAACAGTCGGCGAGATCCTTCAGGAAGCGTATAAGCTCCGCGAAGCGGTTCGCGACAGTAAGGACGTCATTCTTCGCGTCCATCCCGAAGTGGCGCGCGAGCTGAAATCGAGCGAAAACCAGTACCTCGAAGAACTCGAGGAAATCCTCGGCCGCCCCGTGCTCGTCAAGGGCGACCCGACCCTCCACCAGGAGAAATACGACCTGGCTTGACACCTCATCCCGCACATCCGGATCCTCCAAAGGCCCCGGGTGTGCGGGCTATGCTATATTGGAGTATCTGCGGAATCGCAAGGCATTCTTTTCTCGCTCTTCCTCGAGCCGGATCCGCCCGGTTTCCACAATTCTGCATCCATCCTGTGTCTACTATTTCTGAAGGAGTTCTCCGCTTGTACCGACGTACAACCGTTGTTTCGTTCTATCCCGGCGCCGCCATGGCGCGCCGTTTCCCCGTTTCCGAATGACGCCCCCAAGAAGCTTTCCTCCCCGGCGTCCTCGCATCCGGGAAAACGTAAATGAGGCGATCCGCGCGCGCGAAGTACGCGCCGTATTCCCCGACGGGACCGTCGAGATCATGCCGACGCCCGCCGCCGTCCGCCGCGCCCAGGAATTAGGCCTCGACCTGATTCTGATCGCGCCCACCGCCGAACCTCCCGTCGCCAAGGCGATGGACTACGGCCAATGGCAGTACGAGAACAAGAAGAAGCAGCACGAAGCTAAGAAAAAGCAGCACGTGATCCAGGTAAAGGAGCTGAAATTCCGCCCCAATACCGACGACCACGACTACGAGTTCAAGAAGAACCACGCGCTGCGCTTCCTGAAGGAAGGTAATCGCGTGAAGGCGGTGGTGCAGTTCCGCGGACGCGAGATCGCCCACGTCGACCTCGGCAAGAAACTGCTGCTGCGCTTTGCCGAAGACCTGGCGCAGGCCGGCGCCATCGAGGGCCAGCCTCGCCTGGAAGGCCGAAACGCCCACGTCATCATCAGCCCGATCAAGCCGGCCAAGGAAGCGAAGCCGAAGGAAGCCGGCAAGCAGTTGGCGCCGGTCCAAGCTCCGCCGCAGCAGCCCCAATAGGCGCGCGCCAACGGGTCTAGTAGAACAGATACTTTTGCCAGCGGTCGTCGCTCTTGGCCAGCAGACGCATCAAGTGGCGGCTTGTGTGCAAGCTGAACGGCCGCGGCATGCGCGCCAGTTTCATGCCTGCTTCCTCCGGCGTCCGGCTGCCCTTGCGATTGTTGCACGGATGGCAGCACGTTACCAGGTTTTCCCACGTCGTCTCGCCGGCGCGCGAACGCGGAATCACGTGGTCGAGCGTGAGTTCGGACGACGGCAGCGTGCGGTGGCAGTACTGGCAGGCGTAACGGTCGCGCATCAGAATGTTCTTGCGGCTCAGCGCCCGCGTCTGGTGCGGAATCCGCCGGTACTCGAGCAACCGGATGACGCTCGGCACTGCCTGCGCCGAGCGCGCCGAATGAATCTGCTGATGGGACAGTTCCTCGGCGGCGGCAACCCCTTTCAACACGAGCACAACCGCGCGCCGCGCCGCGCAGACGTTAATCGGCTCAAAGCTCGCATTCAGTACGAGGACGGGCTTATGCAGTCGATCCAAGCTTGGCATTCTCTAGGCTCCGGGCAGTAGTGAATTCGCGCGAGATGCTGGCATGCGCGCCATTGGACGGCCAAGTGCTCCCTGGACGTCCGGCGCGCGCCAGCACTGCGATAGAGACCGATTGTGCCCCGGCGCGCTTCAGCGCCGCGGCGCAGGCGCGTAGCGTGGCGCCCGTGGTCATGACGTCGTCGACAAGCAGGACGCGACGGCCGCGCACAAGGCTCGCATCGCGAACGACGAACGCGCCGGCCACGTTGGCCCGGCGCGCGGTGCGGCTCAGGCCCGCTTGCGTCGGCGTAGCGCGGGTGCGGCGCAACGCATTCACGGGCTTCAATCCCAACACGGGCGCCAGTTCACGCGCCAGCAGCATCGACTGGTTGTAACCGCGCGTCCACCGCCGCCGCCAGTGCAGCGGCGTGGGAACGATCAAATCGAACCGCCGGTCTCGCGGCATGGCCAGGCGCAGCAGCCGTCCCAGCGGCCGCGCCAGCGCCGTCACGCCGGCGTATTTGAAAAGGTGCACCAACTCCCGCAGCGGCTCCTCGAACACGCCGTAGGCGAACACTTCGTCCGGACCGTTTACATCGGCGCGGCAGAGCGCGCAGACGCCGTTCTCATCGAGCGGGTGCGCATTTGCGAACGGCGCACGGCAGCGCGAGCAGGAGTACTCGGCCGAGAACGGCTCAACCGAGCCGAGGCAGGAATCGCAAACAGGAATGCGGGAAATGTTTTGGAGGGGCTTGCCACAGACGCGGCAGTTGTCGGGAAACAGGAGGGAGCAGAAAAAGGCGGCGAACTTCCCTGTGAACCGGCGGACCGGTTCCGGCGCGAGAGTCGTGAGCCGTCTACTGCTGAAGACGCACCCCCCTTAAGTCGAAAGTATAGCGCAGCGGCGGAAACGAATGGGGGCCGCATGATAGAGTCATCACGATATGTGGCAGCAGATCTACTCGCCCCTGGGCGGAAGTCTAGGTTGGTCGGCCGCGGCCGCGGCGCTCCCCGTCGCGGTCGCCTTGGTTTCTTTGGGCGTGTTGCACCTGCCCGCATGGAAGTCTTCCCTGCTCGGTGTGCTGAGCGCGGCGGTGGTCGCCTTCGCCGCCTATAACATGCCCGCCGGTCTGCTGTTCAGCGCGGCCGGCTACGGAGCTGCGTTCGGCCTGTTTCCCATCGGATGGATCGTGTACGCGGCGATCCTGCTCTACAACATCGCAATCGACACCGGCAAATTTGAAATCATCAAGGACTCGATCGGTGGTGTCACCGGAGACGAGCGCATGCAGATGCTGCTCATTGCCTTTGCCTTCGGAGCGTTTCTCGAAGGCTCGTGCGGATTCGGCACGCCGGTAGCGGTCGCCGCGGCCATGCTCGCCGGGCTCGGCATGGCGCCGCTTCGTGCTTCCAGCGTCTGCCTGCTTGCCAACACCGCGCCGGTGGCCTTCGGCGCGATTGCGATTCCACTGGTGACGCTGGCCGGCATCACCGGCCTTCCGCTCGAGTCGCTGAGCGCCAACGTGGGGCGCATCGTGGCGCCCGTTTCGCTGATCCTGCCCGCGTATCTGGTCGTCGTCATGAACGGCTGGTCCTCGCTCGGCGAGGTGTTGCCGGCTGTAGCGGTGAGCGGAATGGCGTTCGCCGGAACGCAGTTCGTTGTCTCCAATTTCGTCGGCGCCTCGCTCACCGATATCCTCTCCTCGCTCGCCGCCATGCTCAGCCTCATCGCTCTGCTCCGCCTGTGGCAGCCAAGGGGCTGCGCCGAGCGCGTCCGTCACCCCCATTCGGCGCGCGACCTCTGGTCGGCGTGGATGCCTTACGTGCTTCTCGTCGTCTTCGTGCTGCTCTGGGGCTTCGACGGCGTCAAGCACGTGCTCGAACTGGCAACGGTCAAATTTTCCTGGCCAGGGTTGCACAACAAGATTCTGCGCACCGCGCCGGCTGTCGCCTCCGCCTCGCCTTATGCGGCCGTGTACACACTGAACTGGCTTTCGGCGGCCGGCACGGCGTGCCTGTTCGCCGCGATCGCCGGTGCGATGTTCCTCGGCATGAAACCCCGCCGGCTCGCGCAGCTTTCCTGGAGTACTGCACGGCAGTTGCTCTGGCCGATGGTGACGATGGCCGCGGTGCTCGCGCTCGCCTTCCTGATGAACTACTCCGGCGCTACCGCAACGCTTGGTCTCGCCTTCGCTGCGACCGGCAAGATGTTCCCTTTCTTCAGCGCGCTGCTGGGTTGGCTCGGCGTGTTTCTCACCGGCAGCGACACTAGCTCCAACGCGTTGTTCGGCAGCCTGCAAGTCGTCACCGCGGCGAAACTTCACTTGAACCCCGCGCTGATGGCGGCGGCGAATTCGAGCGGCGGCGTGATGGGCAAGATGATCAGCCTGCAGAGCATCGCCGTGGCCGCGGCGGCCACCGGCATGGCGGCGCGCGAGGAAACCTCGCTGTTCCGCTTCACGCTGAAACATAGCGTGCTGCTGGCCGCGGTCACCGGACTGATTGCGACGTTTTACGCTTACCTGCAGCCGGGATGGGTGCGGTGGTAGGCCGCGTCACGGCGCGCGCCACTACCGGGATCAGCATATTCCGGGGCTCTGTTGCTTCGGAGCGCGCCCGCGTACTCAACTCCTGATTCAGCGTCGTGACAAACTCCTCGATCTGGCGCTGCATGGCTTCCATCTTCTGCCGCATGTTGAGAATGATTTCGACGCCGGCGAGATTGACGCCCAATTCACGGGTCAGTTTCAGAATGATCTCGAGCCGCTCCAGGTCGCTGTCTGTATATAAGCGCGTGTTGCCGACGCTGCGTGATGGCGTCAGCAGCCCTTCCCGCTCGTAGAGGCGAAGCGTCTGCGGATGGATCTGATACTGTTCGGCCACGGCCGAGATCATGTAAGCGGCTTTCGAACGGGAGCGGGCCATTGCTATACCTTACTCCATAGCTCCTCGCGTGGATCTTCGGAATGCAATTGCGCTAATTCACGAAGGATTTCGCGCGTGCGCTCGTCGTTGGCTTTCGGCGCCTGGATGACGACTTCGACGATCTGATCCCCGCGAACACCGCTGCGCGAATCGAGTACACCCTTCTCGCGCATGCGCAGCCGCTGGCCGCTCTGGGTGCCGGGCGGAATCTTCAAATGCGCGCGGCCGTCGATGGTTGGCACTTCGACCTTGGCGCCGAGACTCGCTTCAGCGACCGTGACCGGGATTCGGATCTCGACGTTGTTGCCGTTACGCGTGAATAACGGATGCGGCTCGACGCGGATGTTGATGTAGAGGTCACCCGTTGGGCCGCCCATGCGTCCGGCATTGCCCTTCCCGGGCACGCGGAGACGCGAACCGGCGTTGGCGCCGGGCGGGATTCGGACTTCGACGGGCTCGGTCGCGACCCTGCGTCCGTCGCCGTGGCACGACGGGCAGACGTTGCGCAGGCGCCCTTTGCCCTGGCACCGCGGGCAGGTCAGGCTGAACTTCATCGCGCCCGCCATCTGCGTGACTTTGCCGGTACCATCGCATTCGGGACAGATCGCGGAGCCACTGCCGGCCGAGCCGCTGCCTCCACAAACGTTGCACTGCTCCTGCCGGCTGACGTTCAAGCGCACCTGCGTGCCGCGGATCGAATCCCAAAAACCAATGTTCAGGCCGTATTCAAGGTCCGCGCCGCGCTCCGGCGCGTGCGTCGCCGTTTCCGGGCCGGGCGAGGCACGTCCCCCGAAGAACTGGCTGAAAATATCGCGGAAGCCGGTGTGCGGGCCCTCGTCCGGGGCGCCGGTGAAGTCGCGGAAATCGAAACCGTGAAAATCGAAGCCGCCCGGGTGGGCTCCGCTTCCGGCAGCGCCGCCGCCGGGCGGAACGTGATCGGAGTAGAAGCCGTACTGGTCGTAGACGTCGCGCTTTTTCTTATCGCTTAGGATGTCGTAGGCTTCCTGAATTCGCTTGAACCGCTCCTCGGCCAATTTGTCGCCGGGGTTGACGTCGGGATGATACCTCCGCACAAGCCGGCGATACGATTTGCGGATCTCCTCTTCTCCCGCATCGCGGCCGACGCCGAGCGTCGCGTAGTAATCTTCCTTCGTCGCCATAGT
>DAIDIH010000220.1 GCA_027459465.1 Bryobacterales bacterium | reverse complement strand
GGCAGGGCGTCCAGGCGGCCCATCGCCCGCAGTTGGATGTCGTTCTCCATCAGATCCGGAATCTCACGGCGAAGATAGATGCGCAGCAGCCGCCAAAGTGTGTCGACCTCGGCGCGCGGGCGCTTCCAGTTTTCCACCGAGAACGCGTAGAGTGTGAGGGCCTGAATTCCCAGCCGGGCGCAGGTTTCGACAGCCATGCGCACGGGTTCGATACCGGCGCGATGGCCCGCGACACGAGGCAATCCGCGGCGCCCGGCCCAGCGTCCGTTGCCGTCCATAATGACGGCCACGTGCGCCGGCAAGCGCGACGGGTCAATCGACTCGGCGAGCGCCCAGTCTTTCCCTCCCGGTTTCAGCACCTCAAACAGGCTCGTCATCGGGGCAATTTTTCATCGTACACCAGGGCGGCGGAGGGGTGACGCGTCCGTCCAGATTCCCCGGCCGGTTACTTCTCCTCGTGGTACTCCATCTCGGTGTTGACGGCCCAGAGGTTGGACTTGTCTTCGATGCCGGCGACGATGTTGTCGACGGCGGTCATGGCGGTGAGCATGGAGTGGTCCTGATTATTGTACTTATGCATGCCGTTGCGGCCGACCAGGAAGAGGTTGGGGAATTTGTCGAGCCACGCGCGGAGTTCGTCGAAGCGGGCGTAGGTTCCGAAGTAGGCCGGGTAGGTCTTGGGCACGCGGATGACGGTCGAGTCGCGGACCTCGGCGCCGTCGATGACGCCGATGCGTTGCATTTCTTCGATGGCGAGGGCGATCATCTTTTCGTCGGGAAGTTTCCAAAGGTCGTCGGTTGAGTAACAGAAGTACTCGAGGCCGATCCAGACTTTGTCCGGATCCGCGACCAGGTATGGGCTCCAGTTATTGAAAATCTGCATGCGCCCGACGAGGACATCCGGTTCCTGGATGTAGATCCAGTTGTCTTCGAGCAGCTTCCGTCCGCCCTCGCCCGAGAGCTTGAGCTTGTCCAGCAGGAGGCCGACGGTGATGAAGTCGCGATACTGGAGACCGTCGCTGATTTCGCGAACGTGGGCGGGCACGTCGCAGTCGAGCGCGCGGACCAAATCCTGGATGGGCATGGTGGAGAAGAAGTAGTCGCCTTCAAAGCGCTGTCTTTGGCCGGCTTCGTTTACGGCCTCGATGGCGGCGATGCGTCCGTTCGAGGTGACGATCCGATCCACCGACCAGCCGGTGAGGATGGAGGCGCCACGGGAGGTGATGTCCTCGGCGACACATTCCCACAACTGCCCCGGGCCGTATTTTGGGTAGAGGAATTTTTCGATGAGCGACGTCTCGGTTCCCTTCTGGCCGAGCCCTTTGTCGGGACGGAGGGTTTTCTTCAGGAAGTGGGTGATGGTCTTAACAAGCGAGAGCCCTTTGATGCGCTGCGCGCCCCATTCGGCGCTGATCTGGTGGCAGGGAACGCCCCAGACCTTCTCGGTGTAGGACTTGAAGAAGGTGAGATAGAGTTCCCGGCCGAACCGGTTGATGAGGAAGTCTTCGAGCGAGGCTTCGGGGCGCCGGGGATTCATCCTGGCCCAGAGGTAGCTGAAGCCGATGCGAACGGTGCGCCAGGCGCCCAGTTTGCCGAGCGTGTCGGCGCTGAGTTTGATGGGGTAGTCGAAAAAGCGGCGCAGGAAGTAGATGCGGGACTTGCGATGCCGGATGAGCATGACGCGGTCCTCGCATTCGGGGTCTGGGCCGTCGCCGGGGTTTTCGATGGCGCGGATCTGATTTTGATACCGGATGAACTCGCGGCCGGCGGCGCCGCGCTCAAGCGGCATGATATCGAGCCACCACTTCATGACGCGGTCGGATTTCGAGAAGAAGCGGTGGCCGCCGATGTCGATGCGGTTGCCATTGTGGCGGACGGTGCGCGAGATCCCTCCCATCGCGTGACTTTTCTCGATCACGACGGGGACCGCCGCCCCGCGCTTCAACAACTCATAGGCGGCGGTCAGCCCCGCGGGGCCCGCTCCGACGATGACCGCGCGTGTCGCGGCGCTATTCATTCCCATTCGAGGCTTGCCCCCATCCGAGTCTAGTTTGAACCACCGGAACTGATTGTCCGGCCGAGCATTCTGCCGAGATCGAGCTCGATGGGAGAAGAGTTCGCCCGGCGCGGCCCCACATAGCGGAACAGAGTCGCCTTGCCGGCGCAGCCGGCTTGGAGGGGCACTGGTTTCCAGCGATCCGGGGGTACGCGTCGATCATATGCCTGGTCAAGGCAACACTGGGAAACCCGCCGGACTCGACCGGCCCTAGCACGATGGCGGCTACTCCCAACGACTCGATCTTTTCCTCGGCGGCGCCGGTAGAGTAGCGCAGCTTGGCGCCGGCTCCGGACCAGTCCGAATCCATGAGCATCTTACTTGCTCGCAGGACGCAGTGGCCCGGCCGTTTCTCCCGGCGTGCGACCTCGGCCACGAAGGCGCCTTCGGAGCTGCTTCCGCCGGCGACGAGCAGACGGCCGGACGGGCCGAGCGAGATTTGCAACGCCACCTGTGCCGCATCGCTCGAACAGTCCACCGGCTTTTGCGGGATGGTGAAGACACGCAGGGCGAACCACGCGCCGGCCGCCACAGCGATCCCCCAGGCGATGCGGGCGCCAAACCGCCCGCCGAGCCAGGCCGCGCCGTGGACGGCGATCAGCAGGAGTGGCGGGAGGGCGAGGATCAGCCGGCGGCTGTCGAGGTTCGCCGGAACAACGGCGTGAAAAAGAAGGACGCAGAGAAAAAGTGCGGCCAGTGCGGCGAGCATCGCATCGCCGTGGAACTGGTCCGGACGCCGCCGGAAGGCGCAGAGGAATCCGAAAGCGGCGAGCGCGAGGATGGCGAATCCCAGGTTTCGGGTGAGCGCCGGCACGTAGCTATTGAGCGACGCCCGAACGTAGGACAGGCCCCATGGCGCCTCCCACCCGTTCCCGACCATGCCCATGGTGGCGATCTGCCATGGAAGGGCAAGCGCAACGATTGCCGCCGCCGCCCACAAACGCCAGTCGCGTATTTTCCGCCACCGGCCGGTGATCCCCAGCGCGACCAGAGGCAGAAGGGCGAGCGACCAGCCATTCCCCTTGACGAGGATCGTGGCTAGCGACCATACACCAAACCACAGGGCCGGCCGGGTGGCGCCCGTTTCAAGGTATCGGCCGAACGAGTACGCCGCGAGCAGCCCGCTGAGAGCAAGCAAGGATTCGGCCATGACCATTCCCGTGTTGGCTTGCACCATCGGCACGCAGACGAAAACGACCGCCGCTCCCGCCGCCCACCAGGGGCCGGCCAGGCGCCTGCCGGCGAGGAACATGACCGCCGCGACCGCCGCGGTGATCGCTGGCATCAGCAGCAGGATCGAAACACGACTGGGACCGAACAATAGCATCCAGATTGCCTGCACGACGTAGAACCCGGGCGGCCAATGCCCGATGGCCACTTTCAGGTAGTGCAGCTAGTAGTTCTCTGCATAGGCCATCGGGTGAAGAAGGCGGCCGGACACCAGATGGTCGCGCACCATGAACCCTGTCACGAAGTGCGCCGGCTCATCCGGGTAGCCGTCAAAGTCCGCGCGATAGCAGCCGCCCGCGAACTGTAGCGCGACCGCCAGAAGCCAGAAAAAAAGAAGGCGACGAGGGGACCTTTGACTCGATGGAGAGCAGGACGTCTCCGTTCCGGACGTGCGCTGTCAGGCCCCGTCATGCGCCGCACGCCCACGGCGTCCATGCTGTCCTAATTTATCATCAGCCTGCCCGGCCGCGCCATCCCGGAGCAGCATCGGCGGCACGGTAAACCCGGCACCCACCGGGACGGGTATAATCCAAAGGTCGATGCGCCCCATCATTTGTCTCGCGCTTTTTTCGGTTCTGCTCACCGGCTGCTCCTCGTCTTCCACCGATACCCAGAAAATGAAGCCGAACGCGGCTCTGGTGACCGCGACGAACAGGAACAACCCGCTGGCGAAATTTCTGGAGTTGGTCGGGTTCCGGATCACCGAAACGGCGCCGGGCAAACTGGCGATCACTTTCGGCGTGGTGAATCACTCCGATGCCGACGCCGGCGACGTCGGGCTGCAGGTGAACATCCGCACCACGGCTTCCAAGCCCGACGACCCGCCGCTGTTCAGTTTCCCGGCAAAGGTGAGCGGCCTTGGCCCGAATCAGATCAAGGAAGTGACGGTGGACATCCCGACCAAGCTGCGCGTCTACGAACTTCCGGACTGGCAGTTCCTGCGCGCCGATTTCACCGTGACCTCGCCGCAGTAGCCGTCCCCTCGGCGTTGTTATGCTGGGTGGGGGGCCTCGCCGGACGACTGGTGCACCGTGTCACAACCCTGTGGCCGAAGGAAACTGAATTTCCGTGCGTGGGTTCCGGCGGAGAATGGTTTGCGTGTGGCACACAACCTGCAGAAAGAATGTGCGAGAGTTGTACTCTCCCGGTAGACAGGCCCGCTCTGCCGGCCGGTCCCGCTTCGCCCGGAGGGGAGAAGAAATTCCTGCGTACGGTGGCGCCAGGCGGGGCAGCAATCCATTCCACGAAACCGTTCCCTAGAGGAGTGTACTCAAACCATGCGTTTTGACCGAATCATTTTGTGTGCGGCGTTGGCGCTGGGAACCGCGGGCCTAGCGAGTGCGACACCGCAACTTCGTCTGCAATCAGCGGCACTCGGGCCATACACGATCGCCGCGGGGGCGAATCTGAACAGTGGGCAACCGATCGTCGTCGAGGCCGGCAATATCGGCAGCGGCGCGATGAGCCTAAGTGTGGCGTCGTCGGTGAAGTGGCTGACGGCGACCGTCGGCGCGGCATCGAGTTGCTCGGCATATCCAACCTGTTATGCGATCAGTATTACGGGAGCGACCACGACGCTCACGGCAGGCACCTACACCGGAGTATTGACCGTCACGTCTCCGGGAACCATCGACGCGCCGCAGACGATCACAGTGACGGTGCAGGTGGGCACGGCGGTCCCCTCCAAGTTGAGTTTCTACGTCGCTCCGGGCGGCAGCGCGACAACGCAGTTCACCACCGTTTCGCCGGTGACGGTCACAAGTTCGGCGAGTTGGCTTTCGGTGGGGGTCGAGGGTTCGGGCACCTTCAAATTCAACGTGCCGTACCAGCTCAAGGTGACCGCGGCATCGAACATGTCGGCGAATGCGTACACAGGCACGGCGACGCTGAGCGGTTCGAGTTTCGCGCCCGACAACACGACGGTGAACGTCACGATGAATGTTACGACGTCGCCGATCGCGGCGCCGAGTCCGGCGGTGCTGAATTTCGAAGTGCCCGCCAACACCTTCAAGCAGACCATTCCCGTGGTGGTTTCCAACAGCGGCCAGGGGACGCTGACGGTAAGTGGAGCAACGGCGACGGCCGCCAACAGCGGCACCTGGCTTTCTGCGACGCAAAACGGCAACACGGTTTCGGTCACCGTGGATTCGACGAACCTGACGGCCGGGACGTACACGGGAACCGTCGACATCGCTTCGAACGCCGCCAATACGGTTTCGATTCCGGTGAACTTCAACGTCATCGCGCCGGGGACGGCGTGGGCCAACGTCGGGGGCGCGGTGAACAATGCGACCTTTATTCCCGGCGAGACGGTGGCGGCGGGCGACATCATGGCGGTGTTCGGGTCGCAGTTCCTTTACTCGGAAAGTCCCGTGTTTGCCTCGAACGTGCCGCTGCCGACCACCTTGGGCACCACTTCGACGACGCAGGTGCTGGTGAACGGTGTGGCCGCGCCGCTGTACTTTGCCAGCTACGGGCAGATCGACTTCCAGATGCCCGAGAACGTGCCGGCGGGCATGGCGACCGTGCAAATCGTGCGCGACAGCAAGCCGGGTAACCTGATTTCGGTGGAGGTGGCGGCGAACCGGCCGCGGATCCTGCCGTTCAGCTACGGCAACTACGGCATCATTGAAAACGCGACCGAGAAGGGCTTCGCCGTGTCGCAGGCCGCGGGCAAGGCGCTGGGGTTGCCGGTGGTGAATCCCGCGAAGGCCGGGGTGGATTTTTTGACCATCTACGCGATCGGGCTTGGTCCGACGTCGCCGATCGTCGCCTCGGGCACGGCCGCGCCCTCGACTCCGCTGGCAAACGTAGTTTTGCCGACCGTGGTGACTTTCACGACGACGAATCCGTTCAACAGTCCGGTGAACGCGACGCCAAGCTTCGTTGGTCTGGCGCCGGGCTTCGTCGGGCTCTACCAGGTCAACGTGCAGGTTCCCGTCAATTCCCCCACGGGCGATTCGGTGGGGATCTTCCTGGTCAATGGCGGACAGATCAGCAATACGGTTAATATCGCAGTGAATTGACCGAGCGGATCTACTACAACGACAGCTACCGGCGCCAGTTCCGGGCTCGCATTGAAGAAGTGAGCCCGGACGGCCGCGCCGTGTATTTGAACCAGACGGCGTTTTACCCGAGTTCCGGCGGACAGCCTTTCGACACAGGGACGCTTGGCGGGGCAAAGGTCGTCGACGTCGTCGACGAAGGCGAACGGATCGCGCACATCGTCGAAGGCGCGGCAGGCGCGGCGGGCGAGGAGGTGGAAGGCGCGATCGACTGGGCCCGCCGCTTCGACCACATGCAGCAGCACACCGGCCAGCATCTGCTCTCGGCCACGTTCGTGGATGTGTTGGGCGCCGCCACGGTGAGTTTCCATCTTGGCGATACCGTTTCGACGATCGAACTCGATATTCCGGCGCTCGACGCCGAAGCCGCCGCGCGCGTCGAGCGGCGAACCAATGAGCGCGTGATGGAAGCTCATCCGGTGAGGGTCGCGTTCCGGGATGCGGCGGAAGATCTTGGCCTGCGCAAGGCGACGGAGCGGACGGGGACGATCCGGCTTGTCGAAATCGACGGAGTCGACCGGAGCGCCTGCGGCGGCACGCATGTGCGCTCAACGGCGGAGATCGGCTGCGTGCTCCTGCGGAGGCAGGAGAAGATTCGCGGGCGCGTGCGAATCGAATTTGTCTGCGGCCATCGCGCTCTGAAAGCGGCGCGGGATGATTTCGCGACGTTGTCGGAGGCTGCGCGGGTGCTGGCTACGCCGGCGCGCGATGTTCCCGCAGGCGCGCTTGCCTTGAAGCGGCGGCTGGAGGAAGCCGAGAAGGCGCGGCGGAAACTGGCGGGCGAGTTGGCGGCGGCGCGAGGTTTGCGGGCTTGGGAAGAAACGCCGGCCGGCGACGACGGCAAGAAGCGGCAGGTGGTGCGCGCGGCGGCTCTTGACGATGAAGTGAGGGCCGAGGCGACGGCGTTCACCAGCCGGCCCGGGGCGCTGTATCTGGCTTTGTGCGAGACGCCGGCGGCGGTGCTTTTGGCTGTGAGCGACGACGTGCGGCCCGCGGCGGGCGAACGCGTGAAGCAGGCGCTGACGGAGTTGGGCGGGCGCGGCGGCGGAAGCGCGAGGATGGCGCAGGCGAGCCTGAGCGATGCGGCGAGGCTTAGCCGCGCGGAGGAACTGCTGTTAGTCTGAAGGGCGAATGAAACCGTCCTCCCGGCGCGACTTTTGTGTTCGGCTCGGCTCGGTGCTCGCGCTGGGTCCCCTCGCCCGCACGGCTCCGGCTGCACTTTCGGCGGAGCGTCTGCGCGCGGCGCCGTGGCGCGTGGCGGACGCCGAAGGCAATGCCCTGCCCTCTTCCGTGCGGCTCGACCGAGTGTGGAGCGGAAGCAGGTGCCATGCGACGCTGACCAACGCGGGGGCGTCGAGCGTGCGCCCCGGCGAGGTGACCTTGTTTTCGCTCGAACATTCCTTGCCGGCGGACACCGGACTCTACGGCGAGAGCTTTCAGATGCTCTCACAGACCGCCGGAACGCTGGGCAAACCCGAAGACCTCGGTATGTCCGAGGCGCGGCACTATCGGATTCCGCAGCCGGCCGGGGCGATCGAGGTGACCGGATTGATGATGCTCGAGCCTCCGGGCGAGCCTTGCACTATGCTGGCGTTTTCCTCCTGCCACCGGTTCTCGGGCCGTTTCGCGGTTTTCCCGAATCGCATCGATGTGACGATTGACGGCGAAGGCTTGGAACTGAAACCGGACGAGAGTTGGAGGCTCGAAGAATTCGTCTTCGCGCAAGGCCCGGATCGGGATGCGCTGCTCGATGGCCTGGCAGCGCGCATCGTGGAGCAGCATCCGGTGAAGTTGCCTCGACGTCCGCCGGCGGGTTGGTGCTCGTGGTATTGCTTCGGCCCGCGCGTGACGGCGGCGGATGTGCTTGCGAATCTGGACGCGATCGCAAAGCAGATGCCCGCGCTGCGCTACGTGCAACTTGACGACGGCTATCAGGCGGCGATGGGGGATTGGCTCGAAGCGGGCGCGGCGTTCGGCGGCGGGGTGCGCGAATTGCTTTCGCAAATCCGCGCGCGGGGGTTCGAACCGGCGATCTGGGTGGCGCCGTTCATCGCCGAAGCAGGCTCGCGTGTGTTCGGCGAGCATCCGGACTGGTTCGTGCGCGATGAGGACGGTAAGCCGCTGCCGTCGAATCGGGTGACGTTCGGGGGATGGCGGCGCGGGCCCTGGTACGCGCTCGATGGAACCAACCCCGAAGTTCAGCAGCATTTCGAGACGCTATTCCGAACCATGCGCAACGAATGGGGCTGCACGTACTTCAAGCTCGACGCGAATTTCTGGGGCGCGATGCACGGCGGGCATCATTTTGATCCGCGCGCGACACGCATCGAGGCGTACCGGCGCGGCATGGAAGCGGTGCGGCGCGGGGCGGGCGATGCGTTTCTGCTGGGCTGTAATCATCCGGTGTGGGGGTCGTTCGGGGTGATCGACGGCTCGCGCGCCTCGAACGATATCGGGCGGAAATGGGAGCGGATCCGCGACTGCGCGCGTGAGACGCTGGCGCGGAACTGGCAGAACGGGCGGCTGTGGTGGAACGATCCGGACGCGATCGTCCTTACCGGCAACCTCAGCGACGACGAAATCCGCTTTCATGCAACATCGGCGCTGGCCAGCGGCGGGCTGATGCTTTCGGGCGATGACCTGACCAAGTTGCCGGCGCCGCGTCTGGCGATGTTAGGAAAACTGCTGCCCCCGGCGGGCGCGGCGGCGAAGTTCCGGAGGCTGGACGCGGCAACCGGTGAGATTCCGCTCGACGGTGCGCGCGCGGTGTGCCTGCTGAACCCGCACGATGCGCCGGAAGCGGCGAGAGTCAGGCTCGAAACACGAAGCCGGGTGAGCGACTACTGGAGCGGCGAGGCGCTGGGCATCCGCGAGCGCGGGACGACGGCGCTTGCGGATCTTCCGCCGCGCTCGGGACGCGTGCTGATTGTCAAGCGCGGCGAGCACGCCTTCGACGTGGCGGCGTTCGATCGCGGGCGGGTGCTGCGCCAGGCGGAAACGTTTCTTACCGGGAAGCCGGAGACCGTGACCGCAACGTCTTCCCCGCGCAGCGCCGGCGGGCCGCACGATTATTTCTCCGAAGGCGACTACTGGTGGCCGGACCCGAAGAATCCCGGCGGGCCTTACATCCAGCGCGACGGCATGTCGAACCCGGACAACTTCGACGGGCACCGGCGCGCGCTGCTTCGGTTCAGCGTCCAGATGCCGGCGCTCGCCGCCGCCTGGAAAATCAGCGGGGATAAGCGCTACGCCGCGCATGCCGCCGCGCACTTGCGCGCCTGGTTTCTCGACCCCGCGACGCGCATGAACCCGAACCTGCAGTATGCGCAGGCGATTCACGGGCGCGTGACCGGGCGCGGAACAGGCATCATCGACACGATCCATCTGGTCGAAGTGACGCGGGGTGCGCTGGCGATCGAAGACTCGGGCGCACTCAGCGAGGCGGAGATGGCGGGAGTGCGCGCGTGGTTCGGCGAATACGTCACGTGGCTGACGAGGCATCCTTATGGGCACGCCGAGCGCGATGCAAAGAACAACCACGCCACCTGCTGGGCGATGCAGACGGGCGCGTTTGCGGTGTTCTGCGGCAACCGCGCCGCGGCGGACGATTGCGCGGCACGGTACAAGACCATCCTGCTGCCGCGTCAAATGGCGTCCGATGGAAGCTTTCCACTCGAGTTGCGGCGAACCAAGCCCTACGGCTACTCGATCTTCAACCTCGAGGCGATGGCCACGCTGTGCCAGGTGCTCGCGACGCCGCTCGATAACCTGTGGCGGTTCGAGCTGCCGGATGGGCGTTCGATCCGGCGCGGCGTCAAGCATCTCTATCCCTTCCTGGCGGACAAGAGCAAGTGGACTCGCCCGCCGGACGTGATGTATTTCAACGTGTGGCCGATGCGGCAAGCGAGCCTGCTGTTTGCCGGCTTCGAGTTTGACGACGAAGCGTACTTACAACTCTGGCGGAAGCTGCCGGCGGATTCGAGCGTCGAAGAGGCGGTGCGGAATTTCTTCATTCGCCAGCCGGTGTTGTGGGTGTAAGCCGGGCGCCGTTAGGTCCATGCGCCCGTTGACAAGTGTTAAGCTACAGATTACGGTTGCTCGATGAAGATACGGAGCTTCGCCCATAAAGGCCTCGAGCGGCTCTATGAAGCAGACAAGGCCAAGGGTGTGCCACCCGACACCGTGGAAAAGCTACGGAAGATGCTGGCGTATCTCGACGACATGGAGAACCCGGACGAACTGCGTGCTCTGGCGGCCTGGAACGTCCATACGCTGACCGGCGACCGGAAGGGCACGTGGAGCCTCAGCGTAACCCGCAACCGGCGGTTGACGTTCCGCGTCGACACGGCGGAGAACGAAATCTGCGACCTGAACTTGGAAGACTATCACTAGGACAGAAGGAGCCGACGTGCCATGCCCATGAAGAACCCGCCCCATCCAGGCGATTTTATTCGGACGGAGATTATCGAGCCGGCAGGTCTGTCGGTAACCGCTGCCGCCGGCGTGCTTCATGTTTCCCGTCCTGCCCTTTCCAGTCTGCTCAGCGGAAGGGCCGGTCTATCCGGCGACATGGCGCTTCGCATTGAGAAAGCGTTCGGCGTAAAGATGGACACGCTCATGCGCATGCAGGCGTCCTACGACATTGCGCAGACGCGCAAACGCGAGCGGAAAATCCGGATTCGGCGGTACCACCCTACAGAGCCGGTTCCCGCGTAGGAGTTTCGCGGCGGTACGGACCTCCGCCGGGGCCCGGCAGCGCCACAGTGGCTGCACAGATAATCCGGCAAGGAACATCTTCATCGCCAACAGCAATGACAAGCCCCAGGGTAGCGTGTGCTTGTCCACTCCTCATTGGTGTCATGCCCCATGCTTCTCAGGGTTACATTTTCATTTGACCCAATCGGTCGAGTTCTTGTGACCTTTTAAGCGACCCAATTCGTTCGCGAAGCCATCGGCCAAGTCTTGGAATACGATTACTTCCCCGGACGAATGCCAGCCGACGAATGGTGGATAGTGCTTGACCAGCAACCGACGTCCAAGGACGTGACGTACGTCCGTGCCCCGCGAAACCGGTATGGGGCACCGCTCAGTCTCGAGTGCGAGGCGCCGCCGGAATCAGCGGACTTCATCGTCGTCGATTCGAAGTGACTGGTGGGGCACAGAAACCGAGTTCGGCTGGCCCCGACGGAGCCGCCGCCAATGGTGCGATTAGACACCCAATCCGTGGTTTTTGCGGAAACCGGCTCGGCGCCCAACCGGTGCGTCCCGCGGGCCCTTTCCCGCCGGCAATGTCGCCGTGTGCTACATCCGGCAAGCCCAACATGGTCGGCCGGGCCCGCCCGCGCTACACTGTTCTCAGTCCTCCCCCGCATTTGCTCATGAGTGCTTCGGCTCCACCTTTCGTTCATCTCCATTGCCACACGGATTACTCGCTGCTCGACGGGGCGTGCGAGATCAACAAGCTCATGTCCGTCGTGAAAAAGATAGACATGCCGTCGGTCGCGATGACCGACCACGGCAATCTGTTCGGCGCGGTGGAGTTCTATAACGCCGCCAAGGCCAACGGCGTGCACCCAGTGATCGGCTGCGAGGTCTACGTCTCCCAGCAGGGCCACAAGGTGCGGTCGGACACGGACCGGTACAACCATCTGGTGCTGCTGTGCGAGAACCAGACGGGCTACCGCAACCTCATCAAGCTGGTCTCGACCGGGTTCCTCGAAGGCTTCTACTACAAGCCGCGGATCGACAAGGATCTGCTCGCGCAGCACAGCGAAGGGCTCATCGCGCTGTCGGCCTGCCTGCGCGGCGATATTAACGAGACGCTGCTGGCGGACCGCTACGAAGAAGCCAAGCGTCTGGCCTACGAATACGCCGACCTGTTCGGGCGGGAGAATTTCTTCCTCGAACTCCAGGACCACGGGCTCGACAAGGACCGCGCGGTGCTGCCGCTGATCTACCGCCTGGCGTCGGACACCGGCCTGCCGCTTGTCGCCACCAACGACGCGCATTATCTCGAACGCGACGACGCGCGGGCGCACGAGATCCTGCTCTGCATCCAGACCGGCAAGACGATGTCGGACACCAACCGGATGCGCTTCGACCGGCCGGACTTCTATCTCAAGAGCCGCGACGAGATGATGACGCTGTTCGGCGAGGTGGAGGACGCTCTCAACCGCACTTGGGAGATCGCGCAGCGCTGCCAGGTGTCGCTTGAAAAAGTGAATGAGCCGTTCCCGCGCTTCGACGTGCCGGAGGGCCACTCGACCGACACGTATTTCGAATACGTCGTACGGCAGGGGTTCGAGGCGCGGCGGCCGAAACTCGAGGCCATGCAGAAAGCCGGCCTGCTGAAGCACGACGTCGCCGAATACTCCGAGAGACTCGACCGCGAAATCGGGATCATCCGCCAGATGAAGTTCCCTGGCTACTTTCTCATCGTCTGGGATTTCATCCGGTTCGCAAAATCGAGCGGAATTCCGGTCGGACCGGGACGCGGTTCGGCGGCGGGCAGCCTGGTCAGCTACGCGATGGGCATCACCGACGTCGATCCGCTGCAGTACGGGCTGCTGTTCGAGCGGTTCCTGAACCCCGAACGCGTGTCGATGCCCGATATCGACGTGGACTTCCACACGAGGCGGCGGGGCGAGGTGATTCAGTACGTCACCGAGAAGTACGGCCGCGAGCAGGTGGCGCAGATCATCACGTTCGGCTCGCTTGCGGCGCGGGCGGCGATCAAGGATGTGGGCCGGGCGCTCGACATGACCTTCGGCGAGGTGGACCGGGTCACGAAGTTGGTGCCGAACCAACTCAACATCAAGCTGAAAGACGCGATCGCGCAGGAGCCCGGCTTTGACGAGGCGGCGCGGAAGGACCCGCGGGTGAAGGAAGTGCTCGACGTCAGCCTGCGCATCGAGGGGATGGCGCGGAACGCGGGCATGCACGCCGCGGGCGTCGTCATCAGTCCCGTGCCGCTGCGCGAGCTCGTTCCGCTCTATAAAACGAACAAAGACGAAATTGTTACGCAGTACGACATGTCGGGGCTCGAGAAGCTGGCGCTTCTCAAGATGGACTTCCTCGGCCTGACGACGCTCGACATCGTCTATGACGCGCTCGAAATGATCGAGGCGCGGACAAAACTGCGGATTTCGATTGACGATCTGCCTCTCGACGACGAAAAGACCTACCAGATCTTCTCGCGCGGCTTTACCAGCGGCGTGTTCCAGTTCGAATCCGCGGGCATGCGCGATATCCTCCGCAAGTATCAGCCGACGCGCATCGAGGACCTGTGCGCGCTGAACGCCCTTTACCGCCCCGGCCCGATCCAGGGCGGCGTGGTGGACGACTTCATCGACCGCAAGCACGGCCGCAAGCAGGTGGCCTACGATTTCCCGGTGCTCCGCGAGATTCTCGAAGAGACCTACGGAATCATGGTCTACCAGGAGCAGGTGATGCAGGTGGCCAACCGCCTGGCAGGCTATTCCCTCGGCGAAGCGGACCTGCTGCGCCGGGCGATGGGCAAGAAGAACGCCGCGGAGATGGCCAAGCAGCGCGAGCGGTTCCTGAACGGAGCGAGAGAGCGGGGCTTCAACGAAAAGAAGGCCGCCAAGACGTTCGACCTGATGGAGCAGTTCGCCGGCTACGGCTTCAACAAGTCGCACTCGATGGCCTACGCGTATCTGGCTTACGTCACGGCCTACCTGAAGGCGCATTACCCGCAGGAGTTCATGGCGGCGCTGCTGACGTCGGAAACGGGCAACACAACCAAGGTAGTGAAATACATCAACGAGTGCCGCGACATGGGCATCGCGGTGCTTCCGCCTGATATCAACGTTTCAGGTAAGAACTTCACGCCGAGCGAGTCCGGCATCCGGTTCGGGCTGGGCGCGATTAAGAATGTGGGTGGATCGGCGATCGAGTCGGTGGAAGCGGCCCGCGCGTCGGGCGGCGGGTTCCGCACGCTCTACGATTTCTGCGAGCGCGTGAATCTTTCGAGCGTCAATCGGCGGATGATCGAGAGCCTGATCCGCGCCGGCGCAATGGATTCACTCGTTGGGAACCGGGCGCAGTTGTTCGCGGCGGTGGAAGCGGCGATGGAGACCGGCCAGCGGGCGTGGAAGGACCGGGAAAGCGGGCAGGCGGGTCTGTTCGGCGATTTTGGCGGAGACGATGCGCCAGCCGAGGCGCCGCTGCCGGAGGCGCCCGACTGGTCGAAGCCGGAGAAGCTGTCGGGCGAGAAGGAACTGCTGGGCATTTATGTCACCGGTCACCCGCTCGATGAGTTCGAAGACAAGATCGCGGAGTTGGCCACCCACTCGACGGAAGGGTTGGAGGATCTGCCTCGAGGGACCGACGTGGCAATCTGCGCGGTGCTTACCGGAATCCAGAAGCGGCGGAATAAGGAAGGCAAGTTGTGGGCTTCGATGACGATCGAGGATCGCAAGGGCAGCCTGGAAGGGATGGCGTTCGCGGCGCAGCTCGATGCCGTACAGAGTGCGCTGGTCGAGGATAAGCCGATGCTGGTGCGCGGCCTGATTCTGCCGGAAGAGAACGCGGCGCCGAAGGTGTCGATCCAGAGCCTGGTGCCAATCGAGAATGCCCGGGTGAACCTCCCTTCGCTGATCTCGATTCGGGTCGGCCTGGGGCCGAATGGGGATGCCTCGGCCCGGGCGGAGGAGCTGTCGCGCCTGTTCGATCGGAAGCGGGGGGAGGCGAACGTGCGTCTGCGTTTGGAGAAGTCGCGCGATTTTTCCGTTATCCTGGATGTTGCCGCCAAGGTGCGACCGGATAAGGAATTCCGGGCCGAGGTGGAGAGAATCTGCGGACCGGATTCCGTGGAAGTCCTGGCCAACTAAGGCCGGACCCTACAATGCCCGACGAACAGCCCCAACCTACCCAGACCGCGCCGTCGAACCCTGCCTGGGAGCGAGTGCAGCTTGCCCGGCATCCCAAGCGGCCTCATGCACTCGACTATATCCAGCGGATCTTCACTGGATTCGTGGAATTGCACGGCGACCGGGCTTTTGCCGATGACGCGGCGATCGTGGCCGGCCTCGCGAAGTTCGACGACCGCCCGGTGGCGGTGATCGCCCAGCAAAAAGGACGCGACACCAAGCAGAAGCTGCACCGGAACTTCGGCATGCCGAAGCCGGAAGGATACCGCAAAGCCATGCGGATCATGCGGTTAGCGGAAAAGTTCTCACGTCCGATCATTACCTTCCTGGACACGCCGGGCGCTTACCCGGGCATCGACGCCGAGGAGCGCGGGCAGGCGGAGGCGATTGCCGTAAACCTGCGCGAGATGTCGCGGCTTGAAGTGCCGGTGGTCGCGGTCGTGATCGGGGAAGGCGGAAGCGGCGGGGCGCTGGGTCTGGGCGTGGCGAACCGCATTTACATGCTCGAGAACGCCTACTACAGTGTGATCACCCCGGAAAGCTGCGCCGCAATCATCTACCGGGATTCAGGCGAGGCGGCACGAGCGGCGTCGGCTCTGCGGTTGACGGCGCAGGATCTGCTCGGACTTGCGCTGATCGACGGTGTGATTCCCGAGCCGGCGGGAGGCGCGCAGCTCGATCACGATGCGACCGCGTCGGCGATTCAGCAGACTCTGCGGGGCGCGCTCGATGCGCTCCGGCCGATGGACGCCCGCTCGCTCGTCGAGGACCGGTACCAGAAGTTCCGCAAGATGGGAAGCCTGTTTCTCACCCAGGAGGCCGGATGAGCGGCAAGACCAAGGCTTTGATTCTCGGCGTGATTGTCGCCGCGGGACTTCTAAGCCTGCTGGTTTTCTCGAGTATGAATCTGGCCAAGTACAAGGCCGAGGTGTGCGTCACGTTCAATGGGACGACGCAATGCCGGACGGCGGCAGGGGCGACCGAGGAATACGTCATTCGGGCCGCCACTTCCGACGCCTGCTCGACGCTGGCTAGCGGCGTGACGCAATCCATGGCGTGCGAGCAGTCCCCGGCACAGTCAATTCACTGGATTCGAAAGCCTTAGCCCGGGGCGCTGGAGAAATTCCCCCCATCGGTCGATACCTTATAAGGGGAAACCTTGCCGCGTATCGCACAACCAAACCCGCCAGCGGAGGAAAAGGGGCGAGCCATGCTGTGGCAGCCTGTGCCGGTGAGTTACGCGCTGCGACGGTACGGCTGGAGGGACTTCCGGGCGTACCTGCTGGTCGCAGCCTGGGTCGCGGCCTGCCTCGTCTGCATCGCTTCCCGCCACATTGATGCGACTCCGACGGTCATTCTTAACCCGATCGGGCGGCACCTCAGGTTGTCCATCTATGCGCCGAACCTGATAAGCCAGGCGCTGATGCTGCTGCTTGGCCCGGGTTGGGCGCTGCCGGCGGCGTTTCTGGCTTCCCTGCTGGGGCTGCTGCGCGAGGGTGTTCCGCGGACGGCTTCCCTTTCCATCAGCCTGGTTGACCCTCTAGCCGTCGGCGCGTTGGCGGTGGTGTACCGTGCGTTCGCTCTTCCGGTCGATTTTCGGTCGAGGCGGTCGTGGGGCTGGTTTGCGGCGGCTGCCGCGCTCTGCGCCTTTATCCCTGCAAGCGGGTCCGTGATCTGGAGCGAGGTGAACCGGTTAGGGCCGCACGATACGTTCATGACGTGGCTGGGTTGGATGTTCGGCTCGTTTCTGGGCTCGATGATGCTTGTAGGCCCGGCGATGGCGCTGGTTCTGGTTCCCTGGTACCGGTTACGCGGGCGGATTCTTCCGGCGCCGGCGCGGCGGGGTTCCTCATTCCGGCTCCTGATCGCGACCATTGCCGGCGTCGGTCTGACACTGGCGGCATTTCTGGCTGCGTCGAGCAAGTTGGCCGCCGAGCGCCTGGAAGTGGTCCTCGGGCAGAATCTTCCGCCGGAG
>DAIDIH010000219.1 GCA_027459465.1 Bryobacterales bacterium | reverse complement strand
CATAGTGAAAAATGTTATACGAAGATTACTTGACAGTCTATCGCTCATATATCATACTGTTGTTGTAGTAAGCTTCTGACGGAGGTTAAACCAATACCATGCCCATCGTGAAATACAACCCATTCGCCGAAACCGAGGAGTTCCCTTCCGGGCTCCGGCTCCTGCAGGACACGGTCAACCGGCTTTTCGCGGATGGCGGCGGCGCCGCCCGGCCCTGGGCTCCGGCTGTCGACATCTACGAGACCGAGAACGATCTGGTCTTCAAGGCGGACATTCCCGGTGTAGACAAGAACGCCATTGAAGTCCGCATGGAGAACGGCACGCTCGCGCTGAAGGGCGAGCGGAAGTTCACCGACGAGAGCAAGAACGGTTACTACCGGGTGGAGCGCGGCTACGGTGCATTCAGCCGTTTCTTCACGCTGCCGGAGACGGTGGACCCGGACAAGGTCGCGGCGGATTACAAGGACGGCGTTCTGACAGTGACGCTGCCGAAGAAGGAGATCGCCAAGCCGCGGACCATCCAGGTGAAGGTGACGAATAACTAAGAAAGCGGAGCACTGAGAGCTTCGTTTCCGTGAGCGGCGGTAATGGTGGCCGCGAGAGTACGGCCGCGCCGGCTCACGGATCCCGGCTGGGGGGTGGACCGTGGGCTGCGGCCATGCCGGTTGCGCCGTGGAAAGCGGCTACCACCCCGGCCGGATCTCACAACGGCTACTCTTAAGTTTGAGGCTGGGATGCTTCGGCATCCCTTTTTTGTCATGAACACGCTGAAAACGACATTCCTGTTGGCTCTGATGAGCGGTCTATTGCTGGCGGGGGGCGAGCTGGCGGGTGGACGCAACGGCTTATACATGGCTCTTGTGATCGCCGTGGTGATGAACTTCGCCGGTTACTTTTTTTCCGACAAGATCGCGCTGGCGACTTACGGCGCGCAGCCGCTGACGCCGGAGGAGAACCCGGAGCTTTACGCCCGGCTGGCGCCGATTGTCCAAGGGCTCGCCCAGCGGATGAACCTGCCGATGCCCAAGCTGTGGCTGATTCCGGAGCAGGCGCCCAACGCCTTCGCGACCGGGCGCGATCCGCGCCACGCTTCGGTTGCCGTGACCGCGGGGATTTTGGGACTGATGACCGACCGGGAACTGGAGGGCGTGCTGGCGCATGAGCTGGGCCACGTCATCAACCGCGACATTCTGAGCAGTTCGGTGGCGGCCACCTTGGCGACCGCGATTACGTTTCTGGCCCGGATGGCGTTCTGGTTCGGCCCGCGCAGCGACGACGACGAGCGCGGCGGGGGCTGGGGCGCGCTGATCATGATGATTCTGGCGCCGGTGGCGGCGCTGCTGATCCAGATGGCGATCTCGCGGACGCGCGAGTACGCCGCCGATGCGACGTCGGCCCAGGTGACGCGGGACCCGGAGGAACTGATCTCGGCGCTGGGCAAGCTGGAAACCTACTCGCGGCGCATTCCGATGGGAAGCGTCACGCCGGCCACCGCGCACCTGTTCATCGTGAAGCCGTTTTCCGGGGAAGCGATGATGCGTTTGTTCTCGACCCATCCGGCGACGGAGGACCGCATCGCCCGGCTCCGCGCCTGGAGTCCCACGGGAAAGTGAACACAGTCCGCGTCAGCCGCAAGGGGGCGGACCGCCTCGCCTCGGGCCATGTCTGGGTGTTTGCCTCCGACGTCACGGACGCGGGCGGGGCCGGGCCGGGCGATGGGGTCGTTGTTGCCGACCCGCGCGGGCGGCATCTCGGCGTTGCGCACTTCAGTTCCTCGAGCGAGATTCGTCTGCGGCTGCTGGCGCGCCGCGTCGAGCCGATCGGGCGCGAGTTCTTTCGTCAGCGCCTCGCCGCCGCGGGGAGTTACCGGCAACGCTATGTCAGCGGCAGCGAGGCCTACCGGCTGGTGCATGGCGAAGGCGACCTGCTGCCCGGGCTTGTTGTTGACAAGTACGGTCCGTATTTCGTGCTGCAGGCACTCGATCAGGGCATGGACCGGGCGCAGGCGGAGATCGTCCCGGTGCTCGAAGAGCTTTTCGCGCCGGCGGGAATTTTGGCCCGCAACGACAATGCCGTGCGGAAGCACGAGTCGCTTCCGCTTACGTCCGAGGTTGTCTCCGGCGTTGTGCCGGAGGAGGTCACGGTTTCGATGAACGGCCTGAGCTGGCGGCTGGATCCGCGGCGGGGCCAGAAGACGGGCATTTTCCTCGATCAACGGGAGAACTACCTGGCGGCTGCATCGTTTGCGCCGCGCGGGGAAAATGTGCGGGCGCTCGATTGTTTCACGTGCTCGGGCGGCTTTGCGCTGCACCTGGCCAGGCACGCCGAAACGGTCGAGGCGGTAGACAGTTCGGAAGCGAGCCTCGCACTGGCGCGCCGGAACGCGGAAGCCAACGGCATCTCGAACGTCGAATTCCGGCAGGCGGACGCTCTCGATCTGCTCAACTCCTACGCGGGCGCGCACCGGCGGTTTTCGATGATCGTGCTGGATCCTCCGGCGTTCGCGAAATCGCGGAAAGCGGTGGCGGGCGCATTGCGCGGCTACAAGGAGATCAACCTCCGCGCGCTGAAGCTTCTCGAACGCGGCGGCGTTCTGGTGACCTGTTCCTGCTCGCATCATGTGAGCGAAGCGGATCTGCTCGAAACGCTTGCCTCGGCTTCGCTCGACGCCGGGCGGACGCTGCGTGTGCTCGCCCGGCGGACGCAGAGCCTGGATCACCCGATTCTGCTCACGGTGCCCGAGACTCTGTATCTGAAGTGCCTGATATTCGAAGTGCTCTGAGCGCTTACTCGGCCGTGGCGAGCACCTCTTCGGGCGAGGGCACGCCGCGCCGGGCGAAACGGATCTTGCCGCTTTTCCCGATGAGATAGACGGTTCGCCGGACGATGCGCCCGCCGGCGTGATAGGCGCGCGCGAGGTTGCCGCCTTCATCCACCAGCAGGGGAAACGGCAGGCTGCGGTTGGCCCGGAATTTTTCGTGGCTGGCGGCGTTCTGCGGGTTCACGCCGAAGACGAGTGTGTTCTTCTCCCGAGCCAGCGCCCAGTTGTCGCGGAATTCGCAGAGCTGTTGCCGGCACACGGTGGTGTCGTCGCCGGGGTAGAAGACGAGCACCACGTTTTGGCCGCGGAGCGAGGCGAGGCTCACCACATCGCCGGCGCCGGTCGGCAGGCGGAAATCCGGGGCGTCGCTGCCGACGCTCAGGGGTTTATCTAAGAACCAGCGAAACATTCGTTCCGTCGTCCTACCACTGCCAGGCGACGCCCGGTTCGAGGGGGTGCAGGTTCACTCCCGTGCCTTCGAGCAGTTTGCCGAGGGCGCCGGGTGTTCCGCCGAGCAGGGGGAACGTGCCGAAGTGCATCGGCACGACGGTCTTGACGCCGAGCAGACGCACCGCCAGCGCAGCCTCGCGCGGACCCATGGTGAAATGATCCCCGATGGGCAGGAAGGCCAGTTCCGGCGCGTAGAGTTCCTTGATGAGAGCCATGTCGGAGAACACGTTCGTGTCGCCGGCGAAGTAGACGCGGCGGCCGTCGGGCAGGTGGAGGACGTAGCCGGCCGCCTCGCCGCCGTAGAGGATTTTGCCTTCGTCCTGGATGCCGCAGCTATGCACGGCGTGGGTCATCGTTACGGCGACGGAGCCGACCTGCTGCGTGCCGCCCTTATTCATCGGTGCGCAGTTCGTTGCGCCTTTCGATTCGAGCCACGTGCACGTCTCGTAAATCCCGACGATTTTCGGCTGATGCGCCTTGGCCAGCGGCAGCACGTCGTGAATGTGATCGAAGTGTCCGTGGCTGACCAGAATCGTGTCCACGCGGGAGAACTTGTGGTCCTTCGGGTATTTCGGATTTCCTTCGATCCAGGGATCGAAAACGAGCACTTCCTTGTAGAGAAGCTCGATCTCCATCGAGCTGTGCCCCAGCCAGGTAATCGAGATCATTGTTGTTCCTTTCGACTCTCTTTCGATGCCGCGTTGGCGGCTTCGAGCGTAATTCCATCTCCGTATTTCGCCAGCCCGGGGATGGTGACGGGAAGCTTGCCCGCGAAGCCGATCTCGCCGGCGAGCGCTTCGGCCACGGCGGTTTCGGTCACCGGCACGGTGCTGTAGGAGGCGACGTAGGCCTTCACTTGGGGAAACGCGCCGCCCAGATAGGGACTGCCGAGGGAGACGAGGACGACGGGCGCCTGCGCCGACACAAGCCGATTCAGCAACGCCGGGAATCCGCCGGCGAGGGCGGTGTTGCCGCGGTATTCGGCGATGGTGACGTAGGCGGCGACGACGTTGACCCGGCAGCCGTTCACCGCCGCGGCGGCCTGCTCGAGGTCCGCGTCGGACATGGTTGGATCCAATAACTGTGTTTTGATGCCCGGGAAGCGGGATTTGAATTCGTCGATGAGATGCGGCCCTTCCTGTCCCCGGCGGCCCTCGGCGAGGACCGTGAGGCACGCATTCTGGTCCTTGCGCAGAGGCAGGAGATTGCCGTCGTTCTTCACGAGCGTCACCGCCTTTTCGGCCACCTTCAGCGCGCGTTCGTCGTCTTCGGGAGCGTTCAACACGTCGGCGATGTTATCGAGGTTGACCGTGCGCGAGCGCGCCAGACCAACGCGCGCCTTGGCCTCGAGAATCCGCAGCACGCTCGCGTCGAGACGTTTGCGCGAGATGCGCCCGCTTTTCACCGCCGCCACCACGCCGCGGATCGCCTGTTCGGGCGACTTCGGCATGAGAAGGACGTCCGCGCCCGCTTCGAGCGCGCGCACCGCCGCTTCGCCCTGGCTGTAGAGATTGGTGATGCCCTGCATGTCGAGAGCGTCGGTGACGACGATGCCTTTGAATTTCAACTCGTCGCGCAGCAGGCCGGTGAGCACGGCGGAGGAGACGGTGGAGGGGATGTTCTGCGTTTCGATCGCCGGGACGGCCATGTGCGCGGTCATGATGGCGTCGGCGCCGGCGGCGATGGCGGCGCGGAACGGAGGCAGGTCGATGGTTTCCAGTTGTTCGCGGGTTTCGTCGTTGCGCGCCAGGCCCATGTGGCTGTCTTCGCTCGTGTTGCCGTGGCCGGGGAAATGCTTTGCCGCGATGAGGACCCGGTTATGCGGGTCCGAGTGCGCGCCTTCGATGAAGGCGGTGACGAAGCGGCTGACCTGATCGGGGTTCTCGCCGTAGGAGCGGATGTTGATGATGGGGTTGAGAGGGTTGCTGTTGACGTCGGCGACGGGCGCGAAGATCCATTGGATGCCGAGGGCGCGGGCTTCGCGCGCGGTGGCGGCGCCTTCTTCCCGCGCGGCGTCGACGTCGCCCGCGGCGGCGAAGGCCATGTTCTGCGGCCACGGCGTGGCGGATTTCACGCGCATCGCCGCGCCGTGCTCGAAGTCCGCGCCGGCCAGCAGCGGGATGCGCGCGAGTTTCTGCAGGCGGTTCAAAAACGCGGCCATCGCGTAGGGTTCGGCGTTTTCGACCAGGCCGTGCCGCACGTGGCCGAGGACGATTACGCCGCCGATGTGGAGGTCGCGCACTTCATGGACATATTTGCGATAGACGCGCGAGCGGGTGTTGACGGCCTCGCCGTAGCAAGGCACGATGACGAGCTGCGCGACGCGGTCCTGCAGGCTGAGCGAGCGAAGCCAACGCTGGGCCACGGCGGATCGCGCCGCGGGGCGCTTCGGAGCAGGTTTCCGGGCCGGCGGCGCTGCGAGCGTGAGAGTGAAAAGAGAAAAACCGAGCAGAGCGCCAGCGCGCCGGAGAGCCAACATCAGTCACTACTATAGCCGCCGCAGGTTCCTCACAACGCTACGGATTGAAACCCGTCGATTTTCTGGCCGGAGACGACCGCGAAGAACAGTTTCAAGTTGTAGCCGGAGTCGCGGAACGTGAGCACGGCGCCCAGGCACGCGCCGGCGGCGCGGAGGCGGTATGCAATTCCGGCGAAGAAGCCGCTGCGTTTGGCGGCGAAGGTGGCGACGCCGGAAAGAAAATCCGCCGAGATAATGGCGCGGACCGCGGGCGGCGCCACGATCTGGGGCCGCTGATGCAGCACGACGCGGACTTCGGGCAGATAAACGATCTTCCTGCCGGCGCGGCGGATCTGAAAGCTCAACTCGGCGTCGGCGAGCGAGTCGCCGTAGCGCTCGTCGAAGAAGTTGATGCCGCGCACGAAATACTTGCGGACCATGAGAGCCTCGAACGGTGTCCAGGCCAGCGTTCCTTCGGCTTCCGGCAGAGCCAGGGTGGGAATCTCGATTCCGTTTTTCCAGGCCTGGTACAGCAGCGCGGTGGTGGGCAGAGGGTAGCTGCGGGTAGCGGGTTCGCCGGCGGGTGTGGCGATGCGCGGGCTCACTGCGGCGGCGGAGTCATCGGATTCAAGCCGGGCTGCCAGGCGCGCAACGGTGTCGGGCTGCACCTCGGCGAGCGGAGAAAGAAGCAGCAGCAGTTCGCCGGCGGCGGTGCGCACGCCGATGTTCCACGCCTTGGTGCGGCCGAAGTTGCGCGGCATGCGGAGGAAGGTGGCGGCGGGAAACTCGGAATCGAGTTCGGCGCTGCCGTCGTGCGAGCCGCGGTCGACGACGAGAATTTC
>DAIDIH010000218.1 GCA_027459465.1 Bryobacterales bacterium | reverse complement strand
TCGTCGGCGGCGACACGATGAATTACTGGATCAAGGACTATCGCGACGAACTGCTCGAAACCATCCGCGAGTGGCACTTCCTGCTGATCAACGACAGCGAAGCGCGCGAACTCTCCGGCCACTACAATCTCCGCAAAGCCGCCGACGCCATCCTCGACATGGGTCCGGAAACCCTCGTCATCAAGCGCGGCGAATACGGAGCCATGCTTTTCCGCCGGGATTCTCACTTCGTTGCCCCGGGTTATCTTCTCGACAACGTGTTCGATCCAACCGGCGCCGGCGACTGCTTCGCCGGCGGGTTCACCGGTTATCTCGCCAGCCAGGGCATCGCGCCGGACAAGGCATCCATTGACCGCAGAGAACTCGCGCGGGCCGTCATTTACGGCTCCGTGATGGGAAGCTTCTGCTGCGAGCGCTTCGGGGTCGACCGCTTCCGTACGCTCACACGCCAGGAGATCGATCGGCGCTTCAGCGAATTCCGCGAGTTCACGGAGTTTTAGTGGCCCGCCCCGGGCGTCGCGGCGCCGCGGCCCCTGTCGCCGCAGCGCTCGCGCTCCTAGCCGCCGCCTTCCTTGCCCTGCGCGTCATAAGCGGGCACGGCTGGACCCTCGACATCGGCGACGCCGAGGCTCACCTCAACATCGCCCGCCGGATTGTAGATTCGCGCACGCCCGGCTACGACCAGATCGGCACCGTCTGGCTGCCCCTTCCGCACCTCGTCATGCTGCCGTTCGTCACCCACGACGCCTGGTGGCGCAGCGGTTTCGCCGGAGCCCTGCCATCCGCGATCGCCTATTGCGCGGCCGGGTTGTTCTTCTTTCTCGCCTTCCGCCGCCTGCTCGGCGACGCGCCTTCACTCGCCGCCCTCGCCGTCTTCGCTCTCAATCCAAATCTGCTCTATCTGGCCGCCACGCCAATGTCGGAGCCGGTCTCCTTCGCCGCGCTCGCGCTGCTGTTCTGGGCTACCCTTCGCTATGCCGATCGCCCCACCGCGCTCTGGGCCGCTGTCTGCGGCATCGCGAATCTCCTGGCGGCGCTGGCGCGCTACGAAGGCTGGTTCGTCATCCCCTTCGTGGCCCTGTTTCTCCTGCTTCGAGGCGGCCGCCGGCGCTGGCTCTCCGCGCTGCTTTTCTGTGTCGTCGCCTCGCTCGGCCCCCTCTGGTGGCTCGCCCACAACTTCTGGCTCTACGGCGACCCCCTGGCTTTCTTCCGCGGCCCCTATTCGGCCCAGGCGATCTACCAGCGCGCTCTGGACGCCGGCATGGCACGCTACCCCGGCGACCACAACTGGCCCGTCGCCATCCGCTACTTCGCCGCCGCCCTGAAAAGCAGCGTCCTGTGGCCCGCCATCGCCCTCGCGCTTGTCGGTGGCGTCGTGGCTCTGTGGCGCAAACAGTGGTGGGCGCTCGCATTCCTCGCCTTGCCGCCCGTGTTCTACGTTTTGAGCCTTCACTCGGGCAGCACACCGATCTTTCTTCCGTCGCTGTACCCGTTCAGCTACTACAACACCCGTTACGCCCTCGCCGGTCTGCCGTTGATCGCCTTCTGCGCCGGTGCATTCGCCCTCGCCGCGCCGGCCCGCTCGCGAATCCCGGCTTCGGCCGCCATCGCTCTCCTCGCCCTCGCCGCCTGGTTCATCCCGCCGCGTCCGGATTCGGTGCTCGTCTGGAAGGAAGGACGCGTCAACGGCGCCGGCCGCCGCGCCTGGACTCACACCGCCGCCGCCTACCTCTCCACCCATTACCATCCCGGCGACGGCGTCATCGCCGGGTTCGGCGACCTCACCGGCATCTTCCGCCAGGCCGGCATCCCGCTCCGCCAGACGCTGCACGAAGGCAACATACCCTTCTTCGACTTGGCCATTGCGAATCCGCGCGTCTTCCTTCACGAAAAGTGGGCCATCGCGTTCTCCGGCGACCGCGTCGCCACCGCCATCGTTCGCGCACACCGCACCGGCCCGCGCTACGATCGGGTCTTGGTGATCACCGAGCCTAACTCCCCCGTCGTCGAAATCTACCGCCGCTCCCACGGCGTCCCACTGCCTCCCTCGCTCGAATAACCCACATCGAATCGAACCTATGCCCGAAATTCCCTTCGTAAAAGCCCACGGCGCCGGCAACGACTTTCTGCTGACTTGGCGCAGCGATGCCGCCTCGCTCGACGATCTTCCCTCCACCGCCCGCGCCATCTGCGCCCGCCACACCGGCATCGGCGCCGACGGCTGGCTCCTCGTCGATCCGTACGCGGGCCCCGCCGACGCCTCCATCGTCCTCTACAACTCCGACGGCAGCATCCCGGAACTCTCCGGCAACGGCACGCGCTGCGCCGCCGCCTGGCTCATCCACTCCGGCACCGCTCCCAAACCGGATCTTCACATCGCCACCGGGGCCGGCGTGAAAACCCTCCGCCTCATCAGCCGCGAAGCGAACCACTTCGAATTCGAGATGAACATGGGCACGCCGCAACTCGCCGCCGGCGGCCTCCACGCGCGTCTCGCTCTTGGCGCGCGCAGCGTAGATGCCGTGCTCGTGAACGTCGGCAATCCCCAGTGCGTGGTCCTCTGCGAGGAATTTCCCGCGGACTGGCGCGAACTCGGAGCCGCCCTCGAACATCACCCGCATTTCCCTCTCCGCACCAACGTCAGCTTTGTTCGCGTCCTCGACGAACACACCATCGACGTCTTGTTTTGGGAACGTGGCGCCGGGGAGACACAAAGTTCCGGCACCGGCTCGACCGGCGCGGCCGCGGCGGCCATCCTGCGCGGCGTCGCCAAGAGCCCGGTCACCGTCCAAACGCCCGCCGGTCCGCTCCGCTTCCGCTGGAATGGCGAAGCCTCCTTGATCGGCCCCGCCGAAATCACCGCCCGCGGCGTGTTCTTCCTTTAGCTCTTTACGCCCGGCAAAGCCGCGTCGGACACCGGCCGCACACCCGCATCGCCCACCGGCAGCGTCACCGTGAACCGTGTCCCTCGCCCTACTTCGCTCTCCACTTGTACCGTTCCCCCGTGCGCCTTCACGATCCAGGCGACGAAGCTCAAGCCGAGACCGAGCCCCTTTTCCGGCCCCGCCGGCGACACGCGGTAGAAGCGCTCGAAAATCCGCGGCAGATGCTCCGCTGGGATTCCTACTCCCGTATCTTCCACCACCAGCCGCGCTTCCGCGCCGGACGTGCTCAATGCCACGTGAACGCGTCCATCGGCCGGGGTGTACTTGACGGCGTTCGACAGCAGGTTCGACAGCAGTCGCTCGATCTGGATGCGGTCCGCCGAGATCACACAACTCGCCGGGGCGTCGACCGAGAGCGAAACGCCGTGCCCTTCTGCCGGAATCTGAAACTGGTCGACGATGTCTCGGGCTACCTCCGCCAGGTCCACGCCGGTTTTCTGCAGAACAAGCTGGCCGGTTTCCGATTGCGACAGCAGCAGCAGCGCGCGCACGATGCTCGATAGACGCTCGACTTCGACCAGCGCGTCTTCCATCGCGGCCCGGTACTGCGCCGGTGTCTCGGCGGTGAACAGCGCCACCTCGAGCTGCCCGCGAATCACCGTCAGAGGCGTGCGCAACTCGTGGCTCACATCGGTGGAAAACTGGCGGATCTGTTCAAACGACCGGTCCAACCGGTCCATCATCGCGTTGAAGCTGAGCACCAGATGGTCGAGTTCGTCGCCCGCGCCGCGCGGTGCGATCCGCGTTTTCAGGTTTGCTCCGGTAATCCGTTGCGCGGCGCGCGAAACCGAATCGAGCGGCTCCAGCGCGCGCCCCGCGCCGTACCAGCCGAACACGCCGCCCAGGATTAACACCGCCGGGAGCATCAAAAAATAGTCGCGCGTAAACCGGCCCAGAATATGTTGGTCTTCCGCCATCGACTTGCCCACGGCGAGATAGAAAACCTGGTTCTTGTCCACCCATTTCCCCGACCGCACGCGATACGGTTCGTCGCCGTAGTACCGCGTCCGCATAACGGGCTTGTTCGCGGCCAGAATCGCCTTGATCTCAGCCGGAGAGTCTACCCCCATCGCATCGTAAATCGGAGAATGCATCACGGGCTTCCCGTTCGCATCGGTCAATAGGAAGCAGCGCTGCAGGCGGCTGACCATGAAGCTCTCTTCCGGATCGTACGGGTCGTAAAACCAGTCCGGCCCGTAGTTTTCCACGTGCAGGTATCCTTTCACCGCGCCCCACTCTTCCTCGAGCGCGTCGTCAACCTCAGTCCGGATGATGCCCTCGAGTGTCCAACGGAAGAAACCGCCGATCACCAGCAGAAACGTGGTGAAAAACAGCATGTAGGCGAAAGCCAGACGGAAGCGAAGTCCCCGCATCGGCTGCAGAACGGAGCGGGGAACCAGCACCTTAGCTCTCCTCGACGGATGCCGCCGCCGCTTCCGGCTTCTCCGGCGCTTCGAGCATGTAGCCGATCCCGCGCACCGTATGAATCATTTTCTGCGGCCACCGGTCGTCGATCTTGCCGCGCAGATGCCGGATGTAAACATCCACAATGTTCGTCAGCCCGTCGTAGTCCATGTCCCACACGTGCTCGACAATCATCGTGCGGCTCAGCGGCCGCCCGGGGTTGCGCATCATGTATTCGAGAATGCCGAACTCCTTCGGCGCCAGTTCAATCGGCTGCCCCCCGCGCGTCACTTTTCTTCGAATGCAATCCAGCACGAGCTCGCCCACCTGCAGCCTCTCCGGCAGCGGTTGGCCGCGCCGCAGCAGGGCGCGCGCGCGCGCCAGAAGTTCGACGAAAGCAAACGGCTTCACCAGGTAGTCGTCGGCGCCATGTTCCAGTCCCCGCACCCGGTCGTCCACCGCGTCGCGCGCGCTCAGGATCAGCACCGGCGGACTCGCCTTGCGGTTCCGAATCTTGGCGAGCAGCGTCAGCCCATCCATATCGGGAAGCATCAGGTCCAGAATGACCAGATCGTACTCGGTGGAATAGATCAACTCCGTCGCCGTGGCGCCGTCGCCGGCGACATCTACGGCGTAGCCAGCGCTCTCGAGGCCCCGCGACAAAAAGTCCTGGATGCGTTTTTCGTCTTCGACGACAAGGATGCGCATACCCTTTGCCCTGAAGTGTAGCAGAGGGTACGCCGGGATCTTGGCACAGGGCCTAGCCCCAATACTGTTCACTTAACAACATTTCTGTGCTATTCTGTTTTGGGCGGAGGCCCCCAGAATGGCTCGCAGCGTTGCGTCGTTACCCGCCGGCAGCCGGATTACTGACTACATCAGTCTCGGCGTGATTGCGAAGTTCTTTCCGGCGGAGAAGGTCCGGGAAATCCTGAAGGAAACCCGGCGCGCCAGCCTCCGGGAACGGGATCTGCCGGCGCACGTAGTCGTGTACTACGTCATCGCCTTGGCGCTGTACATGCGTTCGTCTTATCGCGAAGTCCTGCGCTGTTTGCTGGAAGGCGTGCAGTGGCTGCTGGACCCTTCCACCACCGTGAAGGTGGCTGGCAAGTCGGGTATTTCGCAAGCCCGCAGCCGCTTGGGCGCCGAACCGTTGAAGAGACTCTATTCGGCCACCGTAACTCCGATCGCAGGGCGGCGGACGAAGGGGGCCTGGTATCGGCAGTGGCGATTGATCAGCTTGGACGGCAGCACCTTGGACACCGCCGATACCGTGGACAACGAAAAGGCCTTCGGTCGCCCTGGCGCCAGCCGCGGCTCCAGCGCTTTCCCCCAAATTCGCTTTGTGACGCTGTTGGAGAACGGAACCCACGTGCTGTGGGCCGCGCGGATGGACCGATACGCCACCGACGAGATCACACTGGCCCAGGACGTCGTGCCCGCGCTTCGCCCAGGAATGCTGTGCTTGGCGGACCGGTTTTTCCCCAGCTACGGACTGTGGCAGAAGGCGGCGCAAACCGGCGCCGATCTACTGTGGCGGACCCGGCGCAATGCGCGTCTGGACCCGGACCGGCGCTTGTCCGATGGCTCTTACTTGAGCCGCATTTACGCCTCGACATCCGACCGCCGGAACCAACGGAAGGCCATTGTGGTGCGGGTCATCGACTATCGCCTGAACAACGTCGAAGGCGCCGAGCCGGTCTATCGATTGATCACGACCATCCTGGACCCCACCCAGGCTCCCGCCAAAGAACTGGCGGCGCTTCACCACGAACGCTGGGAAATAGAAACTGCTCTCGATGAACTGAAGACACATCTGCGTGGCGCTCAGATCGTGCTGCGTAGTAAGACGCCGGAACTGGTTGAACAGGAGTTCTGGGGCTTGCTTATGGCACACTACGCCATCCGCGGCCTAATGCACGAAGCGGCCCTGAAGGCGGATGAAGATCCCGACCGGCTCTCCTTCCTGCATTCGGTGCGAGTGGTCCAACGGCGGATGGCCCGGGGCGTTGCTATTCCCCCCTCGGCAGCTCCGAGTCCTGCATGAGACGATCCTCGACGAGATTCTGCAAGAACGCGTCGCCTCCAGCAGGAACCGGATTAACGCTCGCGGAGTAAAGCGGAAGATGAGTAACTATCCATTGCGGCCTCGGAAGCGCCAGAAAACGCGCCAGTTCAATTTCGCCAAGCGCATCGGGATTGTTAAGTGAACAGTATTGGCGCTAGCTTCGCGTTTCTGCCTTGAGCTTCTCACGCTGCTCGCGCAGAATCGCCTTGCGGCTCAGCTTGATCTTGTTGCCTTCGAGCGCCAGCACTTTTACCAGGATCTGGTCGCCCTCCTTCAGTTCGTCCCGCACGTTTTTGATGCGGTTCTCACTGATCTCGCTGATGTGGAGCAGGCCGTCGGTTCCGGGGAAGATCTCGACAAACGCCCCGAAATCCGCCAGACGTACAACTTTGCCCAGATACGTCTTGCCAACTTCGGCCACGGCGGCGATTTCGGTAACGCGCTGGATCGCCTTCTCAGCCGCGATGCCGTCGGCGGCGAAAATGTTCACCGTTCCGTCGTCGCTCACGTCGATCTTGCAACCCGTCTCATCCACGATGCTGCGGATCATCTTGCCGCCCGGGCCGATGAGTTCGCGGATCTTGTCCACCGGGATCGTCACCGTGTAGATCCGCGGTGCGTACTTCGACATCTCCTTGCGGGGAGTCGCGAGCACGGCGTTCATCTTGTCGAGGATGAAGAGCCGCGCTTTACGCGCCTGCTCGAGCGCCTCGCGCATGATGGCCACGGTGATGTTCGGCACCTTGATGTCCATCTGCAGGCCGGTGATACCCGCGCTGGTGCCGGCTACCTTGAAGTCCATGTCGCCGTAGTGGTCCTCGGCGCCGGCGATGTCGGTCAGGATGGCGTACTTGTCGCCTTCCTTTACCAAGCCCATCGCGATGCCGGCTACGGGGGCCGAAATCGGCACCGCCGCGTCCATCAGCGCCATCGTTGCGCCGCAGACCGTGGCCATGGAACTCGACCCGTTCGACTCGAGGATGTCGCTTACCACGCGCAGCGTGTAGGGGAATTTCTTCTCGTCCGGAATCACGGCGCTCAGCGAACGCTCGGCGAGGGCGCCATGCCCGATTTCCCGGCGTCCCGGACCGCGGAGGAAACCTACCTCACCGACGCTGAACGGCGGGAAGTTGTAGTGCAGCATGAAGCGCTTGGCGGTTTCAGCCGGGTCGAACATTTCGATCCGCTGCTCGTCTTCCTTTGTGCCAAGCGTGCAGGTGACCAGCGCCTGGGTTTCGCCACGGGTAAACAGCGACGAGCCGTGCGTCCGTGGCAGTACGCCCGCTTCCACGTCGATCTGCCGGATCTGGTCGAACTGGCGCCCGTCCGGACGGCGGCGGTGCAACAGCATCTCATCGCGGAAAATCCGCTCTTTTAACGTGTCGAACAACTTGCCCGCTTCCGACTGCTGCTCTTCTTCGGTGAACAGGGCGACCGCTTTGGCCTTGACCTCATCCACCTTGTGGTAGCTTTCGAGCTTCTGGTGCTTTTCCGTGTTGAGCGCGTCGGTCAACTCTTCGCGGACCGCTGCTTCGATCTGCCGGTACATCGCGTCGTTCGCCGGCGGCGCCGCAAATTCGCGCTTGGGCTTTCCGGCTTTGGCGACGAGTTCGCGGATGCCGGCGGAGATCTTCTTGCAGCACGCATGGCCGTATTCGATGGCCTCGAGCACTTCCTCTTCGCTGGCCTGCTGCGCGCCTGCTTCGACCATCACGATGCCTTCTTCCGTGCCGGCCACCGCGATGTTCAGCTTCGCTTCCCGTGTCTCGTCGTAGGTCGGGTTTACGACCAACTTGCCGCCAACGTGGCCGATGCGTACGCCGGCCAGCACATGATGGAAGGGGATGTCGGAGATCGCCAGCGCGGCGCCGGCGCCGACAATCGCGAGAATGCCCGGATCGTTTTGCGGATCGGCCGAGAGCACCATGGCGATCACCTGTGTTTCGTGGGAGTAGCCTTCGGGAAATAACGGCCGGATGGGCCGGTCGATCAGCCGGCTGGTGAGGATCTCCTTCTCTGTCGGCCGTCCTTCCCGTTTGATATAGCCTCCGGGAAACTTCCCTGCGGCGTATGTGTACTCGCGGTAATCCACCGTGAGTGGGAAAAATGAGGCACCTGGCTTGGGCTCCTCTGCCGTGCAGGCTGTCACCAGCACCACGGAATCTCCGGAGCGGACGACGACAGAGCCGTTGGCCTGCTTGGCCACCTTTCCCGTCTCCAGGGTAATTTTGCGACCGTCCAGGTCGACTTCAACTGTATGTAACATCGAGAGTGTCCTTTAATCATGGCCCCGGGCAAGCCCGGGAGCCGATCCGATTAAGAGGAGGGCGGGGAGGGACTGAATGGATGGGTGGCCGCCCACCGGGGCGGTGTTACCCTGTGCCCGGCAGCTACCGACGGATGCCGAGGCTTTGAATCAGGGCCTTGTACCTTTCCGGGCTTCGGCTCTTCAGATAGTCCAACAAACGCCGGCGCCGGGCCACCATCGACAGCAATCCCCGCCGCGAGTGATGATCCTGCTTATGCGCCTTGAAGTGTTCCTCCAACAGCCTAAGCCGCTGGCTGAGCAGAGCTATCTGTACCTCTGGCGATCCGCTGTCAGACTTGTGCCGCTTGTGCTTACCGATTACTTCTTGCTTTACTTCGGACGCCAGTGCCATTCGCGAATAGATACTCCTCGTCTTACCTTAATCTTCTTTTTCTGTACCCTATCAGAATACACGCACCGGACGCGCCGGCGCAACTGACCCTGCAATGCCACCATGCCTACAGGGCCGCGGCGACTACCGGGTTGCGCAATTCACCCAGGTGCTCGACACTCACCACGACGTCGTCACCGGGCTGCAGGTACCGTGGCGGCTTCCGGGCGAATCCGACGCCGGAGGGCGTACCAGTAGAAACAATATCACCCGGCTCGAGAGTAAACACACTTGAGAGGAACTCGATCAGATCGGGAATTTTGAAAATCAGCTCACGCGTATTCGAATTTTGCAAAGTTTGACAATTGCCCGCCGCGTCCGTAATACGCAGGCTGATGTTGAGCGAGTGCGGGTCGGAAATCTCGTCCTGGGTCACGATCGCCGGGCCTATCGGCGCGAACGTATCGAACGTTTTCCCCATGAGCCACTGGGAGGTAGCCAGTTGGATGTCGCGCGCGCTGACGTCGTTCACGATCGTATAGCCGAAGACGTGGCTGACCCAATCTTGGCGCCGGATGTTCCGGCCGCCCGTTCCGACGACAAAGGCAAACTCGGCTTCGTAATCAGGCTGCTGCGAATTTCGAGGCAACACAATAGCCGCTCCTGGCCCGACGACGGATGTTGCGAACTTATTGAAAATAGTTGGGATCTTCGGAATTTCCATCCCCGACTCAATCGCATGATCGCGGTAATTCAAGCCGACGCAGATCAACTTTCGGGGGCGGGGAATCGGGGCCAGCAGTCGCACCTCGTGAAGCGGAATCGCCGCCGCCTTTGCCCCAAGCGCATGCTGCTCGATGATCGACTGGGCCACGGTCCAGCGTTCAATCAGGTCGAGCATGTTCGGGAAACCGAGGGCGCCGACGCCGACCACTCCCTCGGCAAGCAATACGCCGGCTTGGGGTCCGTGACCGGCCCGCTCAAACGTCACGAGACGCATGCGATTTCAGGCTCCTTTGGAATACTGTGACACGGCTGTCGCTTGGCGCGCCGTCCGGCCTCACTGGCCGGTGGAGGGATTAAGCTACCTTTTGAACTTTGCCGCTCTTAATGCAGGACGTGCACACGCGCAACCGCTTATGCGCACCCGCGACGACCGCGCGGACCGTCTGCAAGTTCAAGTTCCAGCGGCGTTTCGTCACGTTGTGAGCGTGGCTGACCCGGTGTCCGAACTGCGGACCGCGCCCGCACACTTCGCATACTTTCGCCATTTTCCTTGCTTCTCCTTCTCGTTCAGCTACATCCCATAGTCTATCAATGGGATGCCGAAGCCGCAACCCGGCGCAGCGGAAGTCAGCGGGCGCGCCGGCAGGGCCCGCCCTCGCGGAAGTAAAGTAACCACAGAGGTTGCGCTATCGCCATCTCATGTAGACGGAACCTCTCGCCGGGGATGAAAGCAGCGTGTTCGGTGAGCGGTTGCCGGCTTCCGTAACGACCAGACGAAAGAGAACGATGAACTCCCAAACTGAACCCGCCCGATCGCCTGTCCGCATTTTCTTATGGTGCTCAGCGCTGGCCACCCTACCATTTATTGCCGCGTGTGGATCAAAGTCTCCGAGCGCCGCTCAGGCACGCCGTCCCGACACGGTTCCGGTCACCGTCGCCTACGTTGAGCAGAAGGATGTCCCGGTGGAAATCCAGGTGATCGGCAACGTAGAAGCCTCTTCGACCATTGGGGTTAAGGCGCAGGTCGGCGGCCAGATCCTCAGCGTCGGGTTTAACAGTGGCTCTAACGTGAAGAAGGGCGACCTGCTTTTCCTCATCGACCCGCGCCCGTTTGAGGCCCAGTTACGCCAGGCCGAGGGCAACGTGGCCAAGAGCCGCGCCCAACTCGGCCAAGCGCAGGCCACTCTCCAGCGTGACCTCGCCTCCGCCAAGTACGCCCACGAGCAGGCCGAGCGATACGCCAGCCTTTACAAAGAGGG
This sequence comes from Bryobacterales bacterium, assembly GCA_027459465.1. GTDB lineage: Bacteria > Acidobacteriota > Terriglobia > Bryobacterales > Bryobacteraceae > JAJYKC01. The sequence continues at coordinate 13,517 of DAIDIH010000218.1, read as the reverse complement.
CATTGTCTCCAAAGATCAGGCTGACCAGTACGCCAGCAATGCCGACTCGACCAGCGAGGCCGTCAATGCTGACCGGGCGGCCATCGAAAGCGCGAAAGCGGATCTTGAGGCGCAGCAGGCCACCGCTGAGAACATCCGGGTACAACTTGGCTACACGAAGATTTACTCGCCTATCGACGGTCGCGCCGGCGATCTCCTCATCCATCCCGGCAACGTTGTATCGGCCAACGGGAGCGACCTGACGACAATCAACCAGGTTGAACCGATCGACGTCTCGTTCTCTGTCCCGGAAGCTCGCTTGGATGAAGTGAAGCGATACATGGCGGCGGGTAAGCTTAGCGTGACGGTTGTTCCTCAGGACGTCGTTCAGGAACCCGAAGTTGGGGTGCTCGACTTTGTCGACAACACAGTCGATACCAGCACGGGAACGATCAAGCTCAAGGCGACGTTCTCTAACTCCGACCGGCGGTTGTGGCCGGGCCAGTTTGTCCGGGCCTCGCTGCTTCTGACCACGATGCCGCACTCAGTGGTGGTTCCGAACCAGGCCGTGCAGACGGGCCAGGACGGATCCTATGTTTTTGTCGTGAAGGCGGACAAGAGCGTTGAGTCCCGGCCGGTGCGGACGGGTGAGCGCGTCGGTCAGGATCTCGTGATCGAAAGCGGATTGCAGCCAGGCGAGACGGTAGTTACCGAAGGCCAGCTTCGTCTGGCGCCCGGCATCAAGGTTATCGTTCGAAACGACACCGGCGGCCGGGCGGCCAGCATCGACGGCGGAGCGGGCTGATTTCATGCGGGACTCGAACTTTTCGGAAGTCTTCATCCGGCGTCCGATCGCGACCAGCCTGCTGATGTTTGGCATAGCGCTGTTCGGCCTTGTGGCCTACCGCGCGCTGCCGGTCAGCGATCTTCCCAACGTTGATTACCCCACGATTCAGGTCTCCGCTTCCCTTCCTGGGGCAAGCCCGGAGACGATGTCGTCGGCGGTGGCGACGCCGCTCGAGCGGCAGTTCACGGGCATCGCCGGCCTCGACTCGATGACGTCGACCAACGGCATCGGCGCGACGTCGATCACGCTGCAGTTCGACTTGGACCGCAAGGTGGATGGGGCCGAAGTCGATGTCCAGACCGCGATCAGCGAAGCCCTGCCGCTGCTGCCTCCCGGGCTCTCCGGCCCGCCCTCGTTTCACAAACACAACCCGGCCGACGAGCCGGTGATGTTCATGAGCCTCACTTCGCCGACGCTCTCGCTCTATCAGCTCGACGAATACGCCGAAATCTTTTTGGCGCAGCGACTCTCCATGGTAGATGGTGTCGCGCAGGTGTTCGTGATGGGCAGCCAGAAGTACGCGGTCCACGTGCAGGTGGACCCGATGAAACTCAACGCCCGTCAACTTGGCATCAACGAAGTGAGCGACGCGCTACAGAACTGGAACGTGAATCTTCCGACCGGGACGCTCAATGGCCGGCACGAGGCGTTCAACGTGCAGGCCAACGGACAGTTGAAGAACGCGGCGGCTTTTCGTCCACTGGTGGTGGCGTGGCGCGACGGCGCCCCGGTCCGGCTTTCAGACATCGCCACCGTGACCGACGGCGTAGAGGATGCGAAGACGGCATCCTGGCTCTATACGCATTCCGGCGGGCGCCGCGCGATCAACCTGCTCGTGTTCCGCCAGCCGGGAAGCAACACCATCGAGGTGGCGGACGCGATCCGCGCTTTGCTTCCCACTCTGAACCGGCAGCTTCCTCCCTCGGTGAGCCTGGAGATCCGAGGAGACCATGCCCAGAACATCCGCGAGGCTTTCCGGGACATGAAGTTCACGATGGCGGTCACGCTAGCCCTCGTGGTGATGGTTATCTTCCTGTTTCTGCGCAATGCTTCGGCCACGCTCATACCGAGCCTCGCACTGCCGTTCTCCATCATTGGCACGTTCTCGATCATGTACGTGCTGAACTTCAGCCTGGACACGTTGTCCATGATGGCGCTTATCTTGTCAATCGGGTTTGTTGTCGACGATGCGATTGTGATGCTGGAGAATATCGTTCGCCATCTGGAGAAGGGTCTTTCGCCGGTGCAGGCGGCTCTGCGCGGCTCGCGGGAAATCTGGAGCACGATCCTGTCGATGACGCTCTCTCTGGCTGCAGTGTTTATCCCAGTGCTGTTCATGAGCGGCGTTCTTGGCCGGTTGTTCCGCGAGTTTGCCGTTACCATCTGCGTTGCCATTCTCATCTCGGGCTTCGTCTCCGTCACGCTGACGCCAATGCTGTGCAGCCGGCTGCTGCGGTCGGGCACCCACGCCGGCGGGTTTTTCTATCGCGTTACGGAAGGGGCGTTCCAGGCGATGCTTCGGTTTTACGACCGGAGTCTGTGGTGGGTTCTAGCGCATCGTCCGGTGATGGCGGGCATTTTCGTCGCGATTCTAGTGGCCACGGGCTATCTCTACGTGAAGGTGCCTAAGGGATTCGTGCCGGAGTCCGACAGCGACCGGCTGTCGATCACCACCGAGGCGCAGCAGGGTGTTTCTTACGAGCAACTGGCCAAATACCAGCAGCAGATCAACGATATTGTCAGCAAGGATCCCAACATTGCGAGCATGATGGCGAGCGTCGGCGGTTCGATGGCCGCAGTTTGGGGCGGCTCGAACACCGGCCGCGCCTTCGTCCAACTCGTCCCGCGATCGGAGCGCAAGTTGAGCGCGCAGCAGGTGGTTGAGGAACTTCGACCGAAGGTGACGCACTTCCCCGGGGTCCGCGTTTTCATGGTGGTTCCTCCGGACCTGCACATCGGCGGGCACGCGTCGAAAAGTTCATTCGAGTTCACGGTTCAGGGCCCGGACACGACGACGCTGTACACCCAGGCCAGGCATCTGCAGTCGCTGGTCGCGAAACTACCGATCGTCAACGATGTCACCAGCGACCTCCAGATGCGCAGCCCGCGGGTTCGAGTGGTGATCGATCGTGACAAGACGGCGGCTTACGGACTGAACCCGCTGCAGATCGAAGGCGCGCTGTATCAGGGATATGGCCCGAGCTGGGCTTCTACGATTTACACGCCGGCGAGCCAGTACAAGGTTTTGTTGGAATTGCTGCCGAAATACCAATCCTACCCGGACCTGCTTTCGCTGATCGACTTAAAGACGCCGAACGGGATGATGGTTCCGCTTGATGCGGTGACGCGGCGCGTCGAAGACGTGGGTCCGCAGACGATCAATCACTCCGGACAGCTTCCTTCGGTGTCGATCTCGTTTAACCTCAAGCCCGGGGTTTCGCTTGGTGAGGCGGTGGATCAAATCTCGGCGCTGAGCCGTCGCACGCTTCCCGCCACGATGACCACGCGTTTCGCGGGGACGGCGCTCGCGTTTCAGAGTTCGCTGCAGAATCTGGGCCTGCTGCTGATCATCGCCGTGGCCGTCGTGTACATTGTGCTTGGCGTGCTGTATGAGAGCTACATCCATCCTTTGACGATTCTGTCCGGGCTGCCCTCGGCGGGTTTCGGCGCCCTTTTGACGCTCATGGTGTTCCATGTGGACCTGACCATTTATGCCTTTGTGGGTCTGATCATGCTGATTGGCTTGGTGAAGAAGAACGCGATTATGCAGATCGATTTCGCCCTCGCCGCGGAACGGAATGAAGGCAAGAGCGCACTCGATGCGATTCACGAGGGCTGCATGACGCGCTTCCGGCCGATCATGATGACCACGGCGGCGGCGCTCCTCGGCGCGCTGCCACTTGCTCTTGGCGCCGGCGCCGGCGGAGAGATGCGCCGTCCTCTTGGCCTCACCGTGGCCGGTGGCTTGCTATTCTCCCAACTGCTCACGCTTTACCTGACTCCGGTCGTCTACATTTACATGGACGGCATTATGGCGCGCTGGCGCCACAGTCGTAGCACCGCGGAACTCGCCCCCGCGGCCGCAATCCCGGAGGGCGTTCGCTAATGAATCTTTCCGAAACCTTTATCCGCCGCCCGATCGCCACGAGCCTGCTGATGGCGGCGATTGCGTTGTTTGGGCTCGTGGCTTACCGTTCGCTTCCCGTGAGCGATTTGCCGAACGTCGATCTGCCTACCCTCCAGGTAACCGCCAGCCTTCCGGGTGCAAGTCCCGACACAATGGCCTCCGCCGTGGCCACGCCGCTCGAGAACCAGTTCTCGCTGATCGCGGGCCTGAACTCGATGACGTCGACCAACTCAATGGGCGCAACCCAGATCACGCTCGAGTTCGATCTGAGCCGCAATCTCGACGGCGCCGCGGTGGATGTTCAGTCGGCGATCACCCAGGCTACCCGGCTCCTCCCGCCCGGTATGCCGACCCCGCCGACCTTCACCAAGGTCAACCCGGCGGACCAACCGATCCTCTACCTCGCGCTCACCTCCAGCACCCTGCCGCTCTGGAGTCTGGACGAGTACGCCGAAACCCGCATGGCCCAGCGCATCTCCATGGTTACCGGCGTCGCGCAGGTTCAAGTGTTGGGCGCCCAGAAATATGCCGTGCACGTCCAGATGGACCCCCACACGATGGCGTCGCGCAAGATCGGCATCAACGAAGTCGAAAGCGCTCTCAAGAACTGGAACGTCAACCTACCCACGGGGCTCATCGACGGTCCCCAGCGTTCCTTCACGCTCCAGACCGACGGCCAGTTGACCAGCGCCGATGCGTACCGCTCGCTCGTTGTCACCTACGTCAAGGGCTCTCCGGTCCGGCTCAACGAACTCGGGCGAGTGGTTGACAGCGTTGAGGATGACAAGACAGCGTCCTGGCTTTATGACCACAACGGAGGCCAGAGGGCCATCGTGCTGGCGGTTCAGCGTCAGCCCGGTACCAATACGATCTCCGTCACCGATGGAATAAAGCGACTGTTGCCGCTGATCAAGAGCGAAATTCCGCGCTCCATTCAGATCCGCACGCTGTACGACCGCAGCGAGACGATCCGCGAGTCCTACAACGACGTCCAGTTCACGATGATCCTCACGCTCGGACTTGTGGTGATGGTTATCTTCCTGTTCCTGCGCAACGTCTCGGCCACCATCATTCCCAGTCTCGCCCTGCCGTTCTCGATCATCGGCACATTCGCCGTGATGTATTTGCTCGACTACAGCCTGGACAACCTGTCCATGATGGCCCTCATTTTGTCGATCGGTTTCGTAGTCGACGATGCGATCGTGATGCTTGAGAACATCGTCCGCCACATGGAGATGGGCGAGCCGCCGATGAAGGCCGCCCTCAATGGAGCGCGCGAAATCGGCTTCACCATTGTGTCGATGACCTTGTCGCTTGCCGCGGTCTTTATCCCGGTACTCTTCCTCGGAGGGATCCTCGGCCGGCTGTTCCGCGAGTTCGCCGTCACCATCTGCGTAGCCATTCTGATCTCGGGCGTCGTCTCGATCACGCTCACGCCGATGCTCTGCAGCCGCTTCCTGAAGCCCCTGCATCAACAGACCAGGAGCTGGTTCTACCGCGCTACGGAGCGGTTCTTTGACGCGATGCTGGCCTGGTACGACTACACGCTCCTGCTCGCGCTCCGCTACCGTGGCGCCATGATGGCAACGTTCGTCGTCGTGCTCGTGCTCACCGTGTGGATGTTCGTTGCCATTCCGAAGGGTTTCATCCCCGAGCAGGACACCGACCAGATCGCCGGCGTCACGGAGGCCTCCGAAGGCACCAGCTTCGCCCAACTGACCGAATACCAGAAGGCTGTTTCCGACATCATCCGCCAGGACCCGAACATCGACGCGTTTGTGTCGAGCGTCGGTGGCGCGGCTTCCTCCGCGCTTGGAGGCCAGAACTTCGGCGAGCTTGTCATCCATCTCAAGCCGCGCTCTGAGCGCAAACTGCTGGTCAACGACATCATCGCCGAGCTTCGGCCCAGGCTTGCAAACATCCCCGGCCTCCGTGTTTATCTCGATAATCCACCTGTGGTTCAGATCGGCGGCCTCGTAACGCCCTCTGAGTACCAGTTCTCGCTCCAGTCGCCCGACAAACAGCAGCTATACTCGGTCACACAGCAGCTCACCGCGAAGCTGGAGGGACTGCCTGGTCTTGAGGACGTGACAAACAACGTCCAGATTCAGAGCCCACAGGCAAACGTCATCATCGACCGCGACAAAGCCGCCTCGCTGCAGGTGAACGCTCAGGCGATCGAGAACGCGCTCTACGATGCTTATGGCCCGCGCTGGGTGTCGACGATCTACGCTCCGGCAAACGAGTATCACGTGATGCTCGAATTGCTTCCGCAGTATCAGTCCGATCCCAACGCACTCTCGCTGCTGTATTTCAAGGGAACCGGCGGCCAGCTTATTCCGCTCGACACACTGGCTCACGTGAAGCTCGATATCGGGCCGCAGTCGGTGAGCCATTACGGCCAGTTGCCCTCGACGACCATCTCGTTTGGCTTGAAGCCGGGCTTCGCGCTCGGTGAGGCGATATCGGAAGTTCGCAAGACCGCCGACGCCACACTGCCGGATTCGATCAGCTCGACATTCCAGGGCGCGGCCGAAGCCTTCGAGGGTTCCCTCGGAAACCTCGGCATGCTGCTTGTGATCGCCATCCTGGTGGTCTACATCGTGTTGGGCATCTTGTATGAAAGCTACATCCACCCATTGACGATCCTTTCCGGCCTTCCCTCAGCCGGCTTCGGAGCGTTGCTTACCCTCTACGTCTTCCATCTCGATCTGAACATCTACGCGTTCGTCGGCCTGATCATGCTGATTGGCATCGTGAAGAAGAACGCGATCATGCAAATCGACTTCGCGCTGGAAGCCGAGCGCAGCGGCATGACGCCCCGCGATGCGATTTACCAGGGCTGCCTGATCCGCTTCCGTCCCATCATGATGACGACGATGGCCGCGCTTCTGGGCGCCGTGCCGATCGCTCTGGGCTGGGGCGCGGGCGGGGAAGCGCGGCAGCCGCTCGGGCTTGTCGTGGTCGGTGGCTTGCTGTTCTCGCAGTTCGTGACGCTCTATCTGACTCCGGTCTTCTACCTGTACCTTTCGAAGGTCCAAGGGCGCTTCGGGCACAGCTCCCGCTCCCGTCTCGTCGAGCAGGAGCTCGAACCCGTCCGTTCGTAAGTTCGAAATGAGGGCGCGCGCCCTACGAAGCCGGGCCGGCCTTCTTGACCGCGTGGCCCCCGAACTGTTGCCGCATGGCCGCGAGCATCCGCGAGGAGAACGATTTGTCCTGCCGGGAGCGGAACCGCATCTGCAGCGAAAGCGCGATCACCGGTGCGGGTACCGACAGCCGGATTGACTCCTCCACGGTCCATCGTCCTTCACCGCTGTCATCCACATACGGTGCAAGCGACGTCAACCCCGGATCCGCTTCGAGCGCCAGCGCTGTAAGCTCCAGCAGCCACGACCTCACGACGCTGCCTTGGTTCCACAGGTTTGCGATTTTGCCCAGGTCGAGATCATACTCGCTGGCCTCCATCAGTTCAAAGCCCTCGGCATAAGCTTGCATCATGCCGTACTCAATTCCGTTGTGGACCATCTTGACGAAATGGCCGGCGCCCACCGGGCCACAGTGCAGGTACCCGTCCGGAGGGGCAAGCGTTTTGAAGATAGGTTCGAGCAGTGCGAAATCCTCCGCCGAGCCGCCCACCATCAGGCAGTAACCCACCTTCAGGCCCCAGACACCGCCGCTGGTGCCGGCGTCCATATAGTGAATCCCCGAAGGTTTCAGCTCCTGGGCCCGGCGAACGTCGTCGGTGAAGCGAGTGTTGCCGCCGTCAATGAGGATGTCGCCCGGAGCGAGCAGCGGCCGCAACTGCGCGATCATATCCTCGGTTGCCTTGCCCGCCGGAACCATCACCCACACTGCCCGCGGCGCCTCCAGCTTGCCTACCAGGTCCTCGACGCTCGTCGCGCCGATCGCGCCCTTCTCCACGGCGGCCTTCACCTTGGCCTGGTCCCGCGTGTAGGCCACCACCTCGTGCCCGCCGCGAATCAGCCGCTCCACCATGTTGCCGCCCATGCGGCCCAGTCCGATGATTCCGATGCGCATCCTTTTGCTCGTTTCTCCTTGGAAATGCCGCCCAGACGGGCGGTTAACACGATCTTTCAGTGTAACGGCAGGTAGGTGCGCGGCAAAACACCCGGCTTTCGCCGGAACAGCCACAGGTCCTGCCGCGGGTTACCGAGCGCTCCCTCCGGGACGAAATCGACCACCTCGAAGTCCATGGCAAGCTTCTTGCGCACCCAGTCTTCCGGATGAAAGGCGCAGCACAGGTTCATTCCCGCACTGCGAGAATGTCGCGTCACGGCTTGGCCATCGAGGAACCTCCGGCGCTCGGCCTCGTGCAGTCGCGGCAGATAGTGCGCACCGTGAAGGCTGAGCAAAAGTAAGCCTCCGGAAGGAAGGATCCGGCGAAATTCGCTCATCCAGGCCATCTGCACGTGCTCGGGAAGATGCGTAAACACCGAGAGCGCGTAAATGAGACCGAACATCGCGTCGGGATAAGCGACCGGCGGCATCAGCTCATTCGATCCCACACGGACGAATGGGATGTTGTTTCTGCACCATTGGGCCAATCGGGCGTTGTAGTCTGCGCCGTGTATTTCGGTCCGACGCAACTCTTTCCAAAACCGCAGAACCCGCCCGCAGCCGCAGCCGAAGTCGAGAATCGCCCCGAGGTCTTCCATCTGGCTTCCGTTGCGGCGCAAAATGTCGCGGATGCTCTGCGCCGCCTTGCGGCCGCCGTCGAGAAATGCGCCGGCCTCGGCTGAACCCGCGACAGCCATCAACATCCACGCGGGGGGAATCGCCAGGCCATCCGGCGCTTCCCGAAAGCCCCGGTTTCTCAGGTACGAACGAATGTTCAACGCGCCGACGCGCTGGTAGACACTCAATGCGAATGAATGCAAGTGAAGCGTCTCGACGACGGAGCCTAGCCGCTCTATTAACACGAGGGGCCCGCTCCAGGGTAACGCAGTGAGCGGTGGGCTGCTACCCACGATCGGATTTGCTGTAAGGTGCTGGGAAGGATGGTGAGCGCGGTAGGAATCGAACCTACAACCTAGTGATTAAGAGTCACTTGCTCTGCCAATTGAGCTACGCGCCCCTGCCTGGTGGGAACCCGCCGGCGGTTTTCACCTGCCAACTTTCCCATAGTACCATTGCCGCGAACCCCTTGTCGTTTCCGCTACGATAGAAGTTTTCCCACGAATGATGTTACGTTTTGAAACGGCCGGGGAATCCCATGGCGAGTGCCTGGTCGCCACCCTCACCGGGCTGCCGGCCAGCGTCCCGGTCTCGTCTGCGGCAATTGATCGCGAACTCTGGCGCCGCCAGCAGGGTTACGGCCGGGGCGGCCGTATGAAAATAGAAACCGACCACGCCCATATCGTGTCAGGCGTCCGCTACTCGAAAACGATCGGTTCCCCGATCGCTGTCCTGATCGAGAACAAGGACTGGAAAAACTGGGTTGATTCGCTTCCCGTCGAGGGATCCACCCAGGACGAACCAAAGCGGAAACCCGTCACGCGCCCTCGCCCGGGCCACGCGGACCTTGCCGGCGCGATCAAATACAACTTCCCCGATGCGCGTTACATCCTCGAACGCGCCAGCGCCCGGGAAACCACTGCTCGCGTCGCCATCGGGGCCATCGCTAAGGGCTTTCTGGCCGAATTCGGCATCGGAGTGCTTAGCCACGTCATCCAGGTCGGCCCGGCGCAACTCGGCCGCTCCGCTAGCTGGGATGAACTCGTCGCCCTTAGCCAAAAGGACGAAGTTCTTCTCAACTGCGTAGACCCGGAGGCCGAGCAACGGATGAAGGAGTTCGTCGATCTGGTTTATCGCACCGGAGACACCGCCGGAGGAGTTTTCGAGGTCGTCGCCCACAACGTGCCGCCGGGATTGGGTTCCCATATCACGTGGGACTCCCGGCTCGACGGTCGCCTCGCGCAGGCCATCGTTTCGATGCAGGCCGTCAAAGGTGTTGAAATCGGCTACGCCCAGGAAGGCGCCGCCTCGCTCGGCTCAGCCGTGCAGGACACGATCCATTACGACCGCGAGGCCCACACCTTTACTCGCGGAGCGAATCGTGCCGGGGGCCTTGAAGGCGGAATCACGAACGGCCAGGACATCCTCGTCCGCGGCTTCCTGAAACCGATCTCGACGCTTCGGCGCCCGCTCGAATCGGTCGATCTCGAGACGCGGGAACCGGCTAAGGCCGCTTACGAGCGCAGCGATGTCTGCGTCGTCCCGGCCGCCGGCGTCGTCGGGGAGGCGATGACCGCGATTGTTCTCGCCCAGGCGCTGATCGAGAAATTCGGCGGTGATTCCCTTGCCGAAACCCGCCGCAACTACTGCGCCTATCTCGACCAGGTGAAACAGTTTTGAAAGAATCAGAGCCAGATAAGAAGACCTATCCGATCGTCAAACTCGGCGACCCGGTGCTGGAGACTCCGGCCGAGAAGGTCACGGAGTTCGGCACGCCCGAGCTGAAACAATTTCTCGACGATATGTTTGAATCGATGTATGCTGCTCACGGCGTGGGCCTCGCCGCTCCGCAGATCGGCATCGGCCGCCGTATTGCCGTGATCGACCTCTCGGTGGGTGAGGACCCGGCGAAGAAGATCGTTCTCCTCAACCCCGAGATCATTCACACGGAAGGCCGGCAAAGCGGCGAGGAGGGCTGCCTCAGCCTGCCCGGATTCCGCGAAAACGTCACGCGCCCGAATCGCGTCACCGTTCGCGCCCAGAACTTCGAAGGCGAGTTCTTCGAAATGACCGGGGAAGAACTTCTTGCCCGCGCCTTCCTTCACGAAACCGATCACCTCAACGGCCGCCTCTACATCAGCCACGTCAGTGCGTTGAAACGCGACCTCATCCGCCGCAAGGTGCGCAAGCTCCAGAAGGCCGGCGAATGGTAAACGTGCCGCGGCAATGAATCTCGTATTTCTTGGCACGCCCGAGTTCGCCGTACCCTCGCTTGAAGCTCTTGCCTCCCACGGCCACAAGGTTCTGGCGGTCTATACCCAACCGGACCGTGCCAAGGGACGCGGGGGAAAGCCCACGATGCCGCCCGTGAAGGCCGCCGCGATCCGCCTCGGCCTTCCGGTTCGCCAGCCTGAGAGAATCCGCCGACCGGAAGTCGTCGCCGAACTCGCCGGGCTTCACGCGGAGGCGATGGTCGTGGTCGGATACGGACAGATCATTCCGCGTTCGATTCTCGATCTCCCGCCCCAAGGCATCATTAATGTTCACGCGTCACTGCTCCCCAAGTACCGCGGCGCGGCGCCGATCCAGTGGGCGATTGCCAACGGCGAAACAGTTACCGGCGTCACAACCATGCGAATAGACGAAGGCCTCGACACAGGGGTGATGCTTCTCAAAGCCGAAATGCCGATCGGGGAATCAGAAACCGCCGCGGAACTCAGTCCGCGTCTCGCGGCTCTTGGGGCGGATCTGCTGATTGAAACGCTCCGCCGCGTCGAATCCGGAATGCTGATCCCCGAACCGCAAGACCCGGCGCAGGCGACCTACGCGCCGATTCTCAAGAAAGAGGACGGACTTATCGACTGGTCACTTTCCGCCACCCAAATTTCCAACCGCATACGCGGCTTTCAGCCGTGGCCTGGCGCTTACACTTTCTTCCGCGGCCAGCGCTTTCATGTCTGGAAGGGCCGTCCTTCCACGGAGCCCGCTCCACCAGCCCATCTCGTCTGGACCGGCCGCTGCCTGTTGGCAGGCTGCGGCGCGGGCACTTCGCTGGAACTGGAAGAAGTGCAACTCGAAGGCCGCAAGCGCATGCCCGCCACCGCTTTCGCCAACGGCCATCACTTGTCAGAAAATGAATTGCTTGGGAGCTGACCGTTTGACACTGCCGCAAGGGTATCGCTACTCGGCGTTGTACGCCGGGATCCGCAAAACGTCTTCGCCGGACCTGGGACTTATCGCGTCCGACTCGCCGGCATCGGCGGCCGGCGTTTTTACGCGGAACCTTGCGCAAGCCGCCCCGGTAAAACTGGCACGCGCGCATCTGGAGCGGTCCCACGGCACTGCGCGCGCAATCGTCGTCAATGCAGGCAACGCCAACTGCGCCACACGAACCGGCGATGCCACCGCGCGGGCATCCGTCACAGCCGTCGCTCAGGCGCTTGGCATATCCTCCACCCGCGTGCTCCCTGCGTCCACTGGCGTGATCGGCGTCGAACTCGACCCAACCTTGATCACACGGCATGTCCCGGCGCTGGTTGAATCGCTGTCGCCCGAGCGGTTTGAAGACGTAGCTCGGGCTATGATGACCACGGACACTGTCATAAAAACCGCGGCGGAAGAGGCTCAGCTTCGAGGGGGGCGAATCGCGGTTGCCGGCATGACCAAGGGCGCCGGCATGATCCACCCCAACATGGCGACGACGCTCTGTTTCGTGCTCACCGATGCCGTACTTTCGCCGGCGGAAGTACGAGGAATGCTGCGGGAAGGCATTGAGACCAGTTTTAATCGCCTCTCGGTAGACGGTGACACCTCCACCAACGATACGGCTCTGCTGCTTGCGAACGGGTCATCCGGCGCCGTGCCAACTCGTGCCGAGCGACGTATCATCGCGGATAAGGTGCGTATCGTCCTGGAGTCACTGGCCGCGCAGATTGCCCGCGACGGCGAAGGCGCCCGCAAGCGGATCGTCATCCAGGTCTCCGGCGCGCGCTCGAACAACGAAGCCGTCCGCATCGCGCGCGCCATCGCCAATTCACCGCTCGTCAAGACCGCAATCGCCGGTTCCGATCCCAACTGGGGACGGATTCTTTCCGCCGCCGGCGCCAGCGGCGCGACCTTCGATCCTCGCAAGGTCAATATCGATCTGCAAGGTGTAAGGGTCTGCCGCTCGGGTCTTGCGGCCCCATTTTCTGAACCGGACGTGAAGCGGCGGCTTGACGAACCGGAGTGCGAGATCCGCGTCGCCATCCGAGGGACAGGCGGCGGCCAGGCGCGCTTCTGGACCTGCGACTTCACAGAAAAGTACATCGAAATCAATGCGAGCTACCGGACGTAGACAATTCGTTATCGCCGTCCTGACTTCTTTCGCATCTGCGCATGCTGCCGCGCACGATCAGGTGGTAGACCTATTCGCCGCGATGAGCGCCGCTCTCAGCACACTCAACCCCGACGGCTTTCTCGTGCACATCGATAAGGACTCCCCGGACCGCGACCACCTCGCTAACACCGTCCCCGCGCTTCTGTCCCAGGGAGACGTCTCCTCGTCGATTGAATTCGTGAGCGACGACGGTGACGACGCAAAACGCGAGGTGAAGCTTGACTGGTACCTGGAAATCAAGGCGGCAGCGCCTGTCGGTCCACTCATTCGACGCCGCAAGATTGTAACCTGCCAGCTTCAAAAGAAAAATAACAAATGGCTGGTAGAAACTCTGTCTCCGTTGTCGTTGTTCGACCCAATCTCATTCACATGAAACCTTGCCTACTTGCACTCTGCCTGGCGCTGCCCGCTTGCGCCGCGCCCACTCTCATGCCGCTGCCCGCCAAGATGACTCCGGGCACCGGCCGTTTGGCCATCACTCAGAGCTTCCG
>DAIDIH010000217.1 GCA_027459465.1 Bryobacterales bacterium | reverse complement strand
GAAGGCGCGGCTCGATACTCATCAGAACAGCGCCCCAGTTTGCACCGTAACCGTGGCCGACATAGCCGATCTTCCTCGCATCGACGTCGGGCCGCGCGGCGAGAAGATCGAGACCGCGGCGGATGTCGACGACGGCCTGGATGTGGATGTTGCGGTCATTATCTCCGGCGCTGGGGTCCCAGGAACGCCGCCATCCAACGGGACGTGAAGGCGGAGCGTCGATCAAAAAGGAAATGGCCGGCGGGGAAGCCTGGGCGAGCAGAATTGCTTCGGCCAGGAACTCGTCGCGCTTGTTGGCCAGGCCGTGCAGGAAGATGACCGCCGGATGCTTTCCCGGTTGCGACGGAAGTACAAGGGAAGCCGAGACGGGGCCGTGAAGCCCCTCGTAAGAGAGGGTCGTCACGTGGACCCCGCTTCCGGTTTCCTGCTCGGCGGTGCGATGGATATTCAGCGATGCCGATGGGTCGTATCGGAACTGGCCAGCCAGGGTCTCGAAAGGAATAGGCTCCGCGGCGCGGCACGCGGCCAGGCAGGCGATGGCGAGGAATAAGGAGCGGCGCGTCAACGGCTGTTTTTCAGTTTCGCAGGGATGAGCAACGCCGTCAGGGTTGCTTTGGGATGGTCCAGAGATAGATAGGCTCACCGAGAACGACCTCCGTTTTCTCCGGAGGCCAGTTTAGGCCCATGTCGAACCGGTGCGAGACGATTCGCGCGCCGGGTTGCAATTCCTTCAGTAGTTTCGGCTTGAGGCGCATGTTGATTCCTGGCAGGAGGAAGATGGTGACCACAGTGGCCTTCCGTAGGTCGTAATCGAACAGGTCTCCCTCGACGAAGGTCGTCTTGGCTGTGACGCCTGCTGCCGCGGCGTTTTCCCGGGCCTGGCGGACAAGCGCCGGGTTGACTTCAACGCCAACCGCGTCGATGCCGTAGCGTTTGGCCGCGGTGATGACGATGCGCCCGTCGCCGGAGCCGAGGTCCACCAGGCGATCCCCTGGATGGATGCCGGCCAGCGAAAGCATCCGGTCGATGATGGGCTGTGGGGTGGGAACGAAGGGAACGTCCGGGTAGCGCTCCGGAACCGGTTGCTGGCCCACGGCTGCGAACGCTGTGGTCAGCAAGACCGGCGCCAGGTAGCGGAGCAAGCATGCGTGGAGAAGTTTCATGGATTCGCTGAAGCGAACACGGCCTAGAACGTTCTCTTCAAGAACTGCCCGGTGGAGGCATCGACGAAAACCGAGTAGCCGCTGGTGGCGATGGAGTCGCCCCAGACGACACGCCACGCCGGGTCCGGGAACCGATCGGTCGCCTCGAGCAGGTACATCACGGGTTGGCCGGGATTCTTTTTCACGTACTCCTGGGTCTCCTTTCTCGCCAGAGCGGTCTCCAGCGCCTTGTCGGTATCACTGCGCAGAGCCGCTAGCAGAAACGGGCGCTGGGTGCCCGGTCCGGACCATGATTCGGCAGGGGCAGCCGAAACGCCTCGGTGGAGATCGTTGTCGGTGTCTTCGACCGCGGACCACGTGTAGGTGCGCGCCTGGTGGAGGGACACGGAGACGAACGTTGCTCGCCAGACGGCAGCCTTGCCCCCTTCCGATTTCATTTGTTTCAGGTTGTAGCTCTGCACCTGTAGCGGCTGCACGTCGACCGCCCAGCCTCGTGCCTGCACGTACATTTCCTGGAAGGCTTCCCTGCCGGTACGCGGGGGATCCGCCGACGGTGCTTTCTTCTCGGCCTTCTGCTCGGGAGCGGTCGAGCAGGCGGCAAGTCCCAGGAACAAGGCGAGGGCAAAGCCCAACCGATGTTTCGGTCTCATTTCCTCATTCTCCGATACCTTTCGGAGCTGTCACGCGCCATAGAAATGTTCGATATGCTCTTCCTGAAAGGCATAGACATGAAACTTCTCGTTTCCGCGTTTCTCGTTTTCGCTGCGTGCGCCGTGGCTCAACCGGCGGGCGGCGACGCCAGCCAGAACCTTGCCGAGGAGGCCAAGCAGGCCTACACGCGCGTGAAAAACAACATCCTTCGCGCTGCGGAAAAGATGCCGGAGACCGATTACAGCTTTAAGGCGGCGCCGGAGGTGCGGCCGTTCTCCGAACTGTTGACCCACGTCACCGGCGCGCAGTTCCACGCCTGCTCCCTGTTGACAGGCGCTAAGCCACCGGCGATGCCCGCAGCGGACGCGAAAAAAGCCGACATCCAGGCGGCGCTGAAAGCGTCATTCGACGAGTGCGACAAGGCATATGATTCGGTGACGGCGGCCAACCAGATGGAGACCGTTGGCTCCGGCTACATGCACCATTCCCGGATCGGCCTGCTCTGGTACAACGTGACGCACGACAACGAGATGTACGGCACGATGGCCGTGTACATGCGCTTGAAAGGGCTTGTGCCGCCCTCGAGCGAACGGCGCTAGATCGGCCGCTGCGCCGCTTCAGCCTTCGCGCAGAGCCTGCATCGGCTCGACAGAAGCGGCCGTGCGGGCCGGGATGAGCGAGGCGAGTGAACCGACGGCGAGCATGGCGGTGGCAACCACCGTGTAGGTCAACGCGTCGGCCGGTTGGACGTTGTAGAGGAAACCACGGATCAGTTGTCCGCTGGCCAGCGCCATAATCAGGCCCGCGGTGAGTCCTGCGCCAATCAAGAGCGAGCCCTGCCGGAGAACCATCGCCGCGACCCGGCCTCGTGTAGCGCCGACCGCCATGCGAATCCCGATTTCGCGGCGGCGGTAGCTGACGAGTTGGGCGAGCACGCCATAGAGTCCGGCCACAACCATGAGGACGGCGAGTCCGGCGAAGGATCCGGTCAGGTACAGGCCGAGGCGCTGGCTGAACGTATTCTGGTCAATCGCTTCGCGCATGGTCTGGAAGTTGTCGAGGGCGAATCCCGGCGCCGTTTGGCGGAATATCGAGCGCATTTCGGAAGCGACGGATACCTCGGTGCGCGTCTTCACAACGAAGCCGACCACGGTTTTGAGCAGAGCTTGGTAAAACAGCGACGTAACCGGTATCTGCTGCTGTGGCAGGAGAATGAGCGGTTGTACGGCGCCGCCTACGCGGTCATCCGTCTGGTCCGCGAGGACGCCTACGATCGTGTACGGCTTGATCATGCCGGTGTCCTTTCCGCCGAGGTCGATCTGCAGGCCAAGAGGATCTCTCCCCGTGAAATACCTTCGGGCCAGCGTCTGGTTGATAACGGCCACGAACGGAGCGGCGGCCGTGTCGTCATCCCGGATCATGCGGCCCCGGATGACCGGCGTGCGCAAGGCTCGGGCGTAGTCGCCGCTGACCGCCGTAACGCGGGCGTTGTTGTTACGCGATTCTTCCTTCGGCCGGCCGACGACGGTGAAACTCGAGTGCATGTCCATCCCGGAAAGCGGGGGTGCGGTAGCCAACGCTGCTTCGTCGACGCCCGGAGCGTGGCGTATCCGATCGAGCACCGGAGCGTAGGTGGTCGAAGCGACCGATGCCGGAGCGTTGGAGGTGACTTCGGAAACCGCCATCCCCGCGAAGCCGGCTGAGTCCACCGGCATTGCAGTGAATGTGGTGACGCGAGTGATGTCGAAGCCGAGCTGCGTATGCTCAAGGTTCCAGAGAGTGTGGAACAGCAGCCCGGTCCAGACCAGGAGGAGGGTCGATAGGGCGACCTCTCCGGCTACGAGCCATCCGCTGAGCCTCCCGCCGACCACGCGCGGTCCTGCGCCGCGGGACCCGGCCTGGAGGGCCGTATGGGGGTCAGCGCGCGCGACCAGGAGAGCCGGCAGCAGCGAGGACAGAATGGTGGTGAGGCCGGCGATCGTGACAAGAGCGAATGCCGTCGGCCAATGGATCGCGATCGAGTCCGCGCGCGGGATGGTGCCGTCGGGGAGCTTCCGGATCGCAAGGAGTACGAATTCTGCCACAGCCATGCCCAGTCCTCCACCGAGAATGCTCAGAAGAAGGCCCTCGGTGAGCACTTGGCGGATCATGCGAGGGCGGCTCGCACCGAGCGCGACGCGTACGGCGAATTCCTGCTGGCGGCTGAGACACCGCGCGATGAGGAGATTCGCGACGTTCGCGCAAGCGATGAGCAGTACGAGGGAGAGCGCGGCGACCAGGGCGTAGAAAACAGGACGGACGTTGCCCGTAAGTAGCTGCTGGTACGGAAACGCGCGAAAATAATGCACCCGGGTTTGCGTGGGATCGGTATTGGCGATGTGCCGGGCGACGGAGTCGAGTTCGGCTTGGGCCTGCCCGGTTGTAACTCCAGGCCGGAGCTCCGCCAGGATCTGGAAAAAGTCGTAGCCGCGTTCCTTTTGCATCTCCGGCGTCGGCTGGAGCGGAAGCCAGAGCCCTTTGTGAAGATCCGGTCCCATCTGCTCCGGGAAGCTGAAGCTCGCCGGCATCACGCCGACTACGGTTCGGGGGATGCCGCCGACGTCGACGGTGCGGCCTACGATACCCGGGTCCGCGTTGAAACTCTGGCGCCAGAGTCCCTCGGAGAGGATCGCCACGTGCGGCCCGTTCGGCTGACCTTCGGCTTCAGCGAAAGTGCGGCCCAGCAGCGGCCGCGCGCCCAGCAGCGCGAAAAGATTGGGCGTTATGCGCGGCGCGACGATACTCTGAGAACCGTCCTTGCCGGCCACCACGCTCACATCCTCCGAGTAGCCGGCGACATCGGCGAACTGGTGGGACTGCTGCTTAATGTCGCGGTAGTTGAGCCAGGACGTTGAGTCGAAGCCGGGCTTCTCGGTCGCCGGGCCGATGAATACGAGGCGGTCGGAATGAGGGTAGGGGAGCGGGCGGAGCAGTACGCTTTCAATGACAGTGAAAAGAGCCATGTTCGCGCCGATGCCGAGGGCCAGGGTTAGAACCGCGAGCAGTGTGAATCCTCGCGATGACCAGAGCTGGCGCGAGGCGAAGCGTAGATCCTGAAGTAGGGTTCGCACAAGTTCTCCGAAATAGCCGTATCCCCGCGATGAAACGCAATCACAATGCCAATTGAAGTGCTTGATTTGGAAAGGATTTGTCGTGCTAACGGGAGCGTAAACTGACGGGAAGTGTCCGAAGGTGGAGTCGCGTGTCCGGGAACGGACACTTCAGGCATCGAGCGTGGCGCACGCTCCGGCGCCGGCGAGGGTGGCCCGCCAACCGAGTTCCGCTTTCACGATGCGCGCGCCCTCGGAAGCGAACGTGCTGGCATTCTCTTGAAACACGGTGCGGCAAGGGTCGAGCAGAAGGTCTCCGGCTTCAGAGAGGCCGCCGGCGATGGCGATGCGGTCTGGGAACAGGATGTTGGCGAGGGTCGACAGCGCCAGGCCCAGCCAGCGGCCCGCGTCCTCAATGAGGCGCACGGCCAAGGGATTTCGAGCGGATGCCTGCTCGATCACCTCGCGGAGATCGTTGGCACTGCCGCCGGCATCCCGGAACCGTTTCGCGATGGCGTTCGCGCCCACGAGCGCCTCCGCGCACCCTTTCCCTCCACAACTGCAGAGTGCACCGCCTGGAGCGACGATTACATGGCCCACGTCGCCCACCCCCTCGTAGGCGTACCGCAGGAGTTTTCCGCCGGCGAGCATGCCCCCGCCAAGACCCGTCCCCGCAGTGAGGCAAAGGAAGCGGCCTGAACCCCGGCCCGCGCCCCAGCGCCACTCGGCAAGAGCCGCGGCATTGGAGTCGGCTTCGAGCATCACCGGCCGTCCAAGCGCTTGTTCGAGGGCGCTTCGGAGAGGGAACTGCTCGAGCCAAGGGAGATTCGGGTTGTATGCCACTGCGTCGTGTGCGTCGCTCACAAATCCCGCGACAGCGACTCCGACCCGGTCGGGGCGCCACCCCGCTTCGTGAAACGCGGCGGTCAGACGACTTACGAACTCCGGCGCATGCCCAGGCGCCGTGGGGATGGTGCGTAGTCCTTCAATCTTTCCATCCGGGCCGACCAGGGCCAGCTTTGTCGTCGTTCCCCCGATGTCGATGCCTGCTACGGGCATGGTCCGTGGCTCATGCAAATCCGGTTTCCGTTGTGGTAACCGCAGCCGCGGTGCGAAATTCGCCGGGGACAAATCCTTTCCATGCCGCCAGACGCATCGCCGCGCATTGTACAGGCACGATTTCAAATAGCGGCGCGAGTTCCTCGCGCACACTGCCGGGGGCCCAGGTCAGCCCTTCTTCCGCGTAGGGGCCGATGGCCAGCACCGAGCCGCCCAGTCGCTTCAGGTCTTTGGCAAGCGCGCCGTCAAGCTCTGCCGTCTGTCTTTGCGAGGCAAAGACCACCGCACGGAATTCGCGATCGACTACCTCGACCGGACCATGCCGGAAGTGCGAGCCTGCCATGGCGACGGCGGGCGTTTTCGCGGCTTCGTGAAACAATAGTGCGCCTTCGACTGTGGAGGCCAGCGAGGCGCCCCGGCCGAGAAGGTAAATGGCGCGTGCTGGTTCGAACATGTCGCGCCAGGATTCGCTGGCGGTGAGGCAGTCCTCGATGAAACGCGAAAGTACATCGGCTGCCTGCCGGAGCGAGGTTTCCCAGCCCTCGAGTTCTCCGCACGTGGCCGCGCCGAGCAGCAGCAGCGTGGCAAGCGCTCCGCTGTACGTTTGTATCGCTACAAGATGATCGCGGGCGCTGTTGACCACGACGGCGTGGTCCGACCCACTGTGGAGCGTGGTTCCAGGCTCGTTCGTGACTCCGATCACCTTCGCACCCGATGCTTTCAGCTTTGGAAGAAGTTTGACCGCCTCGACCGTTTCGCCGGACCGCGACACCAGGACGACGACCGCGCCGGGGCCGCACACCGGATGCCGGTAATGGAGAAGCTCCGAAGCATCGATCGCCACGGCAGGGATGCCGCGCTTGTTGAAATAGGCCTCGATCGGAAGGCAGCCGAATAGGGAACTTCCCATGCCGCTGAGGATAATGCGCTCGGCGCCGCGGATAAGTCTCGCCGCTTCGCTTAGGGCTTCGGCGCCTTCACCGAACTGGTATCCGGCGACACCGCTCAGGGAGCCGGGCTGACCGAGGATATTATCGCGCACGATGCCTCAGCCACCCGTCGATCGGCTTGGCCGCGCCTTCGGGCCGATAGGGAAGCGCAACCTTGCATCCCAGGCCGGCCGAAGCATAACCGGCATAGAGCGCTTCCATGACCACACGGCCGTCTTCCCCGGTGGCCTGCGGCGCTTCCCTGCCGCGCACGCAGCGGGCAAAGTGGCGCATCTCCTGCGGAAAGCCGTAGTTCCACAGTTCTTCAAACACCGGGTAGGTCCAGCCTTTCGTGGTCGGCGCCTTTTCCACGGCGTACCCGAAGCCGTATTCGCTGTATGTCGGCAGCGCGTTCCCCATGTGGAGGTTGGCGTACGTGACGCCGCCTTCGCCGTAAACCTCCACCCGGTCGTCCATGCCTCCGCGTCTGGCCCAGCTATTTTCGACGATGCCTACGGCGCCATTGTCGAACTCAATCACGCAGACAGAGTCGTCCTCGCCGATGGTCTTGTCACCGTGCACATACGTGCCCATGTGCGCGTATACGGACTTGATCTTCGGCCGGCCAAGGAACCAGTGACAGAAGGCGATGCCATGGCAGCCCATGTCCATGAACACGCCGCCGCCCGAACTGTTGACGTCCCAAAACCAATCGGCGTGAGGGCCGAAATGTTTCTCGCTCTGTTTGACCTGGTAAACCTTGCCGAAGGCTCCCTGGTCGGCCATTTCTTTCGCCTTGACGTATTTCGGCGTGAAAAACAGCTCTTCGGCGTAGAACAGCAGAACGCCGTGCTTGCGGCAGATGTCGATCATGGCGTCAGCTTCCTCCAGCGTCATGCAGAGGGGCTTTTCGCAAACGACGTGAATGCCGGCCTTGGCGATATGCTGCGTCATCTGCGCGTGGAGCCGGTTTGGCGCCGTGATGGTGACCATTTCCAGGCCGGGCTCCTTTAGCATCTCGCGGTAGTCGAGATACGCGCGAGGGATGCCGTAGCGGTTCGCTAACTCCTGGGCGTGACCCGGTGTCGGAGATGCAACCGCAACGACTTCCGCGTCCTCCGGCATGATCTGAAACGCCGCTGCGTGGATGTCGGCTTCGAAACCCGAGCCGATGATGCCTACTTTGACTTTGTCTGGATTCGCCATGGATACTCTTGTCGCATCCCAATCATATAAAAGTGCGCGCGGGGTTCTCCGGGCGGGTCCTTGTGTGATAGCGTCTTCAGCATCGGAGAATCAGATGCGAACTCCTGCTTTCTTGCTTACGGCAGTCCTGATCGTCGCCGGTGGCGCGGCGGCGCAGACTCCTTCTGTCGCCGTGTCCTCGCCGGATGGCCAGATCCAGATGACGTTTTCGACGCTCAACGGGAATGCGCCTTCGCCGCAGGGCGGGCAGTTGGTCTACACGGTGACGTATCACGGCAAGCCTGTGATGAACGCCTCTGCCCTCGGGTTGGAGGTCGAGAACCAGCCCGTGCTCGGAGCGAACGTGGTGATCGATTCCTCGCGCCGCTCCCGGATTGACGAAACCTACACGCTGCTGGCCGGCAAGTCGAAGACGGTGCGGAACCTGTGCAACACGCTCGCACTCGAGTTGCGCGAGACCCAGGCGCCGGATCGCAAGTTCACGGTGGAGGCTCGCGTGTACGATGATGGGGCCGCCTTCCGCTACGTCGTCCCCGAGCAGGAGTCGTTCAAGGAACTACGCCTCACCAATGAGAAGACGCAGTTCGTATTCGCCAAGGACGCAACCACGTATCCGCTGGTGCTGCAGAGCTACCAGACGTCATGGGAGGACGACTATCGCACCGTGGCGCTGAGCGGCATTCATCCGGCGTCGCTCGTAGCGCTGCCGCTGCTGACCGAGTTGCCGGGGGTGGCGTTTGTTGCAATCACCGAGGCGGACCTCGATAACTATGCCGGCATGTACTTGAAGCATAACGAGAAGAACCCGCGGGAACTCGACGCCCGGCTTTCACCGAACGTTGACGACCCCAGCGTCTCGGTCGTAGTGAAAACGCCCGCTCCTTCGCCCTGGCGGGTGATGATGATCGCGGACTCTCCGGGCAGGTTGATCGAATCGAACATCGTCATCAACCTGAACCCGCCGCCCGCATTCTCCGATACCGGGTGGATCAAGCCGGGCAAGGCTTCCTGGGACTGGTGGTCAGGCAACGAGGCGGAGCACGTGAATTTTGAGCCCGGCAAGAATACGGCTACCGAGAAGCACTACGTGGATTTCGCGGCCAACTCAGGCTTCGAGTATTTCCTGCTAGACGGAGGCTGGGCGGCGCGCTTAGGCGGCGGGCCGAACGGATCCGGCAGCGACATTACCAAGCCGCAGCCCAACATCAACATGCCCGAACTGCTTGCCTACGCGAAATCCAAGCACGTGAAGGTGTGGCTCTGGGCGCACTGGCGCGATGTGGACCGGCAGATGAACGAGGCGTTTCCTCTTTACGAGAAATGGGGCGTCGTAGGCGTCAAGGTCGATTTCATGAACCGCGACGACCAATGGATGGTGGACTTTTACCATCGCGTGGCTCGGCTTGCGGCCGAGCATCACCTTATGGTGGATTTTCACGGTGCGTATAAGCCAACAGGGATGCGCCGCACCTATCCGAATGTGCTGACGCGCGAGAGCGTGATGGGCCTGGAATACAACAAGTGGAGCGCGCGGATCACGCCCGACCACAACGTGATGCTGGCGTTCACCCGCATGCTTGCCGGTCCGATGGACTACACGCCCGGCGGCTTCCGCAACGCCACGCCAGCCGAGTTCGTACCGCGCAACCGGTTCCCGATGGTGATGGGCACGCGAGCCCACCAGACTGCCTTATTCGTGGTGTTTGAGAGCCCCTTCGAGATGGTGGCCGACGATCCGGAAGCCTACGCCGGTCAAAAGGAGCTAGCGTTCTTGCGTGCGGTGCCGGCTTCCTGGGACGAGACGCGGGTCTTGAACGGGATGGTGGGCGACTACATCACAATTGGGCGACGCAGTGGCAAAGAGTGGTTCGTCGGGAGCATCACCGGCTCGCATGCCGAAGACATCGACATCCCCCTCGAGTTTCTGCCGCCGGGAAACTTCATCGCCGAGATCTATTCCGACGCGCCGGACTCCGGCGAGAACCCGACCCATTCGGTCATGCGGGAGGAAAAGGTGGATCGAACGATGACGCTGAAGGCCCACCTGGTTTCGGGAGGTGGAGAAGCGATTCGGATTCGGCCGGCTCAGTAAATCCGCGGCTGGTGGGAAATGGAACTGGAGGCGCGGGTCGGAATCGAACCGACGAATAAAGGTTTTGCAGACCTTGGCCTTACCACTTGGCTACCGCGCCCTCGAAGGACTCTTCACTATAGTAGCCGACGAAGCGGGCCGCTCGCTATTCGAGGAAGCGCGTTTTCAGGCCTTCGAGGGTGAAGCCGGGGCCCCGGACATACTCGAGAAGCCTGCCCTCGCGGCTGCGGATTTTGTCCACGGCTGCGGCGATGTCCTCGATCGGGCACGGTGGCACAGTGATCAGTCCATTCTCGTCGCCATGCAGCAGTTCACCCGGGCGGATTTCGAGCCCCTCGATCTGCACCGGTTCGCTGGCCCGCACCATGCGGAAATAGGCGTGGCTGGCCACGGCTCCGCGCGCGAAGTAGTGCATCCCGATGGCACGGACTTCGGGAATGTCCCGGATTCCGCAGTCGCTTACAAGGCCGATGGCCCCGAGCCTCGTGAAAATCGAAGCCAGGATCTCGCCGCAGTGAGTTGCGTAGTCGCGCTGGCCCCCCATTTCCTGCATCACCACGATCGCGGGTTTCGGCGACGCGTCGATCGCGGCGAACAGATCGGGGAATGGGCCGCGGTCCTGGCCTGTAGCGCGCGTGACGGTCTCGACGTGCGCCGTCACCGCGTAGCCGCACATCCGGCCGAACTCCGGGAATATGCAGCGGATGCTAAGCGGGGTGAACCCGGCCGAACGCGGGCGGAGGTTCAACAGCTCAATTGCATTGGCGAGCGTGGGGGTATCGACGGTCTTCAAATAGGTGATGGGATCCATGGCGGGTCTCTGGACATGGTAGCCGAGCGCGCCCCGGTCAGGCAGGGCTGCTAGAATTCTCCTTGCATGTTCGGCAAAGTGCTGGTAGCCAATCGGGGGGAGATCGCCGTACGGCTCATCCGTGGCCTGCGCGAAATGAACGTCGCGAGCGCGGCTGTGTATTCGGAAGCGGATCGCGCCGCATACCACGTGCGTTTGGCGGACGAAGCGTATCTGCTGGGGCCCGCACCGGCGACGGAGAGCTACCTTTCGATAGACCGGGTCGTGAACGCAGCCCGGCAAGCGAAGGCCGACGCAGTGCACCCTGGCTACGGATTCCTGAGCGAAAACCCGGATTTCGCCGCCGCTTGCGAAGACGCCGGGCTGGTGTTCATCGGTCCGACGGCGGAGGCAATGCGCAGACTGGGTTCGAAGATCGAAGCGCGGAAACTTGCCAAGAAGGTCGGTGTTCCCGTCGTCGAAGGCATGGATGCGCCGCTTTCAGGGATCGAAGAGGCCAGAGCGGAAGCGCGCCGAATCGGCTATCCCGTGCTGCTAAAAGCGGCCGCGGGAGGCGGAGGCAAGGGCATGCGGCGCGTGGATGCGGAGCCCGATCTCGACGCGGCGCTGCGCGATGCCTCGAGCGAGGCCGAACGAGCTTTCGCAAGCGGCGAAGTATATCTGGAAAAATTCGTCGAGCAGCCTCGGCATGTCGAGATCCAAGTGTTTGGCGACCATCATGGCAATCTCATCCACCTTGGCGAACGCGAGTGCTCGCTCCAGCGCCGCCACCAAAAGGTCATCGAGGAATGCCCGTCACCGGTGATGACGCTCCGGCCGGAGTTACGGGACCAGATGGGCCAGGCTGCGCTCAAGGTGGCGGGCGCCGCCGGCTATACGAATGCGGGCACCGCCGAATTCCTGGTCGACAAACACGGCAACTTCTACTTTCTGGAGATGAACACGAGGTTGCAGGTGGAGCATCCAGTGACCGAACTCGTGACGGGACTCGACCTCGTCCACTGGCAACTGCGCGTAGCCTCGGGCGAGGCGCTTGGTCTGAAGCAAGCCGACGTCTCGTGGCGCGGGTCGGCGATGGAGTGCCGCATCTACGCCGAGGATCCTGACAATCAGTTCCTGCCGTCGCCTGGGCGGATCGTGCAACTCCGGGAACCGGGCGGGCCCGGCATCCGGCTCGATTCCGGCGTTTACGAAGGCTGGCGCGTGCCCCTCGAATACGACCCGTTACTGGCAAAACTAGTCGCCTGGGGGCAGTCGCGCGAGATTGCCATCGCAAGGCTCGATCGGGCTCTGGGCGAGTACGCGGTGGTGGGCATCCGCACAAGCATCCCCTATTTCCGCGAGATTCTTCATGACGAAATGTTCCACGCGGGCCAGTTGGACACCGGATTCCTCGCCGCGTTCGAATCAAGACGGCCCGCGAGGAGGGATGAAGCCCTGGAAAGTCTGGCCGCATTCGCCGCAGTCGCCCATGCGCAGAGGGAAGTAGGCCAGAACGACATGCCGGACCAACGGGAAACGAACCGTTGGGCCGCGATGGGACGAGCCGAGGCGCTTCGATGAAAAGGACCGCGATTGTGAATGGCCGCGCCTACGAAGTGAACAGCGACGACGGAGCAGGAATCGTGGAGGTCCGTCCCGGTGTGTATTCGATCCTCGATGGGACACGTTCGCTGGAAGCGCGAGTCGTCGCTGATGGCAGCGGGTACACGGTTCATCTCAACGGCCTGAGGTACGAAGTCGAAGTGTTCGACCCACGCGATCGTAAGAGCACATCGGCGTCGAGCGGCGGGCACGGTCCTCAGCGCGTCGCAGCGCCTATGCCGGGCAAGGTGATCCGTACTCTGGTGGAAGTCGGCGCCGAGGTCTCCGCGGGCGAAGGGCTTGTCGTCGTCGAGGCGATGAAGATGCAGAACGAGATGAAATCGCCGAAGTCAGGACGCGTGGTCGAGTTGCGTGTCCGCGCCGGAGCGACGGTGAGCGCAGGCGAAGTGCTGGTCGTGGTGGACTGACCCGCTACGATGGAGGAATGATGGCTGAAGCGCTGTGCCCGCACTGCAACGGGACAGGCTGGAAGATCCGTGAGCAGGATGGGATCCCCTCAGCGGCGCCGTGCGAGTGCCGGGGCGCGGAACGCGAGAAACGGCTGATCGAGCGTGCGGCAATTCCGCCGAACTATGCTGCGGCTTCCATCGACACCTTCATCCTGCCCAAAGACAATCCAGCGGGCCGCAGCGCGATGGCCGAAGTGCTGGTGACGGTCCGAAGCTACGTACGCGAGTTCCCGGTGGTCGAGCGGCCCGGATTGCTGTTGCTCGGCCCGCCAGGTACCGGCAAGACCCATCTCGCGGTCGCCGCCCTGCGAGAATTGATCGGCCGCGGCTTCGAAGGTTTGTTCTTCGATTACCAGAACCTGCTCGACCGCATACGTTCAGGCTACGACAAGGCATCTGGGATCATCGACCGTGATGCGTATCAGACCGCGCTCGACGCCGAGATTCTCCTGCTCGACGACCTTGGCGCGCACCGGGTGACCGACTGGGTGGAAGACACGGTCACCAGCATCATCACCCACCGCTGCAACTACCGGAAACCGCTGATTGCGACAACCAACTTGCGCGACCCCGACGCGGGGGACCGGCGCGTGGCTGGACTCGAATCGGACCTGCAGAGCAAGTATTTCCTCGAAGAGCGAATCGGCATGCGCGCGCGATCCCGGCTCTTTGAGATGTGCCGCATCGTGCGTATGCCCGCCGTAGAGGACTTCCGCATACGCCGCCGCCAGTAAGTTAAGCCCGGTCCTCCGCAACCGTCCTATCATATGGGGCGGGGACCTTATAAGGAGCGACAGGAATGAATCGAAGGTATTTTCTGATGGGCACGGCCGCCGCTGCCGGCCAACTTGCGGTGAAGGGTCTGGCCAGCCCGAACGACACGATTCGCATCGGCTGTGTCGGCGTGCGGGGACAGGGCCGGGCGCATTTGAGCCATTACATGGCGATGCAGAACGTGGAGGTTGCTGCGATCTGCGACATCGACGAGAGCATTCTCAACAGCCGTCTCAAGATGGTCGAAGACAAGACCGGCAAGCGGCCCGCCGCCTACACCGACATCCGTAAGATGCTCGAGGACAAGAACATCGACGTAGCGTCAATTGCCACGCCGAATCACTCTCACACGCTGCAAACCATCTGGAGTCTGCAGGCGGGCAAAGACGTCTATGTTGAGAAGCCGTGTTCGCATGATCTGTTCGAAAGCCGCCAGATCGTCGCCGCGCAGAAGAAATACAACAAGCTCGTGCAGCATGGCACCAACAGCCGCTCCGGCCCCGCCGTGCGCGAAGCGGTTCAGCAGATCAACGGCGGACTGATCGGCGACGTATACATGGCCCGCGGGTTGTGCTACAAGTGGCGCGACACGATCGGCCGCGCCCCGGTCGAACCGGTGCCGCCGGGAGTGCATTACGACTTGTGGCTTGGTCCAGCGCCCGTGCACGCTTTCACCCGAAACCGCTTTCACTACAACTGGCACTGGTTCTGGGACTACGGCAACGGTGATCTTGGCAATCAGGGTATCCACGAAATGGACATCTGCCGATGGGGCCTCGGAGTGAAGTATCCCACCAGGATCAGCGCGATGGGCGGCCACTTCATGTTTGACGATGACCAGGAGACGCCGAACACGCTCACCGCGATGTTTGAGTTCTACGAGGGTGGCAAGCAGAAGCATCTCGTCTTCGAAGTCCGCCACTGGATTTCCAATCACGAAGCCGGCATTGACGCAGATCGAAAGAACGACCCTAACACCGTCGGCAATATTTTCTACGGCTCCAAGGGCTATCTCGCCGTGGAATGGTATGAGCAGTACCGGACCTGGCTCGGCAAGGACCAGCAGCCCGGGCCGTCCAAACACGAAGCCGGCAACAACTGGGCCAACTTCATCGAGGCTTTGCGGGCCCGCGATGCCAGCAAGTTGAACGCACCAATCGAAGAAGGCGCGCTGTCAGCGAACCTGGTCCACATGGCGAACATTTCCTACCGCCTCAAACGTTCGCTGACGTTCGACCCGGACACCTTCAGCTTCGTGGGCGACGCGGAAGCCAACGCGATGATGAAGCGCCAATACCGCAAGCCGTTTGTTGTTCCAGATAACGTCTAGCGACGGGCGCTCGGGGTGCCGGCGGGCGTAGGATGAGGGTTAGGTTATGACAAGCTCTGAACACGGCGCGCTTTCTTTTCTTTCTACGCAACTGGGCTCGATTCGCGCCTCCGGCGGCGCGCACCGCTTGCGTGTGCTCGAGTCTGCCTGCGAGCCGGTTTCGCGGGTGGACGGCCGCGAAGTCATCAACCTGGCAAGTAACAACTACCTCGGCCTCGCCAACCACCCTAAGCTTCGGGAAGCCGCGATTGAGGCGATAAAACGCTACGGGGCGGGTTCGGGGGCGGTACGCACCATTTCGGGCACGATGAGCCTCCACGTCGAACTCGAGGAACGCATCGCCGCCTTCAAACATGTCGAGGCGAGTGTCGTCTTCCAGTCGGGTTTCACCGCCAACGCCGGAACCGTCTCCGCGATTCTTACCGCCGACGATCACATCATCAGCGACGAGTTGAACCACGCCAGCATCATAGACGGCTGCCGTCTTTCCCGCGCCAAGATTCACGTCTTCCGGCATCGCGATGTCGTCGCGGCCGAAGAGAAACTCGCCTCGCTCGAAGGCGTCCCGGGTCACAAGCTGCTTATCACCGATGGCGTGTTTTCGATGGATGGCGATATTGGTCCGCTACCGGAACTGGTGGCGGTCGCCGAACGCCACGGCGCGATCATGATGGTCGACGACGCCCATGCCTCCGGCGTACTTGGCCGCTGCGGCCGTGGCACTGTCGATCACTTCGGTCTACACGGCCGCGTGGACATTCAGGTAGGGACACTGTCGAAAGCCGTGGGCGTGCTCGGTGGCTATGTCTGCGGCTCCCGGGACCTCATCGAATTCCTTCATCTGCGCGCGCGCCCATTTCTGTTCTCGACCTCGCATCCACCCGCGGTGACGGCGGCGTGCCTGGCGGCGTTCGACCTGATGGAGAAAGAACCGGAGCGCGTGGAGCGTTTGTGGAAAAACACGTCCCGCTTCCGCGAGGCCCTGCGAAGTGCAGGGCTTGATACCGGAGCCAGCGAGACGCCGATTGTACCAGTCATGGTGGGCGAGGCGCGCAAGGCGCACGCCTTCTCCCAGATGCTCTTTGAGAGCGGCGTGTTCGCAACCGGAATCGGCTATCCGACGGTGCCCGAAGGCAAGGCCCGGGTCCGCACCATCGTAACTGCCGCCCACACCGAGGAACAGTTGGACCGGGCCGCCGAAATTCTGGCCTCCTGTGCCAAGGCGATGGGTATCTTGTAGCGGACATCGGCTCCAAGATTTGAAACGAAATGCCAGGCGATTGCATCTAACCGGAAGGGTTAAGGTTCCAGTCGGAAAGGCGGCTTTTGGGAAGCATTTCCATCGAGCCGCGCTCATTTTGATTCCATTCTTCGAAGTACAGATGGACCGGACCGAGGAGATCGTGTCATGAAATCATCCGCAAAGATTCAGGTCGTTGAGCCGGAAGCCGCGCCGGTCGATACCACGGCGTCACAGCCAGCCGGCTTGACCGGGTACAAGGTGTTCAATCGGATCGTCGATTGGATCACGACGGATCGTATGCAATTGCTCAACATCACTGAGCGGATCAACGAGATCGTCAAGAGGAGCGGCGTAAAAGAGGGCTTGGTCCACCTGCAAACACTGCATACGACCTCGGCGCTTGTTCTTAGCGAGTGGCAGGATGCTCTTCTGCACGACACGAAGACGTTCTTTGAAACGGTCGTTGACGGCAACCGCTACTACCGGCACAACGACCCCGAGTTTTCCGATTGTGAGCGCAGCAACGCGGACTCTCACATGCGCGGCATGCTGATGGGTCAGACGCTCAGCCTCCAGGTGCGTAATGCCGCGGTGCTGCTCGGCACGTGGCAGAGCATTCTGTTCGCCGAGTTCGACGGGCCGCGCAGCCGTTCCGTCGCGGTGCAGGTAAGCGGGATTTAGCTCACCAGGACTCGCCGCCGTGGCCCGCCATTTCCGCATTCATGAAGCCGAAGCACTTCTTCCGATGCTGCGTGAGGTTTTGCAGCGAGCGGCGGTGATCAGGGCCGAAGCGGAGAAGGCTGAGCAGGAACTCAGTTCGTTTCGCGAAAACATCGTTAGGGCAGGCGGCATTCTCGTAGACCATTCGCGCGTGCTCGATCTACGCTCCCGGCTCTCCGATGCGCAGGGCCGCCTGGGCCGCCTGGTCGAGGAGGTGCAGTCCACAGGCTGCCTCATAAAGGATCTCAGCCAAGGCCTGATCGATTTCCCGGCTCTGCGAAACGGGGAAGAAGTGCTGCTGTGCTGGAAGCTTGGCGAACCCGGAATCGCGTTCTGGCACCGCATTGAAGACGGCTTTCGCGGCCGCCGCCCGATTGGAAAAGA
>DAIDIH010000216.1 GCA_027459465.1 Bryobacterales bacterium | reverse complement strand
TCTTGAGCGGCGCACCCTTCAGCCCCTTCGTCGCCAACGCCCCGCTGCTCAACGCCGACTTCAACAGCGTCCGCGCCGATATCATCGGCAACCCCAACGTCAGCAACCCCAACGCCAACCTCTGGTTTAACCCCGCCGCGTTCACCGAGCCCCAACAGCCCTACCGCGACGGCACCGCCAGCCGCGACTCCCTCCGCGGCCCGGGCATGTTTGAAGCTAACTGGTCGCTGTCCAAGGAATTCTTCCTCACCGAGACGAAAGTCCTCGAACTGCGCTGGGAGACTTTCAACACCTTCAACTACACCAACCTCGCCAATCCGGCCAACACCATCGACGTCTCCGGCGCCGGCCAGATCACCGCGACCCAGACCCCGATGCGCGAGATGCAATTCGGTTTACACTTCTCTTTCTGACCATGACCATCTCTCGCCTGCTTCTCCCGCTCTGCGCCGCGCTGTCTTTCGCCGCCGCCGGCTCGATCCCCACCGAGCCCGCCACGCCGCCGCCCGACGCACGCTACAAAGCCGACATCCTCGTCATCGTCGCCCACCCGGCCGATGAAACCGAGATCGGCACGTATCTCGCCCGCGCCGTCTTCGACGAGCACAAGCGCGTCGCCGTCATCTACGGCACCCGCGGCAACAGCGGCGGCAACTCGGTCGGCATGGAGCAGGCCGCCGCCCTCGGCGCGGTCCGCGAAATCGAAGCCCGCCGCGCGCTCGCCACCTTCGGCGTCTTCGACGTTTGGTTCCTCGGCGGCCCCGACACCCCCAGCCAGGACGTCCTCAATTCGCTGGAAACCTGGAACCACGGCAACGCCCTCTGGCAGGCCGTCCGCCTCGTCCGCCTCACCCGGCCCTCCGTCATCCTGACCTGGCTTCCGCTCTACGCGGCGGGCGAAAACCACGGCGACCACCAGGCCGCCTCCGTCATCGCCACCGAAGCCTTCGACCTCGCCGGCGACCCCACCGTCTTCCCCGAACAAGTCGCCCCGCCCCGCAACCGCGACGACATCGGCAACCTCACCGAAGGCCTCCATCCCTGGCAGCCCGAAAAACTCTATTACTTCTCCGACGCCAACCATCATGACTTCATGGAAGGCAAAGGCCCCACTTACTCCAGCCTCGATAACTCACCCTCCCAGCACAAGTCCTACGCCGAACTCGCCACCACCGAGATGAGTAAGCACCTCACCCAGGGCGATACAGGCCAGGTCGCCGACAAGGCGCTGCGCGATCACAACTACAGCATCTTCGCCGAGCCCAGCCGGCTCATCTTCGCCAAGTCCCATGTGCCCTCCCGAGTAACGGACGACGTGTTCCAGGGCGTGGTGCCCGGCCCCATTCCGTTTGCTCCCGCGCCCGGCTTCCGCGCGCAACCCTCCCACGGCCTCACCGCCGAACTCGGCGGTCCATGGGCCTTCTACAAGCTCTTCTGGGCCGCCCACGGCCTCGGCGACCCGACGTCCCTCCTCACCACGCCCGAGGTCAACGTCAGCGCCGGCCAACCCCTCCACATCCCCGTGCTCATCAACAACAACACGAGCGACAACCTCCTGGTTACGGTGACTCTCTCCACCCCGGCTAACTGGCAAACCCACCGCGGTCCCGGCATCTACCCCGCCGCGCCAGCCGAGGACACCCCAGTCGAATTCTTCCTCACCGCGCCGCCCACAACCCCCGCCTCCGTCTGGCAAACCATCACCATCAACCTCGCCGCGCCCGGCCACGCCCCCATCCACCTGCCGCTCCGCGTGAACCTGTCACCAGGCTCGATGCCGCAGTAAGCGGCGGATGGCGCGCGGCACGGAAGCGAACACCCAAGAACCTCGCGCCGCCGCCCACGGCTCGGCGCTTATCCCGGCCCCATGCAGCCCTTGGCCGGTCTGCCTGGCGGACGAGCCCCGTTTCGACGGGACAGGATTCGCGAAAAGAACCCCTTGATATTACGCAAGTCTTACAAAGGCTCGCCTCGCTACCCGCTAGACTGGAATTACGGCTATATAGAGTGACTACAATCGAAGCAGTAGCGGAATTGCGCAGAGAATTCGCCCGTCGCGGGTGGGAAAAGAAAGCCACAAAGCGGATCGGGTTTGAACTGGCGATCCACGTGACCCTCGCACTGGCAGGAATCGCAATCTTCATGGCCTTCCACAATCCGGCTCTGCAGGTGCTGGGGCTTCTGATCTCGGCTTTCGGCTGCATGGGGGTCGGGACCAATACGCACACCTCCACGCATTACGCGACCAGCGAAAAGCGCTGGGTAAATGAGGCTCTCAGCTATTTTGGGTATCCGATTTTCCTGGGCCTGTCGGCTACCTACTGGTGGCACAAGCACGTGGTACTGCATCATCCGGCGCCAAACGTGGTCGGAGTGGACAGCGACGCCGACCTGTTACCGTGGTTCGCGGTCACAGCGGACGAGGTTCACGCCAGTTCCGGACTGCGCCGGTTCTATTACCGGCGTCTGCAATTCTGGCTGTTCCCATTTGCGCTCGCCCTGAACTGTTTCAGCATCCAGGCGGGCGGGTGGACGTACATTACACGAAAGCTTCGCCATTCCAAAGGACGAAAGCCGTCTCACTGGATCGACCTCGGCGCCATGGTCCTGCATTATGTGATGTGGATCGGAGTGCCGCTCTTGCTCTGGCCGTGGCCGGGCGTTGTGGGATTCTATCTTCTGCGAAATATTTTGCTGGGGTACGCAATGTACGCCATCCTGGCGCCGGGACATTTTCCGGCCGAGGCACAACGTACGACGGCCGAAGCCCGGAACGGCGCGGATTTTTTCGCCGCCCAGACGGAGGGAACCGTGAGTTTCCGGACCGGCCGGCTGGGCAGGTTCCTGTGCTCGGGTCTTGAGTACCAGGTTGAGCATCACTTATTTCCCAATATCAGCCACGTCTACTATCCGCAGGTCAGCGTGGCGGTGCAGGCCTTCTGCGCTGAACACGGCCTTTCCTATCGCTCATACAGTTGGCCCATGGCTTTATGGAAGAGCTGGGAGGTGCTGCGAATCCCGCAGCAGGTTGTGGGGCGGAGCTCTGTGCTAAGGCCCCAACCGAACCCGCCGGTGCCGGAACCAAACATCTGAAGCGATGACGCCGGCGGTGTCATTTTCCATCGGCGGTGTCAAGAATTTTGTGTAAACATTCTCGCGGGTTGATGTTTCGAGCCGGCTATACTGGTTGCACCCGAGCGGAGGGTAGGGCTCTGCGGAGACGCGAGTGCGCCGGGATAAACCGGCTTGTTGTAGGGGATGAAAGAGCCCTACGGAAAAGGAGCAGCGACTCTATTTCGACCTCGAGTCTTGCGTGGTGCGTCGCGAGGCGTTACGGCGAAGCGTCGACAGAGGTATCGGTGGGCCGGGCTATTGAGCCCCGATAACTGACGAACCGCGTGCCGACCTTGTTTGCTTAATGGGAAGGCAATATCCGTTGAGGCGACGGAATCGCGAGCCGAAGCGGGACGCGGCGTGGTCGAAGACCCTGGCACGTGGAGAAACAACATGCACGAGAACCGGGAGACCTCCAAAGCGTCTGCCAGTCTGGCAGACCGGTCCGCCAAGGCGCAAAGCCACAATGCGGACATGCACGCAATGGAGGAGTCTGACTGCCGTGTAGTACCTGTGAAGCAGCCGGACAAAGAAGGAAACCCTTCGGCGGAGGCGGTGGAGGGAAGGCGGCAGCCCGAGGAGAACGACGCGCAATCCAGCATCCAGCCGACACAGCGCGGGGAACGGGTGTCCCAGGGATTGAGCGGCGTGCGCCGAGTGGCGCGGGAAAGGAAGCCGACGCCAACTTCGTTGGACACTACATGACATTTCTTCCCGGCCCCGTCTACTGGTCGCACGTGCGAACCAGCGGCCAGCACTTTGTCGAGAACGACCCGAATTACGGCAAGGTCTACCACGTCGGCTCGCCCGCCGAAGAACTCGAATTACTCAATCAGGACGGAGGTCTGATGTGGCAGGCGCACCCTCGGACCAAAGGGTCAGCCGGCTATCCCGACGCCGTGAAAACCGAGCCCCACTTCCTCAGCGATCGCTTCCTCGGCGGCTCCTTCCAATCCCTCCCCGTGGACCAGTCCGAGAAACGCCTCTGCGAAGCCCGCTGCCTCGGCCTGCTCGACGACATGAACAACTGGGCCGGACCCAAGTACATGCTCGCCGAAGGCGACACCTACATGAAGGATCCCGGCGACGAAACCTATCCGCAGCTCATCGTCAATTACGTCAAGCTCCGCGAAGTTCCCGCCTTCGATGGTGACTGGACGCCGATCGCCCGCGCCCTTCGCGCCGGTGACTACTTCGTCTCGAGCGGCGAGGTCCTTCTACACGACACAGCAATCACCGGCGCCGGCCCGAAGCGTGTTCTGAGCGCAACGGTGAGTTGGACCTTCCCCCTCGATTTCGTCGAACTCGTCTGGGGCGACGGCAACACAACGGATCGCCGCATCCTCTCGACCACCAGCCTGCCGCCCTTCGGGAGCCACCGCTTCGAAATCCCCTTCGACACCGCCGGCAAGAAGTGGGTCCCCTTCGCCGCCTGGGACTCCGCCGGCGACGGCGCCGTCGCCCAGCCCGTGCACCTGCGCTAGACAGATCCGCCAGTCAGACTTTCCTTCAACCCCAACACCCGAACCAGCCGCCGTAGCGAATTCGGGTGGATGTTCAGCTTCGCGGCCGCCTTGTTATGATCCCCGCCGCTTTCCCGGCACGCCGCAAGAATCAGCTCGCGCTTCGTCTGCGTCATCGTAGTCGCCATCGACCCCGTTGCCTCGTGATCCCCCAAGCCGCCCAGAACCGCCTCCGGCAGATCCTCCGCCTGCAGCATTTCGGCTTGCCCCATCACAACCGCCCGCTCGATCGCGTTCTCCAACTCACGCACGTTCCCCGGCCACCCGTACTCGGTGAGGCGCCGCTCCGCTTCCTCAGAAATGCCCGTCACGCGGCGGCGGCAGCGCGTGGTGGCCCGTTCCAAAAAGTAACGCGCCAACGGCAGAATGTCGCCCGCGCGCTCGCGCAGCGCCGGCACGCGCAGCGCCACTACGTTCAGCCGGTGATACAGGTCCTCGCGAAACGCGCCCCGCCGCGCTTCTTCCGCCAGTTCGCGGTTGGTCGCCGCAATCACTCGCACGTCCAGCGCCAGCGTGCGCGTCCCCCCCACCCGCTCGAATTCCTTCTGCTGCAGCACCCGCAGCAGTTTCGCCTGTAGCGGGAGGGCCAGCTCGCCGATCTCGTCGAGCAGAACCGTGCCCCCCTCGGCCAGCTCCAGCTTCCCCTTCTTCTGCGCCGCCGCTCCCGTGAACGCGCCCTTCTCGTGGCCGAACAATTCGCTCTCGAGCAGCGCCTCGCTCAGCGCCGCGCAGTTGATCGCCCGGAACGGCCCGGCCCTCCGCGGGCTCAGCCGATGCAGCGCCTGTGCCACCAGCTCCTTCCCCGTCCCCGTTTCCCCTAGCACCAGAACCGGCGTTTCGCGCGGAGCCACCCGCGCAATCATCTGTAGCAGCTTCAGCACCGCCGGACTCTCCCCCACAATGCCCGCCTCGCTGGGATCGATGCTGGCGCGCAGCAGCGCGTTCTCGGTCCGAAGCACATCCACGTCCCGCGCGCTGTCCAGCGCCGCCGAGGCCAACGTGCCCACCGCCGTCAGCGTCTCCCGGTGCTCCTCGATATGCTCTTCCTCCTCCGGCGGAAACCACACCGCCAGAAGCCCGCAGATGTCTCCCCGCAGATACAGCGGCACGGCAACGCAATCCGCCGCGATCTCCTGTGGCGTGACACCCACCACCACCGATCCCCCCGAGCACGGCACCAACTCGCCGATCAGTCGCACGATGCGCTCCTCCCACATCGAGCGCTGCGTCTCGTCGCCGGCGCGGAACAGCGCCCGGAAAAGAAACATCAGGGCGCACGCTCGCAACAGCGTGTCTTGGGCCGATCGGCCCGCTAGCTGCGCCTCCATCCTCGCTGCCAGTGTAGCAAGCGCCCGCCCGCTGAACCACCCGGTTCACGCGCGTGAACCCGCCGGTTCATCCCCCCTCGCCCCAGAAGCAGTTATCCCTGTCTTTTCAGAAGGATACGATTTGGCCCTTAATCTGCCCTACCACCCCCCGTAGTCGGGTCCCGGATAGGGCAGCCCGAAGGAGGATAGACAAAATGAAAACTTTGACGTTCCGTTTGATCGTTGCGGTGGCTGCCCTCACGGTCGCCGCTGGAAGCGCTCTCGCGCAAACCCGTGCGTACACCGCGACTGTTCCGTACGCATTCCAGGCTGGGAAGACCCAGATGCAATCGGGCTCTTACGAATTCAAGGTGGAACCCCAAGGAGGAAACTCGATCGTCACGGTCAACAACCTCGACACCAATAAGAAAATCTACCTGTTGCCGTCGGCCGGCACAGACGCGCCGGCTGCCTGGACCGAAACCAATAAGCCGGTGGTAGCGTTCGTGTGCGGCGGTGGCCAGTGCGCCTTGCGCAGCCTGTGGGATGGCCACAGCACCAGTGTCTACCGCTTCGCCCCTCCGAAGCCCGTCCGCGGGACTCACTTCGTCTCGATGCTCATTCCGCTGAATCCGGCTAACTGATACGTCTCCAGCCGGAACCAATCCAGGCCTCATCATGCGGCGCTGCTTCGACGGCGCCGCATTCGTTTGTGCGGCACTACTGCTGCTTCGTCTGCTTCAGCAATTCCATCAGGTATTGCTTCCACACAACCGCCCGCGTGTGCGTGCCATGCCCGCGCGTCTCATCCGAAATCGGAATCAGCACGAACCGTCCCCGGCGCACCCGCTTGATCTCGCGTGGAGCAATGTCCAACTCGGGCGGATTCACAAAATCGTCCGCCGAATTCACCAGCGTCAGCGCGGCCTGAATTTTCCCAAGACCCGGCTCGGGGTTGTAGTCGCGCGAACTGTCCAGTTGATACAGCAGGTCGTTCGAGTCCACGCCGCCCAGCCGCGCGTCGAGCATTTTCTCGTACGAGCGGTCCGCTGAAGGCCCGTCGGGAGCCTGCTTCTGCCACTGTAGGGGTGAACTCACCGCAATCAGCTCAATCGACATCGCCGCGCGAAGTCCCGCCGGCTGCGCCGTATAATCCCCGCCCTGCCACGAGGGGTCCTTTTCAATCGCGTCCATCGCCGCCCGCCGCCACATCCGGTTCCTTCCGCTGATCGCCACCGGCAGGCAGGCCAGCGGCATCAGCGCGTCCATCTCGTCCGGATATATTTCGCCCCACAGAAACGAGTGCATGCACCCCATCGACGTCCCCATTACCAAAAGCAGATGATCCACGTGCAGCCCGTCACGCACCAGCGCGTGCTCGGCGTGCACCATGTCGATATATCCGTAGTGCGGGAACTTCATCCGCATCCCGTCGCTCGGCTTCGACGAACCGCCGTGGCCGATGTCGTCGGGCAGGATGATATAGTGCGTCCCGGCATCGAGCGGCTGTCCCGTTCGAAACAAAACATCGGCAAATTGTTCGCTCAGAAACTGCTTGCCCGTCCCGCCGGTGCCGTGGAGAATCAGCACGGCGTTCTCTACGTGCCCGGCGGCGTCCGTGATCGGCCGCCCGAGCGTCCGGTAATGCAGCTTCAACTCGCTCAGCTCGCCGCCGGACGCGAAAGGGAAATCCGCAATCGTGTAGTCTCCCTCGTGCGGCGTCGTTTGCGCGCGCCCAGCCGCGGCGAATGTGACGCACAACAGCAGCGCAGGCCAGGAACGCATTGCCTCTTATTCCGCCCCCGCTTCCGCCTTCAACCACCGCCCGATGCCCTGATCGTAAACCCACCCCCCGATCACTCCGCCCGCCAGCGGTCCCACAATCGGCACCCAGAACACAAAACTCCCGTCCGTCAGGCCGTTATTGCGAAACCCCGCCAGCACCGTGAACAAACGCGGCCCGAAGTCGCGCGCCGGGTTGATCGCATATCCGTGCATCCCGCCGAACGACATGCCGATCGCCACCACGCTGAGCCCGACCAGAAGCGGCCCCAATTCCCCTACCGGCTGATTCCGGACGTCGCTCAACGCGAAAATGAACAACAACAACAGAGCGGTACCCAGCACCTGATCGATCAATCCC
The DNA here is from genome assembly GCA_027459465.1 of Bryobacterales bacterium. Taxonomy (GTDB): domain Bacteria; phylum Acidobacteriota; class Terriglobia; order Bryobacterales; family Bryobacteraceae; genus JAJYKC01. The sequence goes on along the minus strand of DAIDIH010000216.1, from coordinate 6,244 downwards.
GGCCAGTAGCTGGCCGGAAACGCCGGAAACGTCGTGAAAATCCCCGCCGTGTGTTCGAGCCCCGGATCCGCTTTCGCGAACGCCGGCCGGTACTCCAGGAACACGATCGCCGACGCCAAAAACGCCCCGGCCGTCTGAGCCACACAATACGGGACCACCTTCTTCCACGGAAAGCCCCGGAACATCGCCAGCGTCAGCGTCACCGCGGGGTTCAAATGCGCGCCGCTGATCTTTCCCGCAATGTAGATCCCGAACGTCACGCCCAGCCCCCAGGCGAATGTGATGTCCGTATACCCGCCCTTCACGACTTCGCCCGGCACGCCCGTCCCGAACAGGCTCACCATCGCGACCACGCCTTGACCGAATAACAGCAGCACCAGGGTGCCCAGGAACTCCGCCGCCAACTCCGCTCGCAAAGGACGCATCAGCGGATTGTATCCTAACGGCGAACGCCGCCCGCGCGCTCAGGAGTAAAGCGGGGCGATCGAAACCAGCGTGAGCCCCGCGGCAAACAGCCCGAACATGACCCACATGATGCGGCGTACGTTCGCCGCGGCCCCGGCGAACTCCTTCCACACCAGAAGTCCCCAAAGCACGCTCACCAGCGTCGCGCCCTGACCAAGCGCGTAGCTAGCCGCCGGACCAAGTTGGATCTCCTTCGGAGCGCTGGCGGCCGCAAAACTCGCGATCGCTCCAATGCACCAGATCGCTCCGCCCGCCAGGCCAAGCAGATGCTGCCGCAGCGTTCCCCGAAAGTAATCGTGCGGCTTCAGTGACCCGCCCTGTATCGGCAACCCGATGAAGTAGACACTGTAAACAAACGTAGACAGAAAGACACCCAATGCAAACAGCAGCGCCACCGCGTACGGTCCCAGGCCGTCGTCCCCCTGCTTACTCATCTCCACCAGCGGATAAAACGAACCCATCAGAACCCCGCTGATTAGGCTCAGCACAATCCCCTTCTTCCCGCCACGCCCCTGGTTGATCTCCTTGCTGTGCAAGGCATGCGCCCGCGCGCTCGCCACAATCGCCGCAAGTACAAACGCCACGCCGCCGAACAGCAGTGCCGGATTCGACTGCGGGTTGAGCACATAACTCCAGATCACGCCGATCACCAGCGCCAGCCCGATTCCGATCGGAAACGCCACCGACATGCCCGCCAGCGTGATCGCGGCCACAAGCAGCAGATTCGCCAGATTGAAGACCCCGCCCGACGTGACGGCAATCAACTCCTTCAACTTTCCCGTGATGAGCAGATTGTCGGTCACCGCCAACCCGTCGCCCATCGAGCCCACGGTGAACGCGGCCACGACCGCTACCAGCGCCACACCGAACGTGTAATCGAAATAGTAAAGCTCAAACCGCCACTTCCCGGTCAGCTTCAGCGTGTTCGCCCACGAACCCCAGCAAACCATCGACAACAGCGCGCACAACAACGCAACTGCAAACGTCGATGGTACGATCACGCGTGCCTCTTTCCCTTCACCGAACCGCTGTCTCCCCCACCAGACCACTCACCCTCGAGCGTGTCGCCCTTCACCGTCACCTTCACCGAATAATCCTGATCGTTCAGCGTGGCCGTAAAGCTGAGCTGATCCCCGTTCAACTCCACGTTGGTCAGAGGAATCTGCCCCTCGTCGCTGCCGGCCGTCGCGGTAAGCTTTCCGCTATCCTCCTTCACGGTCAAGGTGAACGGGAATTCGCCCCCATCCGGCGTCGCGCTCACGCAATCCCACACGCCGTCGGCCGCGCTCGCCTCCGCGAACGCCTTCCCGGCGCCCGCCGCCAGCATCAATGCGGCTACCGCACCCGCCAGCATAATTCCGACTACCAGATTCCTTGCTTCCCTACGCATACGAACCTCCTCTCCCTTTCCGCACCTCACCCAATAGGTGCTCAAGGCCAGATTATACCGGCCCTGAGACCAGGCCGCTTGCAGAGATCGTCATCCTCCTTTTCAGCGACTTGGTAATCTTTACCGGATCCGTCTTATCTCAGCCCGCGACTCCCGCCCGGATATCATTGAATTGTATAGCTTCCTGCCGTCTGGCTGCCCATATGCACTTGCAGCCCGATGAAAGCGCAACTGGCGTGGCCCCGGCCACGTAACAACATCTAAAGCACGTTTATCCAGCGTTGCGCGCCGGACGAGTATGGCAAAAGTGAACTATCGTATGAAACCACTCATTCCCGTTCTCATTCTTGGAATCTTCACGGTCCCCAGCCTCCTTCGAGGACAATCTGCGCCCGTACCGCTCTATCGAGTCACCGTGTCCTCGGAATCGACTCCCGCGTTCAACTACGGCGGCAGCGATGCGATTCCCACTCGCGTCGGATTCCGCGGCACGGTGCTCCTGCCGGACGCCAAAGGCGAAGCAGGTATCTCCCGCATCGGTTCCGCGGTCGAGATCGATGCGCACTTCAACCACCTCGGCTCCCCGCAGAGATTCGGCCTGAACTATCTCACCTATGTGATGTGGGCGATCACTCCCGATGGCCGCGCCCAGAACCTGGGCGAGATTCCGGCGAATCATGCCGACAAAGGAAAACTGCGCACCGCAACCAGCCTACAGGCGTTCGCCCTCGTGGTGACCGCCGAGCCGTATTACTCGGTCAGCCATCCGAGCGGCGTCATGGTCCTCGAAAATTACGCCCTGCCTGACACACACGCTCAAGCGGAGCCAGTCCGGGCAAACGAAACACTCCTTCCGGCCCAGCCCTTCAATTACGACCTTCAGACCGGCCAACACCGGCTGAATGAAAGGGGCCCGAAGGTCTCCCAGAAGCAGTTTGAGTCTTTGCAGGCCCTCTACCAGGCGCTGAATGCGATTCAACTCGCTTCGGCTCACGGTGCGGATCAGACCGCCCCCGCCATAATGCAAAAGGCGCGCGCCCTCTATGAGCAAGCTCGCTCAGCCCAAATGGCCGGCTCAAGCTCTGCCACGGTCATCGCGGCCGCCCGCGAGGCCGTCCAGACCGCAGAGGACGCGCGCCTCATCGGCTCAAACCAACACGAGCCGACAGCCCCCAGTACTTCTCCCAACCCGTAATCGCACCGATGTCAATTTAGGCGCACCGGGCCGCGGGCGATCTACCCCGTTTGCCTCCCGGTGCGCCATCCGTGACAGAAGGACCTCAGTTCGCCGACAGATGTTGGCCCTGCTCCCAGACCATGTAAAGAATCCGGGCTAGCACCACCACCCCGTAAATAACCGCAATCGCCGTCACCGCCTTGCCCCAGCGGTCCAGCACCTCGAGCTTGTGCGCAACCACCGTCTGGCGAGTGACCAACGATGCCTCGGCATCCCGCACGTGCAGCATCTCATCGTCGTTTCCCGCTACTCGCTTTCGCGCTATTGCCAGTGCGAGAACTGCAGCGAAAAGAATGCCCAAAATCGTCAATTCAATTGTCAGTTGCATTTGGCCTCGCTTTCTTCTGGCCGGGCGGCCACTGAGGGTCAATGCAATCGCGTTTCCAGGCGCACGCCCCCGCAAACCAAGAACTTAGCCGCACGCATAGCCCTGGCTTCGTGCTTAGACGCAATTCTGTTGCGTCAAAAAACTCAAACGGCGCTAAGATTTGGCGGCTGCGTTCGAAACTTCAGCGCGAAAACCGGATGAAGGTTGGTGGGCCTGACAGAACTCGAATCTGTGACCTCTACCGTGTCAAGGTAGCGCTCTAACCAACTGAGCTACAGGCCCTCGTGCGGGATAATCTTCAGCGTATCACGCCGCCGCGGAACTTTCGAGCAGTTCCGCCGTGCTGAAAAAGAAAGGAATCTCCACCGCCGCTGTTTCCGGCGCGTCCGAGCCGTGTACCGCGTTGCGCTCAATGCTCTCGGCAAAGCGCTTGCGAATCGTGCCCTCGGCCGCGTTCGCCGGATTCGTCGCACCCATCGTTTCGCGCCAGGCCCGGATCGCGTCCTCCCGCTCGAGCACCATCACCACCACCGGCCCCTCGGTCATGAAATTCACCAGGCTCGCGTAAAACGGCCGCTCGCGGTGCACCGCGTAAAACGCCTCCGCCTGCGCGCGGCTCAACCGTGTCATCTTCATCCCGCGAATCCTGAATCCGGCCCGCTCCACCATCTCCAGGATGGCTCCGGCCTTCCCCGATGCCACGGCGTCGGGCTTGATAATTCCAAACGTTCTTTCCATATCTTGTTTTTTCGAAATTCCCCCTGCTACAGCACTTGCAGGATGGCCGCGCCAATATCGGCCGGCGAGTCGCACACATGTATTCCCGCCTTCCGCATGGCGGCGATCTTGTCGCTCGCCTTCCCGCTCCCGCCGGAAATGATCGCGCCCGCATGGCCCATCCGGCGCCCCGGCGGCGCGGTCTGCCCGGCGATGAAACCCACCACCGGCTTTCTCACATGCTCGTGTATATAGGCCGCCGCCGTCTCCTCCGCGTTCCCGCCGATCTCGCCGATCATCACAATCGCCCGCGTGTCCGCGTCCTCGTTAAACATCCGGATCGCGTCCGTAAAATTCGTCCCGATGATCGGATCCCCGCCGATCCCGATGCAGGTCGATTGGCCGATCCCCAGCCGCGTAAGCTGTCCCACCGCCTCGTAGGTCAACGTGCCCGAGCGCGACACCACGCCCACGTTGCCCTCCAGATGAATGTGCCCCGGCATGATACCGATCTTGCACTTTCCCGGCGAGATAACCCCCGGACAGTTCGGGCCGATCAGCCGCGTCTGCTTGCCCTTCATCGACGACCACACCCTCACCATGTCGGCGGAGGGAATTCCTTCCGTAATGCAAACCACCAGCGGCACACCGGCATCCACGGCCTCTAAAATCGCATCGGCGGCGAACGGTGGCGGCACGAAGATCACCGAAGCGTTGGCGCCGGTCTCGCGCACCGCTTGCGCCACGGTATCGAACACCGGTCGGTCCAGATGTTTTTTCCCGCCCTTGCCCGGCGTCACGCCGCCAACCACGTTCGTCCCGTATTCGACCGCCGTCTGCGCGTGAAACGTCCCTTCCTTGCCGGTAAATCCCTGCACCAGCAACCGCGTGCCTCTTCCAACCAGTACGCTCATGCTAGTTCGCTCCTCCAGCCAGTGCCACCACCTTCTCGGCCGCGTCCTTCATCCCGTCGGCCACCGTGAAATTGAACCCGGATTCGCTCAATATCTGGCGTCCCAACTCCACGTTCGTCCCTTCCATCCGGATCACCACCGGCGCCTTGATCTGCAACTCCCGCGCCGCGTTCACCACCCCCGTAGCCAGCGTGTCGCAGCGCAGAATGCCGCCGAAAATGTTGATCAGCACCGCCTTTACGCTCCGGTCCATCAGCAGAATCCGGAACGCGTTGCGGATCTGCTCGGCGTTGGCGCCGCCGCCGACGTCGAGGAAGTTAGCCGGACTCCCGCCCGCGTGCTTCACAATGTCCATCGTCGCCATCGCCAGTCCCGCGCCGTTCACCATGCAGGCGATCGTCCCGTCCAGCTTGATGTAGTTCAGCCCGAACCGCGAAGCTTCCACTTCGAGCGGATCCTCTTCGTTCAAATCGCGCAGCTCCAGCAGATCCTTGTGCCGGTAAAGCGCGTTGTCGTCCAGGTTGATCTTCGCGTCCAGCGCGTACACCTTCCCGTCCCGCGTCAGCACGAACGGGTTGATCTCAGCGAGCGACGCGTCCGAGGCCTCCACCGCTTTCGCCAGCGCCGTCATCGCCGACACCGCCCCATTTGCGCTCGCTCCCGGAACGCCAATCCCGAACGCGAGTTTGCGCGCTTGAAACGCCATTAAACCCATGCCCGGCTCGATCGTTTCCTTCAAAATCAACTCAGGCGTCTTCGCGGCCACTTCCTCAATCTCCATGCCGCCCGCGGCCGACGCCATGAACACGTTCTTCCCAATGTTGCGGTCGAGCACGATGCCCAGATACAACTCGCGCTCGATCGGCAGCGTCTCTTCTACCAGTAGCCTCTGCACCAGGCGTCCCTCTGGCCCGGTCTGGTGCGTCACCAGCGTCATGCCGATCATCTTCTTGGCGATCTCGGCCGCTTCGTCCGAATTCTTCGCCACCTTCACGCCGCCGCCCTTGCCCCGGCCGCCCGCGTGGATCTGCGCCTTCACCACCACGCCGCTGGCGCCCTCTTTCAAAAGCCTGGCCGCTATCGCCGAAGCTTCCTCATATGTGGTCGCCGCTTCGCCACGCGGTATAGCCACACCATATTTTTGCAGGATTTGCTTTCCCTGATACTCGTGAATCTTCATTTCATCTCTCTGG
>DAIDIH010000215.1 GCA_027459465.1 Bryobacterales bacterium | reverse complement strand
GTTCATGTCGCGGGCGAGGGCGGCGTAGGGGGCTTCGGATTGGCCGAGGAGGAGGGACTTGAGGAGTTCGAAGTGTTCGGGGCGGCCGTGGCGGAGGAACTCGCTGCGCAGGTTTTCGATGACGCGGTCGAGGACGGCGAGGACCCAGCGGCGCTCGAAGATGCGCTCGGGGGTTTCCTCGGAGGCGGGTTCGCGCTGGTAGCGTTGTTCGCAGGAGGAGAGTTCGAGCGGGACGAGGAGGCCGCCGCCGCGTTTTTGCGCGCGTTGGCGGTCCTGCTCGTCGGCGAGGAAGAATTTGAGCGAGGTCAGGATGAAGGAGCGGAAGCGGCCTTTGGCGGGGTCGGCGCGATCGAGGTAGCGGCCTTCCAGGAGGCGGAGGAAGAACTCCTGGGTGAGGTCCTGGGCCTGATCGGGCGGGTAGCCGCGGCGGCGCAGGTAGGCGTAGAGCGGATACCAGTAGCGTTCGCAGAGCGAGACGAGGGCGGCGTGGGCATCTTTGCTTTTCGGATTGCCGGCGGCGAGGATCAGAGTCCAACGGGTGGTTGGGAATTGCTGGGGTCCGGTGATCGTGTGGATGGTCCGGTTGTTCATGAGCGGCTATAGCGAGTAAGGGATCCGGCGCATGAAGTTACACCGGAGTTAGAGTAAGTGCGCGGACTCGGCGCGGGCTTGCCGGACGAGCGGGATATCGGGGTCGGCGTCTTTCCAGATAGCGAGGAGGTCCTTGTAGACGGCGGCGGATTTTGCGCGGTCTCCGGAGGCGGCGAGCGCGCGGGCGAGTTGGAGGCGGGCGAGGACACCGAGGGGATCCAGGCCGACAAGGCCGCGGTGATCGAGTAACTTCTGAAATTCGGCCGCGGCTTCCGGATAGCGGCGGGTGGCCAGAAACGATTCGCCGCGCACGTACGCCGAGTGCAAACCGCCGAGACAAAAGTCACTCCAGTTGAGGCCATTCACGGCGAGTTCATAGGTTAGGGTGGTTTGCAGGCGGCCGATGCTGTCGGCCGGCCTGCGCCGGGCGAGGGCGGCCAAGGCGCGGAGGACCGGGACGTAGGTGAATTTGGCGAAGGTGTCTTCGGGGAGGCGCTTTTCCAAATCGGCGGCGAGGGACTCCGAGCGGGAAGTGTCTTTGGAAAAGGCGAGGGCAAGGCCGGCCGCGTATTCGACGTCCCGGCCCCTGGAGAGCTCAAGCGCCGACAGGGCGAGCCTTTGTGCTTCGGGGGGACGTCCATAGGCGGCTTCCCACACGGCTCGCGCGGCGAGGTAGCGCGCCGCCTTCTCGCGGTAGCCTTGTTCCACGGCAAGATCGACGGCGCGGCTTGAGAAGCGCCGGGCGGCCTGGAGGCGGCCGGAACGAGCCAGAGCGAGGGCCTGCTCGTGCGCCATCCAATCTTCGGCGCCGGGCTCGGCGCCGGCCCGGGCCGCGAGGCGATTCATGCGGTCCTGGTCACCTTGCAACGCCGCGATATTGAATTGAAGCACGAGAAGCTCAGGGGACTGCAGGTTACGCGCCGAGGCTTGCTCGAGTGTGCGCTCGGCCTCGGAGAAGCCGTCGAGGAAGAAATAGGTGTACGCAAGATTCTCGTACGCGTAGATGAAGTTGGGATCCGCCGAAAGTTTTTGTTGCGCTGCCTCGATGGCTCTTTCAAACCGGCCTGTCCCATTCGTGGAGATGGCCGAAAGCAGATCGAGGGCGCTCGGATCCTCTCCGCGAGGATAAGTCTGGAACCACGACTCGAGGATCCGGTAGGCCTTTTCCAGATTTCCCGTCACCTGGCGGTTGTAAGTGAAGTCGATGAAAAACTTCTCCGGATCGCTGACCCGATGGCGCAGTTGCCAGGCTCGTGTGGTGTTCTCGGCCGACAGCGAGGACTCTCCGATCCCGCTATAGGCCAGACTCAAGCCGGCGTAGGCCATGGCGAATTGGGGATCGATTTCAACGGCGCGGCGGTAGAAAGGGATGCATGCGGCGTTGCCGGCGGAGTTGTCCACTTTCAGGGCGATGCTGTAGGCCTTGAGGGCGTCGAGCGACGAGGTGGTGGCCTCGGCGAGCGGTGTCGAGTGCTTTTCGACGGTGGCGAGGGATTCGCCAGCCGCGGTTCGGAATTTCCGGGCGATTTGCGTGAGGGCGGTAAGGACATCCTCGCGGCGCGGCGCCTGGGCCTGCTCTTGATCCACGAGATTGCCCGTGGTGCAGTTGCTGGCGCGCAGAGCGAGTACGTAGCGGCTTCCCAGCCGCGTGATGGAGCCTTCCAGAACCAGCGCGCTTCCGGCTCGTTGGCAGACTTGCATGGCGGTTTCCGGAGTGAGACGGGCGTCTTTCGGCGCTCCCATGAGCGCGAGGGTTTGCCGGACCTGCCGGTCCGAAACGAGGCTCAAGAACGGCGATTGTTGCAACTCGACGGACAAGCCCTGGCGGAGGGTATCGTCGAAGACCGGGTCGCCGGTCCTGTTGTCGAAGTCCGCGAGGACGATGGAATCTTCGCCGGTTAGCTTTGGTTTGAGCGTCGAGTTGGAGCGGGCGAGGGACCAGAGCGTCACCGTGCTCAGCAGAGCGAACCCCAGTCCGGCGGCGGCGCCGAGGGCGGCGGCGTTGTGCCGGCGGAGAAACTTGCGCGTGCGATAGAGAACGCCTGGCGGCGAGGCGAGTACGGGGCGGTGCGCAAGATATCGGTGGATGTCGGCGGCGAGCCCGGCGGCCGAAGCGTAGCGCCGGCCGGGTTCTTTTTCGAGGGCCTTGAGCGTGATAGCGTTCAGGTCGCCGGCGACGAGGCGGCGGAGGGAGGCGGGATCGCACTGCCGATGCGCGGCGACGGTGGCTGCCTCCGCGCCGATGGTGGTGAGCTTACGCGGAAGCGGGGGTGGTTCTTCTTCCCTGAGGATGCGGAGCATTTCCGCGTAGCCGGATTTGCGCAGCAGGGCGCCATCGAAGGGAACGGCGCCGATGAGCAACTCGTAGAGAAGCACGCCGAGCGAATACACGTCGGTGGACTCGCTGATATCGCCCGACAGGACGCCGGCCTGTTCGGGGCTGGCGTATTCGGGGGTGCCGACCATCTGGCCGAACTCGGTTAGCTGGGTGTTTTCGACGGCCCACTGGTCGGTAGCCTTTGCGATGCCGAAGTCGATCACCTTCGGGACCGGGGCGCCGTCGTGCTCGGCCACGAGGACGTTGGAGGGCTTGAGGTCACGGTGGATGACGCCTCTTTGGTGGGCGTGCTGAAGGGCGCGGCAGACCGCGAGGAAAAGCTCGAGGCGTTGGCGGATGGCCAATTGTCTGTCATCGCAGTATTTTGTGATGGGTGCGCCGTCGATGTACTCCATGACGAAGTAGGGACGGCCCTTGGGCGTGGCTCCCGCATCGAAGATCCGGGCGATGTTCGGGTGGTCCATCAGGGCGAGGGCCTGGCGCTCGTTGGCGAAGCGGGCGAGGACGTGCCGGGTGTCCATGCCGAGTTTGACGATTTTGATCGCGACGCGGCGGCGGATGGGTTCTCGCTGCTCGGCGAGATAGACGGTGCCCATGCCGCCTTCGCCGATCGGGCGAAGGATTTCGTAACGGCCGAAGTTGTCGCCGGCGGGGGCGGTTGGCGAGCCTGACTTAGTAAGTGGGGCCGCGCCGAGGGAAGTGTCGAAGGCGGCCTGGATGAGGCATTTCGGGCATAGTCCCGCAGGGTCACCGGAACCTAACTCCGCTCCGCATTGGGGGCAGACCGGCATGGGTGCACGCTCAGGCTAATTCTACGCCGTTGGCGGGAGGCTGTAACCTTCGGCGGCGCGATTCCTTATTCGTGGCAGGTGAGCCGGATTGGGATGGCACACGGAATCGATCAACTCAAAGGAAGGATTGACATGAAGCGTTGCACTATCACAAGGATTCTTACGACGGCCGCACTCACGGCGCTAGTTCTCGGAACGGCGCCAGTAGCGAGCGCGCAGTTGGCCTGCTCGGGCGCCACGCTGAGGGGCACGTTTGCGTACACATCTACAGGATTCATCACCGCGCCGGCAAGTCTGGCGGGGCCGGTGGCGGAGCTGGGCACGCAAACGTTCGACGCGGCGGGTAATACGACGGCGACCGCGACGTTAAGCCAAAACGGAAACATCACTCCAGTGAGCATCACGGGCACTTACACCGTGAATGCCGACTGCACCGGCACGATGACCCTCCAGGTTTCGATTCCGGGAATTCCGGCCTTCCCGCTCCATGTGTCGTTCGTGATGGACGACAACGGAAAGGAATTTCAGGGTATGGAGACGGATGCGGGTCTCGTTGTGACGCGGATTGCGCGCAAGATTTTCCCGGGGACGACGGAGTGAGGGGCCAGTTTGGCGAGGGATGGCGGCCGGCCCCAACGGGGCCGATGATTGGCGGGGCGAAATTTGTTGGTGTGGCAATGAGCGTTTTGGGGCGCGTTTTGCGCCTGCCTTGATTGGAGGGAAACATGTTCAGGAAGCGTACTCTGGCCGCTTCGGCGGCGGTTGGGGCGTTGGCCGTATTCGGTGTGCTTGGACTTCGAGCCACGATTCCGGCGCCCGGTGGTGTGATCTATGGGTGCTACAGCGCGAGGAGGGGCGCACTGAGGGTTATCGACAACTCGGTGAGTAGCTGCAAGCCATACGAGATCCCGCTGCATTGGAATCAGGTGGGACCGATGGGCCCGATGGGGCCGCAGGGCGTGCAAGGCCCGGCAGGACCGCAGGGTCCTCCTGGCACGCAAGGCCCCGTCGGGCCCACCGGTCCGGCGGGGGCGGCGGGCCCGAGCCATGCATATTTCATGTCGCATCCCTATTTCCTCAATTTCAGCCCTGGAGGCGCGATACCCGTGTCGATAACGGTGCCGGCGGGCGACTACGTCATCGACGGGAAGACAGTGTTTCAGAACCTATCGACGACCCCGGACAGCGGCACTTGTGTATTGATGTACTCGCCGGGGACCGGTACGTCCGGCGATTCCAGCACGGTAACGGTTGACGCGGGCGGCCAGACGGTTGTGTCGCTGAATGACACGCAGTCGTTTTCGGTTACTACGAAGATCGACTTGGCCTGCACGGCGACTACGAACGGCGCGATGTCGAACACCATGCTGCGGGCGATGGTGGTGGGGGGGATTAACTAGGCGGGGTCATTTTTTGTTGTGGCTTGGCGTGGCCGGGTTTGGGAATGGAGGAGAAATGAGCGGCATTGGGATACTTCAGTTGTTCTGGCGTGGAGCTGACCGAGGAGTGGACAGCATTTGGCGCAATCTGAACGGCAGTTGGTCTGGCGACCAACGCCTCGGCGGTGTCTTAAACGGCGGTGTAGCGGCGGCTACGGTTCCGGGGACGGGTGTCTACCGGGGGAGCGACAACAGCGTTTATTCCCGGTGGAGGGAGATAGGCGGAGCCTGGTCCAACGAACAACGCATCGGAGGCGTCCTCAACGGCGACCCAATTGCCGTGCAGGTGCCGGGCACCGGAGTTCTGCAGCTTTTTTACCGGGGTACGGACAACAATGTCTGGTCGCGATGGCGGAACACGGACGGAACCTGGTCCAACGAGCAGCATATTGGCGGCATCCTCAGCGGTGACCCGATCGCCGTGCAAGTGCCGGGCGGGAACGTCCTCCAACTCTTTTATCGCGGCCTTAATAAGAGCCTTTATTCCCGTTGGCGTAATCCGGATGGAAGCTGGTCGAACGAGCAGGAACTCGGCGGCATTCTTAGCGGCGATCCCATTGCTGTGCAAATTCCGGACACAGATATTCTCCAACTCTTCTATCGAGGTGCAGACGGAGCGTTGTACTCCCGGTGGCGGAACCCGAATGGATCGTGGTCCGACGAGCAGAGGCTCGGCGGCATCCTGGCGGGCGACCCGGTTGCTGCACAAGTGCCGGGTACGAGCATTCTGCAGCTTTTCTACCGGGGTCTGACCAATAGCTTGCTCTCCCGCTGGCGCGACCCCGACGGAGGCTGGTCTAACGAACAGGATCTCGGAGGTTCCCTTCTTAGGGACCCTGTTGCCGCGCAGGTGCCTGGCACGAACGTGCTCCAGGTTTTTTACGAGGGTGTGGACGGCGCCGTGCGGTCTCGCTGGCGCAATCCCGACGGTGGCTGGTCAAACGAACAAGAGCTTGGCGGCGCCGTTGGAAGTAAGCTCACGGTGGCTGTGATTCCGCCGGTCCCTTCCAGCCTTGAATTCCTCAATCTGGGCACGGGCTCCGGTACGACGAGTGGCGGTGTGAACGAGTGCAGCTACACACTGAACCTGACGATTCAGCAGGACGGCACGTGTCATTTCTGGGGCTCATACACAAATCGAGGGAACGCTCCAATCATTACGGCCCCCAGTCAGACGTTCGGCGTCTCAATTGTTGTGCTGGATGAGAACGGGAAGGGATATTCCTTCAGCGCAGGCGGTCAGGTGCCGTCGGCGCCGCAGTCCGGCTGCACTTACTCCTGGAATCAGAGTCAGAAGTCTGCGGTCATTGCCGAAAACTGGAGCGCCATCGCTACACGGAGCTACGCCAACTACGGGTATTCCAACCAGGCGAACGTATCCGAGATTATTGACGAGATAGAAAAGGCGGTCCAGCAGGCGGCGACGACCGTGCAAGATGTTGCGAAGGCAGTAACCGCGATTGTCACTCTCGTTGGCTTCCTGGCGGCATAATCGCACGGACGTGCTGCCGACCGGTTGCAACGAGCGTAATCGGCTTGTCTTCGAAGAAGAGTAACAGCGACTTTGCACGGCCGGCGGATCCAAACATGGACTACGGACACCGTCGTACAGACGTCTAGAAGGCGCCGCTTTCGAATCGCCGAGCGGGGACCGCAGGGTTCCGGCGGTCGAGCAGTTCGGCGGCGAGGCGGTAGGTGGTGGCGTGGGATTGGGCGGTGAGGTGGATGGGGTGGGAGTAGCCGCCGCCGAGGGTGAGGATGAGGGGGAGGCGGGCGGCGCGGACGGCGTTAAAGACGAGGCGGTCGCGGGCGGCGAGGCCTTCGGGGGAGAGGGCGAGGCGGCCGAGGCGGTCGGTTGCGAGAGCGTCGACGCCGGACTGATAGAGGATGACACCGGGGTTGAAGTCGAAGACGCGGGGGAGAGCGGAAGAGAGGGCTTCGAGGTATTCGTCGTCTGTAGTTTGGTCGGGGAAGGCGATGTCGAGGGAGCTTTGCTGTTTGCGGAAGGGGAAGTTGTTGCGGCCGTGGAGGGAGAGGGTGAAGACGTTGGGGTCGGAGGCGAAGAGGGCGGCGGTACCGTCGCCCTGGTGGACGTCGAGGTCGATGACGGCGGCGCGGGGGATGGCGGCTTCGCGGCGGAGGAAGTGGATCGAGATGGCGAGGTCATTGAAGACGCAGAAGCCTGCGCCTTCCGCGTAGAAGGCGTGGTGGGTGCCACCGGCTAAGTTGGCGCCGAAGCCGGTGACGAGCGCATCGCGGGCGGCGGCGAGGGTGCCTCCGGCGGAGGAGAGAGTGCGGCGGACGAGGCCTTCGGTCCAGGGGAAGCCGATGCGGCGGATGGTTTGGGCGGGGAGGGTTCCGGAGACGAAGTTGTGGACGTAGGCGGGGTCGTGGGCGAGGCCGATGGTTTCGAGCGGGGCGGGCGGCGCGGGGAGGAACTCGAAGAGGCGATCGGGTTCAAGGCACTGGCGGACGAGCGAATATTTTTCCGCCGGGAACTTGTGGCCCGGCGGAAGGCCCATGTCGTGGTGATGGCAGTAGTAGACGCGGGGCACGGGGTCAGCGGCGGGTGAGGTCGCGGATGAGGATGTCCTTGAAGCGCATGTTGGCGCCGCCGCCGGCGTGGAGTTGGAGGGCGATGCTGCCGGTGGTTCCTTTTTGTTTGGGGTCGGTGTAGTCGACCATGGGGACGCCGTTGAGGCGGGAGGTGTAGTGGTTGCCGTGGGCGGTGAGGATGAATTCGTTCCAGTCGTGCTGGCGGACGACGGTTTCTTTTTCGGGGGAGGGCCAGACGAGCCATTCGCGGCCGACGTCGTAGATGCCTGCGGTGTGGCGGCCGATGGTGCAGTCGATTTCAAACTGGGGGCCCTGGATGATTTCGGTGGTGCCGGGTTTGAAGCGGGCGCGGAAGAAGAGGCCGGAGTTGCCGAGGGTGACGCACTGGAAGCGGAGGGCGAGGTCGAAGTCCGAGTAATCTTTTTCGGTGCGGAGGTAGCCGTATTCGTGGCTGACGGCGGAGCCGTGGATTGTGCCGTCCTCGACGACCCATTTTTCCTGGCCGACGTTGACCCAACCGGAGAGGTCGTGGCCGTTGAACAGGGCGGTCCAATCCGAGCCGTTGACGATGACGGGCGGGGGGGCCTGGGCGGCGGCGAGGAGGGGGAAAGCGAGAAGGAAGCGAAGAGTTCGCATTGGATTATTGTGACGGGTTTGGGGGTGGTCAGTCTGCGCCGAGGGAGCGGCGGATGGCGCCGGCGATGCGTTCGGCGTAGAGGGAGACGCGGGCGTGGTCGGGGCCTTCGACCATGACGCGGGCGAGCGGTTCGGTGCCGGAGAAACGGACGAGGACGCGGCCCGAGCCGGCGAAGTCGGATTCGGCGGCGCCGATTTCTTCGCGGACTTCGGGGAGTTCTTCGAGCGGGCGTTTGTGGCGGACGCGAACGTTGACCAGGAGCTGGGGAAAGATTTCGAGGCCTTCGGTGAGGGCTTCGATGGATTTGCCGGAGTGGAGGACCGTTGAGGAAAGCAGGAGGGCGGTGAGCATGCCGTCGCCGGTGGTGGCGTGGTCGAGGAAGATGACGTGGCCGGACTGTTCGCCGCCGAGGTTCGAGCCGGAGCGGAGCATTTCTTCGAGGACGTAGCGGTCGCCGACGGGGGTGCGGGTCATGCGGATGGCTGAGGCGGCGAGGGCGCGTTCGAGGCCGAGGTGGGACATGACGGTGGCGACGACGGTGGGCTGGCCGTTGGGGCCGGCGAGGCGGCCTTGAGCGAGTAAGGCGCGGGCCATGACTAGGAGGACGGCGTCGCCGTCGATGATGCGGCCGGTTGGGCCGACGAAGAGAGCGCGGTCGGCATCGCCGTCGAAGGCGACTCCGAGGGCGGCGCGGCGGGCGAGGACGGTGTCGCGGAGGGAATCGAGATGGAGCGAGCCGCAGTTGAGGTTGATGTTGCGGCCATTGGGTGAGGCGTGGGTGGAATGGACGCGGGCGCCGAGTTGGGCGAAGAGGGCGGGGGCGAGCGAGGAGGAGCCGCCGTTGGCGCAGTCCATCACGAGGTCGAGGCCGTGGAGCGGAGAGTCGTTGCCGAGGATGGAGGCAAGGTGAGCGGCGTACAGGTGGTCGAGCTCGGGGTCGGGGACGAGCGGGGCGGCGGGCGAGGGGTTGGCGGTGTGGGAGAGGATAGAGCGTTCGATGGAGGCTTCGACGTCATCGGGGAGTTTGTAGCCGGAGTGGCCGATGACTTTGATGCCGTTGTCCTGGTAGGGATTGTGGGAGGCGGAGATCATGACGCCGGCGGCGAA
>DAIDIH010000214.1 GCA_027459465.1 Bryobacterales bacterium | reverse complement strand
ATTGTTCTGGCGCGCCCGTAGAGGAGCCAGTCTGCGAGGAGTCCGGCGCCGCCGGCGAGGGCGAGCCAGGGCCACCATTCATGGGCCGGGTTGAGTGGACTAGCGGGCGGGGGGAAGCCGGCGCGGGCGGAGGCGGGATGCCAGAGAGTCTCACCCGGCGAAGGGAGCGTAAGGGATAAAACGCGTTCCCCTTCCGGCGTTGCGACCCGGACGATGCCTGGGTCGGCGGTAAAGAAACGGAGGGAAGATCCGTCGCAGGTGAAGGGGAGGTCGCTGCCGTCGGAGGCGGTGACGCGGACATTGGCGGGGTCGGCGGGAGTGTCGAAGGCGACATTTACGGCTCCGGGTGCACGAGCGGAGAATTCCTGGCGGCGGAAAACGCCGGGCGCCATCCAGTGAAGGATGTTGGCGAACAGGAGCGGGGTCGAGAGCTGATATTTCATGGCCGTGGCGGCCGGATCGAAGCCGAGGATTACGGTCTTGAACGGAGTGGACCGGGCCACGATAACTGGACCGGCTGGGGAGAACGCGACGACGATGTCGTCGGGGCCGGGGCGGAAGGTGAGGGTTTGCGGGAGGTCAAAGCCGGTGGCGCGAAGGCCGCGGCCAAGGGGATGGGCGCCGTTCCACGCGGCGAGGGTGGTTTTGGCGGCGTCGCTGACGATTGGGATAGGGGACTGTGCGGCAGGCGGGTCGATCCAGATGGCGTCCTGTCCTGGCGCGGTGGGTGGGGCGATGCGATCAAAGACAGCGATGGGGCGGGGGCTGCCTTGGGGCGCGGGGAGGGGGTAGCGGGAGGGCGTGACAAACTCAGCCGCGATGCCGGGGGCGGGAATGAAGACGGACTTGAGGGCTGTGGGGTCGGCGGAGTAGACGACCACGGGGAGCAGAGGCTGGGCGGGGAGCACGAGTTGGACGGAGTTGTCTGCGGGGAAAGGGTCAGCCGGTGTCAGCCGGACATCGAGGCGGCCTGCGGCGCGAGTGCGATAGGAGAATGTTTCGTCGTGGCTGCCGCGGGGAGCGAGGACAAAGGCGCGCTGGCCGATGACGGCGCCGTTGAACCAGACGGTGTCGATGGCACGGACCGGAGCTTCGCCGTAGTTCCGGGCGGAGACGAAGATCTGCCAGGTGTCGGGGTCGTCGGCTGAGCGGCGGACGGTGACTTCCGCGAGGCCGTGGTTTTCGCCGGGGCCGGAGGAGACGGGGAGGATCCGGAGACCGGGGATAGCCGGCAACGTGGCGTCGGTTCCGGCAGCGACGCGCCCCGCTCCGGCGAAGGCGATCTCGCCGGGTTCGTCGCCGGCGACGCGGCGGGCTTCGAGGGCGAACCGGAGGGCCTGTTCGAGGTCGAGGGCGGAGGCGCCGGGTTGGGAGGAGTCGATTTCCTGGAGGAGCGTTTTGCGGTCGGCGGTGAAGCCGCCGGCGGGCGAGGGGGCGGCGCCGGCACGCTCGACCATGACGCGATCCTGGGCAGGGAGCGCACGGATGTATCGGCGGGCGGCTGCGCGGGCGGCGTCGATGAGACGCGCGTTGCCGCTATGGGCGTTCATCCAGGTCGATATATCGAGGATGAGGACGTGATCGTGGACAGGCTGAAGCGTTTGGCTGAAGCGGACTTGAGCGAGGGCAAGCAGAAGGAGAAGGACGCCGGCTAGCTGAAGCAAAAGGGACCAGGGTTGGTCGAAGTGGCGGCGGTGGGCGCTGCGGGGAGGATCCGCCGCGCCGGGGAAGAAGCGGAGCGTGGCGACGATTTGCTTGCGGCGGGAGCGGTCAAGCAGGTAGAGGGCGACGATTGCGCCACCGAACGCCGCGGCAAGGCCCAGGAATTCGCCGAGGGTGAGGTTGAGGAAGACCATCGCGCTACTCAATGCCTCCGCTGGCGATGAGGGGACCGAAGACAGCGTCTTCGAGCGGCGTGGAGGTGGAAAGGCCGACATAGCGGCCGCCGTTGCGAAGGGCGGTTTCGCGGATTTGCCTGGCGTAGGCGTCGAAGGCGGCTTCGTGGGCGGCGCGTGCTGAGTCGTCGAAGGTGGTTTCGACGATGGTTCCGGATTCGGCGTCTTCGAGTTGCAGCAGACCGTCCCAGGGCGGCGTGCGATCCTCATCGGCCCAAAGGTGGATAAGCAGAAGCTCCTGGCCGAAGTCGGAGAGGAACTGGAGCGGGCGGGTGCAGTCGGCGTCGTCGAGAAAATCGGAGATCACGATGACGAGGCCGCGCTGCGGGTATTCGGCGATGAACTCGCGCGCGATGTCGAAGAAGCGCGTGTGGCCGGCGCAGGTGAGGGCGTTTAGGAAATGGACCGTGGGGAGGAAGCGGTGGCGGCCGCCGCTGGCGAGCATCGAGTCGGCCATGCGTTCGGCGAAGGGCTGAATGCGGATGGCGTCGAGGCGGACGAGGCCGATGTAGCAGAGGGCGGCGGCGAGGCGGCGGGCGTAGTCGAACTTGGGCAGCACGCCGGTCTGCATGGAGCGGCTGCAGTCGAGCAGGAGGCGGACCGGGACGCGGGGCTCGACTTGGAACATTTTGAGGAAGAGTTTTTCCAGGCGAAGGTAGGCGCGCCAGTTGACGGCGCGGAGGTCGTCGCCGAGATGGAAATGCCGGTGGTCGAGGAACTCCTGGCCGGGTCCCGCGAAGCGGCTGACGTTGTGGCCGCCGACGAGGCCGGCGAAGGATTTTTGCCAGCGCACCGCGAGCCGCTCCAGTTTGTGGAGGAAACTCGTGTCGATGAGCGGCGCTTCAGTCATCGCACGGATGTTATCTCACGGCGGGCGCGACGCTCCGGAGAATCTCCTTAAGAAGGCTGTCGGGGGTTTGGCCGTCGGCGTGGCCGTCGAAGTTCAGGATGATGCGGTGGCGGAGCACGGCGGGGGCAATTTCGCGGACGTCGTCGGTGCTCAAGTGCATGCGCCCGCGCATGAGGGCCAGCACGCGGCCGCATTCGACGAGGGCTTGCGCGCCGCGCGGCGAACTGCCGTAGCGGATATAGCGGTTGGCCATGGCGTGGGCGTTGGGTGTGCCGGGCTGGGTAGCCAGGACGAGGTCGATGGCGAAGTCACGGACGTGGGGGGCGGCGAGGACTTCCTTGCAGACTTCACGGAGGTGCAGGATCTCGGAGCGGTCAACCACAGCGTCGAGAGAGAGTTCTTCGCGGCGGAGCGTTCGTTCGACGATGCGGTTGAGGTCGTCGCGGGATGGGTACTCGACGAGGATCTTCATGAGGAAGCGGTCGAGCTGAGCTTCGGGCAGTGGGTAGGTGCCTTCCATCTCTATGGGGTTCTGTGTGGCCATGACGAGGAAGGGGAGTTCGAGTTCGTGTGTGGTGGTGCCGCTGGTGACGGTGCGTTCCTGCATGGCTTCGAGCAGGGCGGATTGCGTTTTGGGGGTGGCGCGGTTGATTTCGTCGGCGAGGACGAGGTTGGCGAAGATGGGGCCGGGCTGGAAGCGGAGGGCTTTGACGCCGGAGTCGGCGGTGTCGATGATCATGCTGCCGACAATGTCGCCGGGCATGAGGTCCGGGGTGAACTGGATGCGGGAGTATTTGAGGCGGAGGACGCGGGCCAGCGTGCGGAGGAGAGTGGTTTTCCCGAGGCCCGGCACGCCTTCGAGCAGGACATGGCCTCCGGCGAGGAGGCAGATGAGGACTCCGTCCACTACTCCTTGCTGGCCGACGATGACTTTGCCGATTTCGGCGCGTACGCGGTCGAGCGTGGTGGTGGCGAGTTGAAGTCCCTCGTCGATATTCACGTCCTCATTCTATCGGGTGAATGGAAGGGGAGAGGAACACCATGTCGCGCGGGGCGTCTGGCGTGGCTTCGCGGTGGCGCTGGTAGAGGGCGCCGTAGCTTAAGGTGATGTAGTCGGAGTCGCGAAACCCGAGTTGATGGGCGGTTTCGTCAATCCAGGCGGGTGGACCTTCAAGCTCGATGAAGTCGCCGATGGGGGTTTCGTCGACGGTGACGATGCCGTCCATTCCGGGGCGGGTGTATTCGGTGCGGAACTTTTCGTAGCGGAAAACCGGGGAGAAGCCGAGGCGGTCGAGGAGGGATTCAAGCGCTTGGCCGTCGTCGAGGGAGAACTCGATTTCTTCGCGGGATTTGTGCTTTGCGTTTTCCGCCGGTCCCTTGTAGGTGAGGATGGTGCGTGTGCCGATGCGGCGGAGACGGAGCAGTTGGCCGTGTTCGATCAACCGGATGGCCGGGGAATCGAAGACGAGATTGACTTCCTTTTCCCGCGCGTGATGGACGGTGTAGCCGCTGTGCTCCAGGGTTTCGCGCATTGAGGGCGCGGAGGCGATGCGGAGTTTGATTTCGATTTCGCGCGGCATGGCCGATGCACGGCGCCGCTACTCGATGCGGTAGTTGGGCGCTTCCTTGGTGATGATGACGTCGTGGACGTGGCTCTCGCGGAGGCCGGCGGCGGAGATGCGGAGGAACCGGGCATTCTGTTTGAGTTCGCGAATCGAACCGCAGCCGCAGTAGCCCATGCCGGCGCGGAGGCCGCCCACAAGTTGGTACACAAGGTCGGCGAGCGGGCCCTTGTACGGGACTCGGGCTTCGATGCCTTCGGGGACAAGCTTGCCGCTGCCTTCCTGCGCATAGCGGTCCGACGAGCCCTGGACCATGGCTCCGAGCGAGCCCATGCCGCGATAGCTCTTGAAAGTGCGGCCCTGGTAGAGAATGGTTTCGCCGGGGCTTTCTTCCGTGCCGGCGAAGAGGCTACCGATCATGACGCTGTCGGCGCCGGCGGCGATGGCCTTGCTGATGTCACCGGAGAACTTCACTCCCCCGTCGGCGATGAGCGGGACGCCGGTTTCCGACGCGGCGCGGGCGCACTCGGAGATGGCCGTGATCTGTGGCATGCCGGCGCCGCTGACGACGCGGGTGGTGCAGATCGAGCCGGGGCCCATTCCTACCTTAATCCCGTCGCAGCCGAGTTCCGCCAGGTCGCGGGCGCCTTCGTACGTTCCTACGTTGCCGGCGATGACCTGGACTTCGGGCAGGCGGCTTTTGATCGCTCTCACGGCGTCCATGACACGTTCGCTATGGCCGTGGGCGGAATCGACGGTGAGGACATCGACTTTCTTGGCGACGAGTTCGACGGCGCGTTCCAGGAAATCCCCGCTCGAGCCGAGAGCGGCGCCGACGCGCAGGCGGCCCTGCTCGTCCTTGGCGGCGTTGGGGTATTTCAATTTCTTCTGGATGTCCTTGACGGTGATCAAGCCTTTGAGGAAGTAATTGTCGTCGACGACGAGGAGTTTTTCGACGCGGTGCTTGTGGAGGATGGCCTGGGCTTCTTCGAGTGTGGTGCCGACGGCGACGGTGATGAGGTTCTCCTTGGTCATCACGTCCGCGATGGGAAGATCCTGGCGGGTTTCGAAGCGGAGGTCCCGGTTGGTGAGGATGCCGACGAGTTTGCCGTGACGGGTAACGGGCACGCCGGAGATGCGGTACCGGGCCATGAGCGCGAGGGCGTCGGAGATTTTGGCGTCGGGATCGATCGTGACGGGGTCGACGATCATGCCGCTCTCACTGCGCTTGACGCGGTCGACTTCTTCGACCTGGCGCTCAATCGGCATGTTCTTGTGGATGATCCCGATGCCGCCCTGTTGGGCGAGCGCAATCGCCAGATGCGATTCCGTGACGGTATCCATCGCGGCGCTGACGATGGGGATGTTCAGCGCGATTTTCCGGGTCAGCAGGGTTCGGGTGTCGGTGTTGGCCGGCACCACCCGGCTGCGCGCCGGGATGAGCAATACGTCGTCAAAGGTAAGCGCTTCTGAAATGCCATCTTGAATCATGCGGGGGTTTCTTCATGATACCTCGCCGCTGCGGCTGGCCCCGGCAAAGCGAGTTCTACGCGCCGTCTCCGGGGAGCGCGGAGCAAGGCCGGCTTCGAACCTTGGTAAAATGGTAGGCAGATCCCCCAACAAGGACGGTTTCCCTACGAATGATATCGGCGACACAGTTACGCCCTGGCATGGTGATTAAGTTCAACAACGAGCTGTATTCAATTTTCAGCATGGTGCACCGGACGCCGGGCAATCTCCGCGGCTTTGTGCAAGTGAAGATGCGCAACCTGCGCAGCGGCTCGATGGGGGAACATCGGTTCTCGAGTGAAGACCGCGTGGAGCGAGCCGTACTCGAAGAACATGAGATGGAATACTTGTACGACGACGGCGAGTACTACTATTTCATGAACACCGAGAACTTCGAACAGATGCACCTGACCCGGGACATTCTGGGCGATGGGGTTAACTACCTGATTCCGCAGCTCAAGGTGAACGTGGAGTTTTACGAAGGC
>DAIDIH010000213.1 GCA_027459465.1 Bryobacterales bacterium | reverse complement strand
ACTCCTCGCCGCCTACCCCGGCCTCTGCGTCATCATCGTCACCGGCTACCCCTCCCTCGAAGACATGCGCGCCACCTTCCAGATGAAGGTCTTCGACTACATCCCCAAACCCTTCTCCCTCGCCCAGCTTCGCGAAACGCTGGAAAACGCCGCCCGGAAATTCGGCTTCGGCCGCCCCCCCCAGGACCGCCTCCGCGAACGCCTCGGCCACCGCATCAAAATGCTCCGCGTCGAACGCGAATGGCCCCTCAAAGATCTCGCCGCCGCCACCCACCTAAGCGTCAGCCAGGTCAGCTCCATCGAACGCGGCGCCAACCTCCCCAGCATCGAAAGCCTCCTCGCCATCTGCCGCGCCTTCGACAAACGCCCCTCCGAAATCCTCTCCTCCATAGGCTTCTGAAGCACTCAGCCCCGTGCTTCCGGCTTCTCGCTCCTCGCTTCCTTGCTTCTTGCTTCTTGCTTCTAGCAGTTACTCCCGCTCGATCCGCACCCTCACAATCCGGTTCCTTTCCATCTCCACCACCGTAAACCGCCGCCCGCCCCAACTCACCGTCTCCCCGCCCTTCGGAATGCACCCCAGCCGGAACAGCATGAACCCCGCCAGCGTCTCAAACCCCGCCTCCGCCGGCAGGTCGATCCCGTACTGATTATCCAGATCCCGGATCAGCGTCGCCCCATCCACCTCGATCTCCGGAGCCTCCGCTACCAGCGGAGCCGCCTTCGCGTCATACTCGTCCCCGATCTCCCCGAAAATCTGTTCCAGCACATCCTCCAGCGTCACAATCCCCACAATCGTCCCGAACTCATCCACCACAATCGCCAGATGCACGTGCGACGAACGGAACTCATCGATCAACTCATTCAGCGGCTTCGTCTCCGGCACCACCAGCGGCTTCCGTATCAGCGATCGCAAATGAAACGGCCGCACCGGCCTCCGCCGCAAATTCGCCGCCCTCCGCTCCTGCCACACCCGAAGCAAATCCTTCGAATGAAAATATCCCAGAATATGCTCCGGCTCGCCCTCGTAAATCGGAATCCGCGTGTGTTTCACCGTCCGCAGCAGATCCAGCAGATCGTCCAGCTCGGACCCGATCGCCACCGAAATAATCGCGTTCCGCGGCACCATAATCTCCCGCGCATTGTAATTGCTCAGCTCGAGCATGTTGCCGATCGCGTCTTCCTCGAACTGCCGCAAATGCCCCTCGCGCCGGCTCAAGCTCACCAGAAACTTCAGCTCCTCCGCCGAATGTCCGCCCGCATGCCCGCCCTTCGCCCCCATCCAGTGCGAAATATTTAATGACGTCCGCTCCAGCGCCACCAGCATCGGCGCCGTCATCCGCCGGAACAGCAGCAGTGGAGGCGCCACCAGCAGCGCCAGCCGGTCCGCCTTATCCAGCGCCAGGTTCTTCGGCACCACCTCGCCCAGCAGCGCGTGCGCATAGCTGATCAGCAGGAACGCCAACGCAAACGCCGCCCCGTGCATCCACGGCCGCGCCGCCTCGCCCACCCACGGATGAATCGCGAGCGTAATCAAGTTGTAAACCGCATCCTCGCCCGCCCACCCTAACCCCAGGCTCGCCAGCGTCACCCCTACCTGCGTCACCGATAGCAGCCGCGCCGGTTCCTTCAAAAGATTCTGCGCCGCCACCGCGCCCGCCACGCCCCGCGCGGCCAGCGCACGCAGCTTGCTCTTCCGCGCCGCGATCAGCGACACCTCCGCCGCGGCAAAAAACGCGTTGAACGCAAGGATGAATGCGAGGACAACGAAACGGAAAACCATCTACGTCAGCGTACGGCTCCGGTGCTCAGCTAGAATCGTCCCTGTGCCAAGCGGACGACTCCTCAGAATCCTCAATGCAAGCATAGCGGTTTTGGCTGTCACTCTCGCGCTTGCCACCTACTGGTACGCATGGCGCCCGCTCCCGCAAACCTCCGGTGCCCTCCACGCCCCCATCTCCGCCCCCGCAAAAATCGTCCGCGACGAACGCGGCATCCCCCACATCGAGGCCGCCTCTTCCACCGACGCCATCTTCCTCCAAGGCTTCGTCACCGCCCAGGACCGCTTCTGGCAAATGGACGCCCTCCGCCGCCTCGCCTCCGGCTCCCTCGCCGAAATCATCGGCCCCACCGCCCTCCCTTTGGATCTCTCCGCCCGCCGCCTCCGCATCGCCCGCCTCGCCGCCATCCACTACCGCCTCCTCCCTCCCGCCGACCGCGCCATCCTCGACACCTACGCCCGCGGCGTCAACTTCTATCTCGCCCAATACCGCAACCGCCTCCCCCTCGAGTTCCACTTACTCAACTACCAGCCCACCCCCTGGCAACCTCAGGACTCCATCCTCTGCGCCCTCGAAATGTACCGCACCCTCACTAACTCCTGGCGCGACGACCTCCGCAAACAAAACCTCCTCCAGGGCGGCAACCCCGCCCTCGTCAACCAACTCTTCCCCGTCCGCGCCGGCAACGAAATCGCACCCGGCTCCAACGCCTGGACCATCTCCGGCCATCACACCGCCTCGGGCCTTCCCATCCTCGCCAACGACCCCCACCTCGACTACACCCTCCCCGCCACCTGGTACCAGATCCACCTTCGCGCTCCGGATCTCGACGTCACCGGCGTCTCCCTCCCCGGCATCCCCTGCGTCATCATCGGCCACAACCGCAACATCGCCTGGGGCGTCACCAACTTGGGCTACGACGCCGAAGACCTATACCTCGAACGCCTCGACCCCAAAACCGGCCGCTACCAGTTCGAAGGCCACCTCGAACAGTCCGCCCTCGAACGCGACAAAATCAATGTCCGCGGTGCCAAACCCGTCCAGTTCGATCAATGGGTCACCCGCCACGGTCCCGTTATCATCCACGACCGCAACGTCTTTATCTCCCTCCGCTGGACCGCCGCCGAAATCGGCTCTTTCCAGTTCCCCTTCCTCGACATCGACCGCGCCGCCAACTGGAGCGACTTCACCGCCGCCTTAGCCCGCTTCCCCGGCCCCGCCCAAAACTTCGTCTACGCCGACACCCACGGCAACATCGGCTATCACGCCGCCGGCCGCCTCCCCATCCGCGCCGACTTCAACGGCGACCGCGTTCTCGACGGCGCCTCCGGAAAATACGAATGGTTCGGCGCCATCCCCTTCGACCAACTCCCCACTTACTACAACCCCTCCGGCGGCATCATCGTCACCGCGAATCAAAACCCCTTCCCCGCCTCTTACTCCTACCGCATCAACGGAGGCTTCGCCCCTCCCTACCGCTCCAACCAGATCCGCAGCTTACTCTCCGCCCACGACGGCTGGAAACCCGCGGACATGCTCAAAGTCCAAACCGACGTCTACTCCCCCTTCTGCGTCTTCCTCGCCCACCAGCTCATCGCCGCCTACGATCACCTTCACCCCTCCGGCCCCTCCCTCGCCGCCGCCATCGAAGAACTCCGCCGCTGGAAAGGCCAGATGGAAATCGGCCAGTCCGCCCCCATCCTCACCACCCTCGTCTACCTCCGCCTCCGCACCGTCCTCGGCGACAAGGCCTCACCCGGCAAGGGCGCCACGTATCAATACCAGATGGCCCCGGCCGCCGTCCAGAACATCCTCGCCTCCGGCGCTAAAGACTGGACTCCCAACAAAGACAAAATGCTCCTCGATGCCCTCTCCACCGCCATCCGCGAAGGCTCGAAGTCTCAAAGCGCCAACATCCACCGCTGGGACTACGGCCAGTTCCACAGCCTCGAAATCGACCACCCCGTCGACGGCAAGATCCCCGTGATCGGCCGCTACTTCAACATCGGCCCCGTCCCCATGAGCGGCTCCTCCACCTCCGTCAAACAGGTCAACGGCCAACTCGGCCCCTCCATGCGCTTCATCGCCGACCTCTCCAACTGGGACAACTCGCTCAACAACCTCACCATCGGCGAAAGCGGCCACATCCTCTCCTCCCACTACAAGGACCAGTGGAACGCTTATTACTATGGAACCAGCTTCCCCATGGAATTCACCCACATCGATGTTACGAACTCGCTCTCCATCGTCCCCTCCCACTAACAATCCCCGCTTTCCTCGGCAGTCATGTTATTCTAATCAACCGTCAACCGGGTTCAATCCTATGAAACAATCCGCCCTTCGGCTCCTTGCTGATCTCGCCGTCTGCTCCACGCTGCTCGTGTGCGCGATTGCCTTCCCCTCCGCCGCGGCGCAAACCTCGTCCACCCCGCCCTACCTCAACCCGAACCTCCCGCCCACCCAGCGCGCAATCGATCTCGTCCACCGCATGACGCTCGAAGAAAAAGCCTCTCAACTCGTCAATCAGGCTCGCGCCATTCCCCGCCTCAAGGTGCCCGCCTACGACTGGTGGAGCGAGGCCCTCCATGGCGTCGCCGTCGACGGAACCACCGAATTCCCTGAGCCCGTCGGCCTCGCCGCAACCTTCGACGCACCCGCCATTCACTCCATGGCCGTCGCCATCTCCACCGAAGGACGCATCAAGCACGCTCAGGACGAACGCGCCGGACACAGCAACATCATGGAAGGCCTCGATTTCTGGGCGCCCAATCTCAACATCTTCCGCGATCCGCGTTGGGGCCGCGGCCAGGAAACCTACGGCGAGGACCCTTTCCTCACCGCCCGCATGGGCGTCGCCTTCGTCACCGGCATGCAGGGCGACGACCCCAAATACTACCGCGTCATCGCCACCCCCAAACACTTCGTCGTCCACAGCGGCCCCGAACCCACCCGCCACTTCGCCGATGTCGACGTCAGTAAGCACGACGAACTCGACACCTACGAACCCGCTTTCCGCGCCACCGTCACCGAAGGCAAAGCCGGCTCGGTCATGTGCGCCTACAACGCCATCAACGGCCAGCCCGCCTGCGCCAATGAGTTTCTCCTCGTCGACCAACTCCGCAACAAATGGGGCTTCCAGGGCTACGTCGTCTCCGACTGCGGCGCCGTCCGTGACATCTTCTCCGGCCACCGCTTCCGCCCCTCCCAGTCCCAGGCCTCGGCCATCTCGCTCGAACGCGGCATGGATAACGAGTGCGCCGACTTCTTCGCCAAAGTCAAGGACGACCACGATTACAAACCCTACATCGAAGCCGTCCAGCAGGGCTATCTCAGCGAGTCCGCCATCGACACCTCCCTCGTCCGCCTCTTCACCGCCCGCATCCGCCTCGGCATGTTCGACCCGCCGGACCTCGTCCCCTATTCCAAAATCGACGAAAGCGAACTCAACAGCCCGGCCCACCGCGCCCTCGCCCGCAAACTCGCCAACGAGTCCATGGTCCTGTTAAAGAACGACGGCGTCCTGCCCCTCAAAGCCGACGTCGCGAAAATCGCCGTCGTCGGCCCCCTCGCCGACCAGACCAGGGTCCTCCTCGGGAACTACAACGGCATCCCAACCCACACCGTCTCCCTCCTCGAAGGCCTCAAGGCCGAGTTCCCCCGCGCCTCCATCACCTACGTTCCCGGCACCCAATTCCTCCGCAACGACGGAAATCCCGTCCCCTCGAATCTCCTCTCCACCCCCGATGGCAAACCCGGCCTCAAGGCCGAATACTCCCCCTGGCAGGGAGTCGCGCTCGAACCGGGTGCAAAACCGGCTGTCCTCGCCACCCGCATCGAGCCAAACGTCGCCCTCAATGAACACAACCTTCCCTCCGCCGCCGGAAATAAATCCATCGGCGTCCACTGGACCGGCTTCCTCACTCCCCCCTCCTCCGGCGACTACCTGATCGGCATCCGCGCCGACGGCTTCGCCACCGTCGCCGTTGACGGCAAAGATGTCGCAAGGATCTTCCGAACCCACGGCGTCGAAGCCAAACTCGGCCGCGTCCACCTCGAGAAGGGACAAAAGGTGGCCCTCACCGTCCAGTACGGGCACACGGGCGCCGGCTCACCCTTCGCCCAACTCATCTGGGCCCCCGTCAATAACGCGCCTTCACCCGATGCCGTCGCCGCCGCCCGCAACGCCGATGTCGTCATCGCCGCCGTCGGCATCACCAGCAGCCTCGAAGGCGAGGAAATGCCCGTCAACGAACCCGGCTTCCTCGGCGGTGACCGCACCAGCCTCGATCTCCCCGCTCCCGAAGAAGCCCTCGTCGAAGCCGTCGCCGCCACCGGCAAGCCCCTCGTCGTCGTCCTCATGAACGGCAGCGCCCTCGCCGTCAACTGGATCAACGATCACGCCAACGCCATCCTCGAATCCTGGTACTCCGGCGAAGAAGGCGGCGCCGCCATCGCCGAAACCCTCAGCGGCCGCAATAACCCCGCCGGCCGCCTCCCCGTCACCTTCTACAAAGACGTCGCCCAGTTACCCAACTTCGAGGACTACTCCATGGAAAACCGCACCTACCGCTACTTCCGTGGCAAGCCACTCTACCCCTTCGGCTACGGCCTCAGCTACACCACCTTCTCCTACAGCAACCTCACTCTCGCCCATCCCCGCCTCAACGCCGGCGATCCCGTCACCGCCTCCGCCACCGTCACCAACACCGGCAGCCTCCCCGGCGACGAAGTCGTCCAGCTCTACTTGAAATTTCCCCCCGTCAAAGGCGCCCCACGCCTGGCGCTCCGCGGATTCGAGCGCATACATCTCGAACCCGGCCAAAGCCGCAACGTCCGCTTCGAGCTAAAGGACCGCGACCTCGGCATGGTCACCGAAGATGGACGCCCCATCATCGCCCCCGGCGACTATGCCATCACCATCGGCGGCGGCCAACCCGATACCGGAGCCCCGGGCGTCACCGGCCACTTCCACATCGACGGCCAACTCGGCTTGCCGGAATAGCCCCGCTTCACTCGCAATGCTCGGACGCGCACAGGTTCCGGCTGAAAAACGGAATCACATGATTCTGAAACCGGTCCGCCACCGCGCTCGTGTGCGTCCCGTGGTAAATCTCAAAGCCGTTTTTGATCCCGTAACTATCGAGAACCTCGTGTAACTTCTGCGTGTCGAACCGGAGATTATCCTGGTCGCCCACGTCCATCGCAATCGCGTGGTATGTCCGCAGAGCGTCAATGTACTGATCCACGAAGGCCAGCGGCGCATTGGCCGCCCACTTCGCCAGCACATCGGGCTGTGGCGCGCCGTCCTTCACCGGCAGATCCAGATACAGCGGCGGATTCTTCGGATCCGGCGACCACGCCGCCGCCGTCGCCAGTTGCGCCCGCGCAAAGAACGGCAGACCCGCCGAGTCGGCCGGCGACTTGAACCCCGCCACCGTCTTCTCCAGATCGTTCCCGCCCGCTCCCCCACCACTTCCATTACCGCCCTGCGCCCGCCGCGGCGACATGCAGCACGGACTCATGATGTACAGGCTCCCGAACACATCCGCATGCTTCATCCCGATCCGGCTCGCCCCGTACCCTCCCATCGAATGCCCCACCAAACCCCGGCTCTCCCGCTTCGCCAGCGTCCGGTAGTGCGCATCGATGTAATTCACCACATCGTGCGCCACATACCGCTCAAAATCGCCCGTCGTCGCCGAACTCGAATACATCGATCCCCCGTACCCCGTCTTCGAGTCCGGCAGCACCACAATCATCTCCTTCGCCCCCAGCGCGAACGCCCCCTCAATCGTCTGCGGCACGTGAATCTCGTGCGTCCACTGCTCCGCCCCGATCGAATATCCATGCAGCGCATACACCACCGGATACCGCCGTTGCTTGTCCACGTTGTAACTCGGCGGAAGAAATACGAACGCGTCGCGGTCCACCGCCTCGCCCTCGAGATTTCCCTCAAGCGACGCCCCATGGATCTTGATATGCTCCACCGTCACCGGCTTCGCCCCGGCCACCACCGCCGGCACCTCCGTCTTCACCTGCCCCAAGCTCAATCCCGCACTGACAATCGCCGCCGAAATCGTAAAGAAACACTTATTCATAAGTCCTCACTGCGCCACCGGAAAACGGTAGATATCCACACTAATCGGCGCCACCGTCACCCCGCCCGTAACATCGCCGGCCTCCATCTCCTTCACCTCCACCTCCGGCTTCTGCCCCACCCGGTTCGCCGCCTCCAGTTTCTCGCCCGTCATCACCCACACCTTCCCTCCGCCGCCCAGCCTCACGCCCGTCACGTTCAAATCGAACCGCTGCGCCTTCTCCGTCGCATTCACCACCGCCAGCGTCAGAAACTTACGGTCGGCCGTCAGCGCCGCCACCATGTCCAGCGGATACGTCGGGCTCCCCGCGCTCGTCCGCGGCTGATCCCCGCCCGGAGGATACTTCGGCCCCGGCTGCGGCGAATTCCCTGTCACCGCCACCGGAATCGTTCCCAGATGATCCCCATACATCTTGAACAACACCCCATTCGTGTTCAACACAGCCGAAGTCTCGTTGTAGTCCATCGTCGATACGCCCATAGTAAACGCCGACATCCGCCAAAACTCCGTGTGCCGCATCATCTCGTTGAATACCATCGCATAGGCCAGCGCCAGCTTCAGATTCGTCGCCGCTCCCGTATACGCATATTCATCGTTTGAGAGAAAAATCTTCTTGTCCCGCATCGCCGGAAACCGCCGCTCGTACTCCGCCCACTCCTCCGCCTTCAAATGCACCCGCTGCGATGGATGGCGCACCCACTCGAGCACCGTCTCTTCCACCGGGACATCCCCCACTTCCACCCGCCCGATCTTCTTCCCCTCCTTCGCCGCCTCGAGGTCGAAGCGGTACCCCGCGCGCGAATACCAATGCTCGGTAATCCCGTCGAAGTTCCCCCAGCAATGCTTGAGCAAGCCGCCCGTCCAGTCCGCCTCCGAACCAAACTGCGCCTGCAAATTATCCAGATGCATCGCCCTCGTAATGCCTTCCACCGTCATCTCGTCCGGCATCGCCCCCGACGCCAGCAGCGTGATCGTCGGATCCACCTTCCGCATCGCCCGCGCGAATTCGTTGTGCTTCAGCACGTAATACTTCAGATCCGTCCGCCCGAGCTGCCACGTCCCATACGGCTCGTTGCCGATGTCCCAGAACTTCACGCGGTACGGCGCCGCGTGCCCGTTCCGCGCCCGCATCGCCCCCATCCGCGTGCTCGCCGCACCGTTCAGATACTCCACTTCTTCCGCCGCCGAGTGCGCGTCGCCGAAGCCCGCGTTCACCGTAATATACGGCTCCACGCCAATCAGCCGACAAAATGTCATGAACTCGTCCATCCCCACGTCGTTGGACTGCGCCGCGTTCCACGCATAGTCAAACACCGGCGGCCGCCTGTCCCGGTTCCCCACCGAGTCGTACCAGTTGAAATCCGAAATAAAATTCCCCCCGGGCAAACGCCAGAACCCCGAGTGCAGTTGCCGCAGCAGCGCAATCGTATCCGGCCGGAAACCCTCCACATTGTCCGCCGGCATCAACGACACCGTCCCCACGTGAAAACTCCCCACGCCCGTTCCCGTAATCTCGAGCGCGCCCTTCTCCGCATCCGCCTGCGCCGTGAAACCCAGCGGGTATTCGCGATACGTCTCCCCCAGGCCACCGAAACTCACCGTCTGCCCCTCGTTCCCGCCCGCGCCCCACCGCAGCGTCACCTTCACCCTCGCCCCGGCCGTCCCTCGCAGGAGAATCCGCCCCGTGTACCGCTTGCCCTTCTGGAGCGCTAACCCCGCCTGCTCGATTCCATGCGGCGTCGCGCGGTCGAGTTCAATCCGCGGGCTCTGCCGCCCGGTAAACGGCCGCTCCTCGTCCATCGTCACAACCGCGTCGCCCCCCACCGGCCGCCACCTCCGCGGCGCAAACCTCCGCATCGGCCCCTCGCCCGCCGCCGCCTCCTCCTTCGACGTCACCGGATAGTAAAACTTCCGGTCGTCCAGCATCTCCGCCCACAGGCTGCGGTAAATCAGCGAGCCGAGATGCTCGATGAACATCCCGTACTCATACTTCGACACCGGCTCGCTCGTCTTCCCCGCATCCACGCTCACCGTCACTTGCCCCGCCGCGCTCCCAACCACAACCGCCGCCGCGGCGAATCCGCGAACCCATCTCTTCATCGCGCCCCTCCTCTGTGGAACGCCTTCAACTCCGCCAGTTTACTCCCACGTCCAGCTTCTTTTTCGCGTAGTCGAGACTTCTTACTAAGTCCACCCGCTGCTGCTCCCGCAGCGCATCCTTCATCACCTCGGGCTCGTGCGGCCCGCTCACGTCCTCCACCACCATCGCCCCCATGAACGGATGCCCGCTCTTCACCAGCGCCACAAACCGCGCAAACTCGTCCGCCCGCGCCTTCGGAAACGCCTTCCAGAAGTCCCGCTCGAAGTACGGAATCACCCGCGGCGGCCGCCCCGTAATGATCTCAAGCTGCATCGAAGACTGCGGGCACAGCCGCCGGAACTCCGCCACAAACTTCACAAAGTCCACATTCCCGTCTCCCAGCGCCACCCACTGCCCCGCCGCCCCCTCCGGAACCTCGAACACAATCGAATCCCGCACATGCGTCGTCACCGCGTACGGCGCCAGAATCTCCAGGCTCACAAACGGATCCTCCACCACCCACAGCGGATTCCCCGTATCCAGGCACGAAGCCACGTAATCCTTCCCCGCCTCCTCGATCACCGTCCGCACTTCCCGCGCCTGCATGTCCCCCGCATGATTTTCGAGCGCGATCTTCACCCCCAGATCGAGCGCCTGCGAACGCACGCTCCGGAACACCTTGATCGTGTTCTCCATGTGATACTCGATCGGAGGATCCCCCGTCCGGTCCGCGCTCGACCCCATGAAGCACCGCATCGACCGAGCCCCCACCGCCTTGGCCACCCGCAGCCCTTCGAGAACCCTCTCCGCCGCCGGCGGCCCGTTCTTTGAAAACGAACGGCTCGAAGGACACACGCATCCCATCCCGCCGTCGATCGTGAGGTTCGCCCGCGCCGCCTGCTCCCGGACCTTCTGCAAGTACGCCGGCTCCAGGCTCTCATAATCATGCAGGCTCGAAATCTGAATCGTGTCCAGCTTCTGCGCCGCCGCGAAATCCAGCAACTCCGGCGCCTTCCACCGGAACGCCCGCAGCGAATACGTATCAAACCCCAGCTTGACCGGAACCTCCGCCGCCTGCCCCACACCCGCCGCCACCGCCACCGCTCCCGGCAGCGCCCGCAAAAACTCTCTTCGAAGCATGAAGCTACTCTACCGAACTCCCGCCGCCAAACCCAAAGGCGATGCCCCTCCTTCCCGGCCTAGTACGTCACCTCCACCACCATCGGCATGTGATCGCTCAGGTTGTTGAAGCTCGCCAGGTTCAGCGTACCCAGTTCCTTAACGGCGAAGGACAC
Organism: Bryobacterales bacterium; assembly: GCA_027459465.1. Classification (GTDB taxonomy): domain Bacteria; phylum Acidobacteriota; class Terriglobia; order Bryobacterales; family Bryobacteraceae; genus JAJYKC01. The sequence continues at coordinate 1,414 of DAIDIH010000213.1, read as the reverse complement.
ATTGTTGTAAACCACCGCCGTCCACTTGTCCCAACTCGCGTGGATCGCGCTGGCCAGTTTGAAATTGCGGACCAGACTTGAACCCGCGAACAAGCTTTCCGTTCTTCACCACCATGTCCCTGCATTCCTTCATCCGGGACCGCTTCTTGTCCATGATGTATTCGACAACGACCTTCTGATGGTGATACGGCGTGAGAGCAATGCCGCTGATCGCCGTCGGCCCATCCGATACCTTCCCGCTCACCATCACGCCGTTTTTTACCGCCAACACCGCATATTTCTTCCCCAGCGGCTTGTCCTGCTGCGTCGCATGGAGGTTCTGATATTCAACCTCCGTCACGTGCGAGCCGTCCACCACGCCGATCTTCGTCTTCGGTCCGAGGTTGTAGTGGTTGTTCGAGTCGAAGAAACTCACATCGTCGTCGAGCTTCAGGTCCGGCTTGAACTGGATCGGGTCCGGTTCCTCCTTGCACGAGGACAAAAAAAGTTCCCCACCCCGAACTGGTTCTGCCCCTCCGTGTCGATCATCGCCACGTCGCTCGCTTCCGGAATCGCAGCCACGCTAATTTGGTTCGCCGCCATGAACTGGCAGAGCGTTTGGCAATTTGCCTGCGCGCACGTCCGGATATTCCACACAATCATCCGAAAAATCGCCATCCACTTCCCCTTTCCAAACCCGGATTTTCCACCCGTCTCCCGATTGTCCTCGATTCACCCCCCGCCGCGCGAACGGCACGCATGCGGCCCCTCCCCTCGCCGGTTATCCTTGTAGAGATACGCTCGTGTGCGACAAAGAATGACAGGCTGGTATGCGCAATGGATGGACCGTTGGGAGACGCGTCTCGCCTTCAAGGCGACCAACCGCGTCGTCCGCCCTTTCGAATGGGGACTCGACTGGCTCGATGAATCCCCAATCTCCGAGCGCGTAGCCCGCAACGGCCATAACCCCGCCCACTTCTTCCGCGAATACAACGAAGCCGCCATCCGCCACAGCGAGGAGTTCTTCGGCTACGAACGCCCGCGCGATTTCTCCCTCGTTGACGGCATCCTCCGCTTCCGCTCGCCGATTCCAACGCCGCACGAAGAAAACGACATCGTCACCGCGCAGTGGTTCCCCGCCCGCACTAAGCACGGCAAGCCGCCTTCGCGCCGCGCCGTCGTCGTGCTGCCGCACTGGAACGCCCCCGCCGACGCCCACACCGCGCTCGCCCGCGGCCTCGCGAAACTCGGCATCGCCGCCCTCCGCATCAGCCTGCCGTATCACGACTACCGTATGCCCGCCGAACTCGAGCGCGCCGACTACGCCGTCTCCTCCAACATCGGCCGCACCCTCCACGCCACCCGCCAGGCCGTCGTCGATGTCCGCGCCTGCCTCGACTGGCTCGAAGAACAGGGCTACGAACGCCTCGGCCTC
>DAIDIH010000212.1 GCA_027459465.1 Bryobacterales bacterium | reverse complement strand
CCGCAATCCCGCCCGAAGGATACGCGACTACCGGCACGCCCGCCGAAAACGCCTCCAGAATCACCCGCGGATTCGGGTCCCGCTCAAACGAAGGCACCGCCAGCACATCCAGCCCCGCCAGCGCCCCCGCCACATCCTCGCTCCAGCCTGGAAACTCCACCGCCAGCCCCGCCGCCGCTGCCCGCACCCGCTCGAAATACGCCGCGCCCGCAAACAGCGGCGCCCCGATCACCACAAACCGCGCCTCCGGAAACGCCCGCGCCGCCTCGACAAAATCCCGCTGCCCCTTGTCCTCCTCAATCCGCCCGATCACCCCCACCCGCACCGGCCCGCCGCCGGAAACCCGCGCCCGCGCCATGTCCGCCACGCCGTTATAAACCACATGCAGCCGCCCCGCCTCCACAAACTCCGCCAGCGGCGCCGCCGCGAACCGGCAGCACGCAATCACCCGCGCCCGCGCCAGCCTCACCGCCCAACCCGCCGCCGCCACCGCCGCCCGCTGAAACAAATGCACGTGACAATGAAACACCACCGGCAGCCCCCGCCGCCGCGCCGCCACCGCCGCCGCCGGCAGCACGCGCGGCCCGTTCACATACAGCAACTCGCTCCCCCGCGCATCCACAATCGCCCCGATCCGCTTCGCCAACCACGGCATCTCTCCCGCAAACCGCGCAAAATCCGCCGCCGTCTTCCGCGTCGACGCGTACGGCCCGCACTCGATCCCCTCCACCGGCACGCCCGCCGCGCGAAACCCTTCTTCCAAACCCTCGCCCAACGGAATCGCCCCGCACGCCGTCCACCCCCGCTCCGCCACCGCCGGCAGCAGATCCAGCAAACACCGCTGCGCGCCCCCCAACTTGCCGAACTGATCGACGAACAGAATCTTCATCGCTCGCGCACGGCCCTTGCGAGCACCCAGAAATACACCGGCAGCACTCGCCAGAACGTCAGCAGATCCCCCGACAGCATCTGCGCCATCTCCCCGCACCAGAAGCAGAACATCCACGTCCCGAAAAACGACGCCCGCGCATCCTCGCTTCCCGCCGCCCGCCGCGCCCCCTGCAAAATCGCCCGGCACAGCCCCAGCATCGCCGCCAGCCCCACCATCCCCGTCTCCACCAGCGCGCTCAAATACGCGTTGTCCGCGATTACCTTCTTCCCCACAAACCCCGAATACGCCAGCGTCTTGTACCCCACGCCCAGCACCCAATACAAAGGATGATCCGCGAAAAACTCGAGCAGATACGACCAGCTATCCAGACGCCCCGAAAGAATCGCGTTCGGCGCCTCGGCAAAGTACCGGAACGAGCCGAACACCCGCTCCCAATACACCGCCGCGAACACCGGGAAAACGGCCAACGTGACGGCAATCACGCCAATCGCGGCGATCAATACACGGCCCCACCGGATCCGTCCCCGCCGAAGATAGGCCAGCGCCGCCATCGCCACCGCGAAGTTGCCTAGCGACGAGCGCGAGTACGACAGCACCAGCGCCGCCGCGATCACCACCCCGCCCGCCAGCAGCCACTTCCGCGCCATCAGTCCCCGCGGCCGCGTGAACTCCACCACGATCATCGTGAGGAAAAACGCGCACACGTTGCCCAGCGTGCTCGCCTCGTAAAACACGCCCTGCGCCCGCCGGTACACCCCGGAAGCGAGCCACAGGAACTGCCGCCCATAGCCCGCCGGAGCGGGGAACTGAAAGGAGAAATCCACACAGGCAAACAAGGCCGAGGCCGCGGCCGCCCAAAACAACACCCGCGTGAACCGCATCTCATCCACGCCCTCCGCCCCCGGCCCATACGCCGCATAGAAGAACACGAACACGGAGATCCCGAACAGCGCCACGCGCATCGCGCTGCCCGCCGCCACCCTCCCGCTCGAATCCATCAGCGCCATCCCCACGCTCGCCGCAATCGTTGCCGTGTAAAGCAGCATCGCGCTCCCAACGCCGCCGATGCGCAGCCGCCACTCGTCGAATCGCAGCGCGGCAATCCCCAGCCCCACCGCCGCAATCGCCAGGCTCGGATGCGCGCCGCTGTCGCCAAAAGGGAACGGAACCGGCGGCAGCACCAGCGCCGCCACAAGGAACCACAGCAGCCATCCGTTCATCGGAACCGCGCGCTCAGCCACACCAGCGTCGCGATCAACGCCATCAGCACCGCGGCCTCCACGTTGCGCGCCGTCTTCGGCGAACTCGGAGCCCCGGGAATCGAGCCGTGGTCCAGAATCTCGAGCCGGTCGCTCCCCTCGATCGCGGCATCCAGGCTGCGGTTCAACTCCACCGTCTGCTCCGCGATGTACCGCGCCAGATCGAGCGCCTCCTTCGGGTTGCCCAGCGTCGCGCGGATTTCGAGAATCCGCGTGCCTTCCGGCTTTACCACGGAAAGCACTTTGTCCTTCTGAGAACTTGCCAGATGAAACTTCTCAGCCGCCCCCGCGAAAATCTCGTCGCTGGCCGCATACGCCGCATACGTCCGCAGCGATTCCAGGTACGCCGCGGTCACCGGCTCCGTCGCCTGCAACACCCCCGGCTCGATCACGATCCGCACCATGGCCGTGTAGAGTTTGGGAAGAGCCAAGCTCGCCGCGAAAGCCAGCGCCGCCGCCGCCGCGCCCGCCGCCGCGAAAATCCCCCACCGCCTCCGCAGATAAGCCGCGTATTCGCGCGCGTCAAACGGCTCCGCCATGGCCGGTCCGCTCCGTTGCTTGAGCTAGTGTAGCGTATATGCCTGCCGTGATCGCCCTTGCCGCGGTGTTGATTCCATTGCTCCTCACGCCAGGCCTGCTGTTCTACTACGACGTCACGCCGAAGCTTCTGGCTGTACTTTTTTTATGCGCCGCCGCGCTGGTTTTGAGCCTCCGCCGCGCGCCCCGCCTCCGCGGCCGGCTGCCCTGGATTCTCGTGATGCAGGCCGCCGCGCTCGCCCTCGCCACCGCATTTTCCACCCACGTCGCGCTGTCGTTTTCCGGCGGTGCCTGGCGCAGATTTGGCGCGGTCGGGCAGGCGGCGGTGCTGGTTTTTGTGCTGCTGGCCTACCCGTATCTGAGAGAAATTTCGACGCTGGCCCGCGCCGTGGTCGCAAGCGGCGGCGTCATCGCGCTCTACTCCATCGCCCAGTACTTCGGCTTCGACCCGCTGCTGCCCGCCGCGAGCTATCACGCCGGCGCCGGCGAGTTCACGATCGTGAGGCCGCCGGGGACGCTGGGTCATGCCGATTATCTGGCCTCGTACCTGCTTTTTGTGGTTTTTGCGGCGGTGTACGCGGCGCGGCGGGACCGGGTGCGGGGGTGGCGGGTGGCGGGGGTGTGCGTGGGAGGGCTGTGTTTATTGGGTTTGGTGATGTCGGGGACGCGGGCGGGGCTGCTTGGGTTGGCCGCGGGAGGGGTTTGGATGGGGTTGCGGGAGCCGGAATTGCGGCGGAAAAACGTGCTGCAGTTTTGTGCAATTGTTAGCGTTACCGGTATCGCTATCAGCAGCGGTTTCGTGCAGTCGAATTTGGGCCGGCCGCTGCGCGCGCGCCTGCATTGGATCCGGGAGGACCCGGCGGGCGGGGCGAGGCTTCTGCTGTGGCGCGACTCGCTGCGGATGGCCGCGGCGAGGCCGCTTTCCGGGTACGGACCGGACACTTTCGGCTCGGAGTTTCCGCAGTTTCAATCGGTCGAACTGGCGCGGGCGTATCCGGATTTTTATCACGAGTCGGCGCACAACGTGTTCCTGGATCTTGAAACAGAACAGGGTCTTTTTGGTTTGGCGGGATTTGTCGCGCTGGTGGTCTTCGGGTTGAGCGCGGCGTGGAAGGCGGCGACGCCGGAGGCGAAGTTCGGCGGCGCGGCGTTTGTGGCGATGTTAGTTAGTTTGCAGTTCTCGGCGTTCACGCTGGCGACGGCGTTTTTCTTGTATCTGGCGGCGGGGATCGCGGCGGCGGGCGAAGCGCAGACCGAGGAGGCGCGTGTTGGGTGGCGCGTGGGGGCAGTTGCTCTTGCGGCAGTGTTCGCTTGGTTCGGGGTAAGACTAGCGATAAGTGACGGGTTCGCGGCGCGGATGCAGGCGGCGATTGCGCGGCGCGATTGGCAGGGGGCGATTCGCGATGATGAGTTAGCCCGGCGGTGGGCGCCGCCGGCGGTGAGTTACGACCTTTACTATGCGCGGGCGATGGCGCGTGAGTCGGCCTCGGCGCGGAGCAACCTGCTTTCGGCGCAGTTGGGGCGCGAGGCGTACGAGGCGGCGGTGCGGGCGTGCGGGGCGGCCGAGCAGCGGCAGAACGCGCTATACAATCTGGCCATGTTCTATGCGAGCCAGAACGACACCGCGGATACGGAGCGGAGCCTGAAGGCGGCGATCGAGGCGGCGCCGAACTGGTTCAAACCGCACTGGACGCTGGCGCGATTGCTCGCATTGCAGGGGCGCAACGAACTGGCGCGGCAGGAGGCGCTGATCGCGATGGACTTAGACGGCGGCCACGACGCCGAAGTTAGTCAAACGCTAGAGAAGATTATCGCCCAGGCTAACTAAGCCGGGCTTACCAGGCGTCGCGGCCCTGAATGACACAGACCGGCGTGCGGAGAAGGATGTAGAGATACAAAGATAGGGACAAGTTACGCGTGAAGAATGCGTCGAGGCGGCGGCGCTGGGAGTAAGTGAGGCGGCTGCGTCCTTTCACCTGCCACAAGCCGGTAACTCCCGGCTTCACGCTGAGTATCTCCGGCGCCGTGTGAGCGTAGTAGCGTTCGAACTCGGCGGCGGTGATGGGGCGCGGACCGGCGAGCGAGAGTTCCCCGCGGGCGACCTGGAGCAGTTGCGGCAGTTCGTCGATCGAATACCGGCGGCAGAAGGCGGCGAAGCGGCTGGTTACGCGGGGATCGGATTTTGGCTTGTAACTTACCTCGGGTTGATCCGGTACGGGTTCGACCAAGTGGAAGCCGGAGCGCGGGGAGTTCCACATGGTGCGCAGTTTCAGCACCCATAGCTCCGATCCGTTGCGTCCCAAGCGGCGATGGGCGACGAGCGGCGAGCGGCGGCTAAGCAGAGAGACGGTGGCCGCGGCGGGGAGAAAGACGGGGAGCGTGAGGAGGAACAGGACGGCGCCGAGAATCCGTTCGAGCGGATCGCAGGGGCGCCATGCGGCGCGCCCGGTTGCCGGGTGAAGGCGCTGCGAAACGGAGAGTGCTCCCATGGCGGGCGTCCTTCGGCTCCTACTGCGCGGCGACGGCGATGGTGGCCTGCGCAGTGGAGGTGAGGCCGCCGAGTTGAATCTGCAGCGGCACGGCGTTGCCGGTGGGAGCGTTCGCGGGCACCTGCACATTGATCTGGTAGAGGCCGACGAAGCCGGGCGCGAGGCCGGAGAACTGAACGGGCGCGGTGATGCCGCCGATCATCACGGTGGGTGTCGCCACGGTGTTGGTGGTGCCCTGCGGCGGCGAACCGTCGGGCGGATTGCCGCCGCTGCCGGGTTCCATTACGGGGCCTAACCCGGTGCAGTAGATCTGAAGAATGTCGCTGGGCTTGGCGGGACGCGTTAAGCGGCCGGAGATCGACCCGGTGGGCGCGGCGATGGCGTTGTCGGGATAGATCAACGCGAGCGCTTGGCCAGAGCCGTTGGCGGGGGCAGTAAAGATGCCCGGAGAGAACTGGCCGATCGGCGTCTGGACGGGGGCGGAGGAGCCGGTGGTCGATCTGGTGACGACGACGGTCACGTTGGTGGTGCCGCTGGAGGGGGGGGAGAGTTCCCAGGGAAGCTGAACGTTGATCTGGCCACCGCTGACGAACAGGATGGGCGCGGGTGTCCCGTTGAAGGTGACCGACTGCACGTCGCCGAGCGAAGTGGAGATGGGGATAGAATCGGCGTAGGCGATGCCGGAGGCGAGATTGCTGCCGAAGATGGCTATGAGTTCGCCGGGAGCGACGCGTTTGTCGGGTTGGTTGAGAGCGTAGCTAGCGACATTGACCACACCGCCCTGGCCCACGGTGGGGGCCTGCGCGAACGCCGCCACGGCGCCCGAAAACATGAGAGAAACCGCCACGGCAGACCTCTTCATGGCTCCTCCAATGCGTCTATGCTATCTCACGCCGCCGACGGGAGCAACCGTCAGCTCCGGTGGACATTGGCGCGGCGATTGCAATGTGTGCCGGAGGGGTGTGTCCGAGTTCTGATACCACAGAGGAGAGGACGAGCATGGAATCGTATAATCATTTTCCAGTACCTGCAGACGGCGCCGCCATTCAAATCCACGAGGGGGAATTGAAGGCGCCTTCGAATCCGATCATTCCTTTCATCGAGGGGGACGGGGCGGGGCGGGACATCTGGCGCGCGTCGCGCGTTGTGTTCGACGCCGCGGTTGAGCGGGCCTATACAGGACGCAAGATCGCGTGGTATGAAGTTTTCGCGGGCGAGAAGGCGTTCGCGAAATTCGGTAACTGGCTGCCCGAGGACACGGTCCAGGCGATTCGTAAGTTCCGCGTGGCGATCAAGGGACCACTTACAACACCGGTCGGCGGAGGGGTTCGCAGTTTGAATGTCGCGCTGCGCCAGATTCTCGATTTGTATGTCTGCATGCGTCCGGTGCGGTATTTCCCCGGCGTGCCTTCGCCGGTGAAGCAGCCGGAACTGATGGACGTGGTGATTTTCCGTGAGAATACCGAAGACGTCTATTCGGGGATCGAGTGGAAAGCGGGGACGCCGGAAGCCAAGCGCGTGATCGATTTTCTCGGCGAGTCGATGGGCGCGCGCATCCGGCCCGATTCGGGTATCGGCATCAAGCCGATCAGCGAGACAGGTTCGAAGCGGCTGATCCGGCGCGCGATTGAGTATGCGCTGAAGAACCACCGGCGCAGCGTCACGCTGGTTCACAAAGGCAACATCATGAAGTTCACCGAGGGCGCGTTCCGCGACTGGGGCTATGAACTTGTGCGCGACGAATTTTCCGATGTGTGCGTGCCGGAGGCTTCGGCGGCGGAAGCGCCGGGCAAGCTGGTTGTGAAGGATCGGATCGCGGACTCGATGTTCCAGCAACTGCTGCTGCGTCCGGACGAGTACGATGTGATTGCCACGCCGAACCTGAACGGCGACTATTTGTCGGACGCGTGCGCGGCGCAGGTGGGCGGGCTGGGGATGGCGCCGGGCGCCAACATCGGCGACGGCTATGGCATCTTCGAAGCCACGCACGGCACGGCGCCGAAGTACGCGGATCTGGACGTCATCAATCCTTCGAGCGTGATCCTGTCGGGCGCGATGATGTTCCGGTATCTCGGCTGGCCGGAAGCCGCGACGCTGATTGAGAGCGGCATCACGGAAGCCATCCGGCAAAAGCGCGTGACGTACGACTTGCACCGCCAGATGCCGGGTGCGACGAAAGTGAAGACGAGCGAGTTTGCCGCCGCGATCGTCGAAAACATGGTTGGCAACCACGTCGCCGTCTGAGCGGCGGCGGCAGGTCAGTTCAGCGTGACGATTGCTACGGCGAGGCCGTTCAGAGTGATTGCGCCGCCGTTGATGGTCTGTGTTGCGGGCGGGCCGCCGCCGGTGGTCTGATCGACGACGTCGAGGCGGGCGGCGGGCGAGGGGAGTTTTACGGAAATCTGACGGTTGCGCCGGTTCACGAGCAGGAGCAGTTTCTGTCCATCGGCGTGGAGGAAGCCCTTGGCATAGAGCGCGGATGAACCGGTGGACGCCGCAACGATCTTGTCCCCCTGCCCGATATTGTCTTTGATCAACTGAAGCACGCGGAATCGCGCGTTGCCCGTCCCGGTGGTCCAGTCCACCATCGACACGGAAGGGAACTGAGTCGGATAACCGACCAACTGCGACTCGCCCGCGACGTCGATTCCGAGGGAAGCCAGTTCGCCGTAGAGGTAGGCGTACAGCGCGCCCGACAGATTCCAGTAAGAAGCCGGAATGGGTTTGAACTTGTAGTCCGGCCGGCCTTGCTGGCCGTCGTCGGGCAGAATGGAGCCGATTTCGTCGATGGTTGTTTTCGTCTCCGGCGAGAGGCGTTTGCGGATGGATTCGACATAGCGAACCGTCGCCAGAAACCGGTCCGCCTGGTCGAAGAAGGTGAACTGCTGCACTTCGGGCGTCTCATCGGAGGAGGGTGTCGCGTAGAAGTGATACGAAATCATGTCGAGCGGGATCCCGGGCTTGTGGTGCTTGGGGTTTAGGAAATACTCGAACATCTCCGGATTCGACGAAGGGGCGGCGAGGGCGAGGCCGACGAACCTCATCTTCGGCGCAACCTTCCGGATCGCGCTTACGATCGCGTCGTAGCGGGCGGTGTACTGCGCGGGTGTCATGGAATGCTCGAAGTCCACTTCGTTCAGCACTTCCCAATAATCGATGAGGTAGTGGTGTCCGGACTCATGCCGTTTGCCGTATTCGTCTGTGAAGCCGCCGTTCACGTACCAGCTCACCAGGCGCGCGTAGTAATCGCCCAACTCCTTCCGGGTTGGATCGCGTAACTCGGTTCCCTGTGTGTAAGTCCAAGTGGCTTGATCGGGATCCTCGGGATAAGTGACCGGCTTGGGAGTGTGGAACATCCACTGCGGGATGGTGCTGAAGTTCAGGATGACCGGATGGCCCTTGGTTGCTTCGAGAAAGTCCTCCGTCATCGGATCGATCAAAGAAAAGTCCCAACTGGTTTTTCCGTTTGCGGGCGGCTCGAGTTCGGCGACGGCGAGTTTGGGATACGGGAGCCAGGGCACGTAGCGCACATAGTCCGCGCCGAGGCGGCGCAGCTCGGTGAACGCCTCGTCGTGGATAGTCGTGCCGCGGCGGAGGGGCGGATTGACGACCACCTGGAGGGTCGGCGTGGTGCGGCAGTCCGTCTGGATGCGGCTCCAGTCCACTTTCACGGCCGCCGTATCCGCCGCGGACGCCATCGCGGCGCTCAAGACAAGGACCGCTATGATGCTGCCGGTTTTCATGGGTGTTCTCACTCTGCCGGGCTCATTCGCAGCGCGAGGCCGCGCAGACGCCGCGCCGCCGCGCCCACTCGGCGCCGAGCCGCTCCTGGTCGTCAAAGGTCAACTCGCGTGCCGCGATCCGGAAGATGATGGTCTCCTCCTTATGGAAATGTTTGCGGGTTTTGGCGACGGTGTCGAGCAGCAGGCGCCGGGCGTGGCCGGCATCGCGGCTGGCGATGACGGCGGACAACCCTTCGCCGATCACTTCATGATCCGTTGCCGCCGCTTTGCCGTCGGAGGTGGGCGGCGGCGAGGGAAGATACTTCGCGATGGCGGGCCGGAGTAACTCGTCTTCCAAGTCGGCGTGGCTGCCGAGGGTGGAGCGCAGGCAATCCGCCTGGGCGTGGAGTTGTTCGAGGCCGGAGGCGGCGGCGGTATTCTCGATCAGGGTCAGGAGCGGATACAGCGCTCCGTGCTCCCCCAATAGCGCGTGTAAGATTCGCATCGTGTCTCCCCAATGGCAATCTTACGGCCATCCGGGGGCGGGCCTCAGTGACTTGTGTCACCCGGGAGGCGGCGGCTGGCGGGGGATTGTGCTGTAATGGCAAAGAAAAGGCGAATTACGGCACCATGAACTCCCTTCTTCCGTTCTCCGATTTCCAACATGGCCAGGGGGTGGAATCCGCGCTGGCCCGGTTCGAGCAGTGGATGGATGCGCCGGATTCGCCGGTGCGGGCGGTGAAGCACGTGGCGGCGAGCGAGGGGGAATTCGCGCCGGTACCGGATTCGATTCATGGGACGCTTGCGGAGGCGCTGATGCGGCGGGGGATCCGGCAATTGTATTCGCACCAGGCCGCGGCGATTGCGGCGCTGGAAGCCGGGCACAATGCCGTGGTGGTAACGCCGACGGCGAGCGGGAAGACGCTTTGCTACAACCTGCCGGTGCTGAACCGGCTGATCGCGGAGCCGGAAGCGCGGGCGCTGTATCTGTTTCCGACCAAGGCGCTGGCCGAGGATCAGCTTCACGAATTCCTGGGCGCGGTGGAGGCGAGCGGGCATCCGATCCGGGCGTTCACTTACGACGGCGACACGCCGCAGGACGCGCGGAAGGCGATCCGCGAGCGGGCCAACGTAGTGTTCACGAATCCGGACATGCTGCACGCGGGGATTTTGCCGCACCACACGAAATGGGCGAAATGTTTTGAGAACCTGCGTTTCGTCGTGATCGACGAACTGCACACCTACCGGGGCGTTTACGGCAGCCACCTGGCGAACGTTCTGCGCCGCCTGCGCCGGATCTGCGAGTTCTACGGCTCGAAGCCTCAGTTTGTGTGCTCGTCGGCGACCATCGCGAATCCGCGGGAACTTGCCGAAGCGCTGACGGGCGAATCGTTCGACTTAGTGGACCGCAGCGGCGCGCCGACGGCGGACAAGTACATTGTCTTCTACAATCCGCCGGTGGTGAACGCGCAACTTGGGATCCGGCGGAGTTACCTGCACGAGGCGCGGCGGCTGGCGATCGAATTTATCGAGCGCGGCCAGCAGACGCTTGTGTTCGCCAACAGCCGGCTCGCCACCGAGATTCTTCTGACTTATTTGCGCGACGCCTGCGAGCGCGGCCCTCTGCCCGGCTCCTCGATTCGCGGCTACCGGGGCGGCTATCTGCCGCGTGAGCGGCGCGAAATCGAGCGCAAGCTGCGCGACGGCGAGATCCGGGGAGTCGTTTCGACGAACGCGCTGGAGCTTGGCGTCGACATCGGCTCGCTCGACGCGGTGGTGATGGCCGGTTATCCGGGCAGCATCGCCAGCACGTGGCAGAGGGCGGGCCGCGCGGGACGGCGGCAGGGGATGTCGCTGGCGGTTCTTGTTGCTTCGAGCAACCCGCTGGACCAGTACATCGTCGAGCATCCCGAGTATTTTTTCGGCCAGTCGCCCGAGCACGCTCATATTAACCCGGACAACCTCGAGATTCTGCTGAATCACCTCAAGTGCGCGGCGTTCGAACTGCCCATTCGCGACGGGGAGACGTTTGGCACGCACCCCACCGAGGACCTGTGCAAGTTCCTGGAAACCGAAGCGGGCCTGCTCCACCATTCGGCGGGAAGCTGGCACTGGACGTCGGACACTTACCCGGCGGATGCGGTGAGCCTTCGCTCGGTGAGCAGCGATAACTTCGTGGTGGTTGATATCACCGGCGACCACAAAGTTATCGCGGAAGTATCTTTCACGGCGGCGCTTACTACGCTGCATGAGAAAGCGATTTACTTGCACGAGGCGCGGCAGTATCAGGTGGAGAAGCTCGACTACGAGGGCCGCAAAGCGTATGTGCGGTCGGTGGACTGCGACTATTTCACGGACGCGATCGATTACACGCAGGTGAAGGAGTTGAGCCGGTTTGCGTCCGCGCCTCTGGCCGGGGCGACCGCGGCGCACGGCGAAGTCCGGGTCAACACGCAGATCGTCGGATTTAAGAAGGTGAAGTTCTACACGCTTGAAAACGTCGGCGCGGGCGACCTCTCGCTGCCCGAGCAGGAAATGCACACGACGGCGTTCTGGATTCATTTCCCGGCCGGCTTCCTCAACCGGTTCGAAGACCTGACCCAGACCGAGAAGCTGAACGGCATCACGGGGCTCGGCAATCTGCTGCAGGTGATTGGCGCGCTGCTGCTGATGAGCGACCCGCGGGATTTGGGGGTGGCCGTTACTGAGGATTTGCCGGGACTTGGGGTCCGCGCGGCCGGACGGTTCGAGCCCGACCTGTTTCTTTACGACAACTACCCTGGCGGGATTGGCCAGTCGGCCCCGCTGTTCGACCTGGCGCCGCGGCTGGTTTCCGGGGCGCTCGAACTGGTTCGGGCTTGCGGGTGCGAGTCCGGATGCCCTTCGTGCGTGGGCCCGGCGGGGGAGATCGGGGCGCGGGGCAAGGAGGCGGCGCTGCGCATCCTCGCAGCGCTGGCGGGTCAAACGGAGCGGTCCGGCGCGGCCGCTATGCCACAATAGTCCGAGATCCCATGAGCAAGCCGACGGAACCTTCCGCCGAACCCCACTCCCTCGATCGCCAGCTTGAAAAGATGCGGCACGACTGGGATGCCCGCGCGCGGGAGAACGCACGGTACTACGTCAACACGGCCACGGACCAGTGGAGCGACGAGGAGTTTTTCGCGTCGGGTGAGCTGACGGTCGAGGGCGAAATTCTGACCGATATGATTAACATTTGCCAGGGGCGCGACCCGAAGCAGATGACGGTGCTCGAAATCGGCTGTGGCGCGGGACGGGTGACGCGGGCGCTTGCGCGGCTTTTCGGCCAGGTGTACGCGGTGGACGTGAGCGGGGAAATGATCCGGCTGGCGCGCCATGCTCTCAAGGAACAGGCCAATGCGTTCCTGTTTCAGAACAACGGCAAGGACCTGACGGTGCTTCCGGAGCGTGAGTTCGATTTTGCCTTTTCCTCGATCGTGTTCCAGCACATTCCCAGCCGGGAAGTGATCGAGAGCTATGTCCGCGAGGTACATCGCCTGCTTCGGCCCGGCGCTTTGTTCAAATTTCAAGTGCAGGGTGACGCGAGCCTGGAGACGCGGCCGGACGATACGTGGCTGGGAGTTCCGTTTTCCGATGCGCAGGCGGTAGAGTTGGCCGAGCGATGCGGTTTTGAGCCGCGGTACCGGCATGGCGCCGGAGAACAATACTTCTGGCTGTGGTTCTTTAAGCGACCGTAGCCGGCGGCGAGGATACGCCGTTGAGGTGCACGTCCGCATGGGGCGAGCCGTTGGCCGAAGCCGCCTGGGTGGCGGCCATCCGCTTTGCTTCCCAGTATTTGCGCATCCGCTCGGAGACGAGCACGCGCTCTTCGGAACCCATCGATTTTCGTCCGCGGCGCTTGGCGGCGCCGCGCGTGCTTTGGCGGAGGCCGGCCTCGAGCGCGGTAATCGCCGCGTCCAGTTTTCGCTTCTCTTGGTGGAGCTCGCGCAACGCGCCGTAGACGTCCATAGTCAACCGCTTCTTCCTTGATCCTGGCGGCCGGGTCAGCCGGGAATTCCAGTCCGGCCGCGAGTGGGAATTTTTGATTATCTTATAGCGCTTCCGAAAAAAAATCCAGCGAAAAATTCTTATGGGACGCCGCGGCTTTGGTGGGAAAATGGCAGCGTTGGCGGGATTACGGGAGTACTAAAGCGAAAAGAGTATCTGGAATAGATGCTGGAAGCGATGATTCAGGATGTGCGGTACGGCGCCGGGCAACTGCGGCGGAACCCCGGCGTTACGGCGGTGATGGTGGCGATTCTGGCGCTGGCGATCGGCGCGAACGCGGCGCTATTCAGCGTGATCGACGGGGTGATCCTGGCGCCGTTGCCTTACGCGCGGCCGGGGCAACTGGTGATGATTCTGGACGACAACGTCACGCTGAAGCATATGGTGTCGGTGTCGTACGGGGACTTCCGGGACTGGCAGCGGGAAGCGAAGCTGTTCCAGGCGATGGCGGGCGTGCTGTTTCGGGGGTTCGACCTCAGCAGTCCCGGTCCGGCCGAACACCTGGATGGGCGCGAGATTTCGGCGGGTTTTTTTCAGACGCTCGGGGTGAGGCTCGAGTGGGGCCGGGAGTTTACGCCCGCCGAGGACCGGCGCGGCGGTGAGCCGGTGGCAGTGGTGAGCCGGCGGTTGTGGAACGCCCGGTTCGGGGGTGGGACGGGCGAACGAGAGCGGCTGGTTACGCTGAACGGCGTCACGTACCGGATTGTGGGCGTGGCGCCGGAGGGGTTCCGGCTGTTCGGCGAAGCGGATGTGTTTGTGCCGCTGGGGCAGGGGGATCAGCGGCTGCTGGAGGACCGGTCGGTGCATCCGGGGCTGGTGTGCGTGGCGCGGATGAAGGATGGAGTGGGCATGGCTCAGGCGCAGGGGGAGATGAGCGGCATTGAGAGGCGGCTGGAGGAGGCGTACCCGCGCGACGACCGCGGCCTGGGGGCGAAGGTGCTGGCGCTGAAGGACGAAATCACCGGGGAGGCGCGCGGGGCGCTGCTGCTGCTGTGGGGCGCGGTGGGACTGGTGCTGACGATTGCCTGCGCGAACCTGGCGAGTTTGCTGCTGGCGCGGGCGGCGGCGCGGCGGCGGGAATTTGCGATTCGCGCGGCGCTGGGTGCGGGGCGGGGGCGGCTGGGGAGGCAGTTGGTGACCGAGAGCTTGCTGGTGTCGCTGGCGGGCGGGGCGGTGGGACTGGTGGTGGCGCATCCGGCGCTGCGGGCGGTGCTTGCTTCGAGTCCGGCGCCGCTGCCGCGGAGCGAGAACATCGGGCTGAACCCGGTGGTGCTCTTGTTCTCGATTGCGCTGACGGCCGCGGTGGGAGTGCTTTTCGGGCTGGCGCCGGCGATGGAGGCGATGCGGGCCGAGCCGAGGGCAACGCTAGGCGGCGGCCGGGAGGCGGCCGGCACTCACGGGCGGGCGCAATCCGCGCTGGTGGCCGGCCAGATGGCGATGACGATGCTGCTGGTGACGGGCGCGGGATTGTTGTTTGTGACGGTGCGGAACCTATGGCGGGTGAACCCGGGCTTCGACGCGCGGCATGTAGTGACGTTCAAGGTGGCGCTGGCGCCGGGGACGACGCAAGAGCGGATGCGCTTTGCCTATCGCGCGCTGCTGGGCCGGCTGGACGCGGTTCCCGGCGTGGAGGCGGCCGATGTTTCTTCGCTGGTTCCGTTCAATCAGGCGGACAACTCGGGGCCGTTCTGGATCGGCGACGACGTGCCCGAGAATTTCAGCGAGGCGCCGCGGGCGCTGTATCACGAAACCGGGCCGGACTATCTGCGGGTGATGAAGATTCCGCTGGTCGAGGGGCGCTTTTTCCGGCCGGGCGACGGCATGAGCCGCGAGAAGGTGGTGGTGATCGACACGGTGATGGCGCGGGCTTACTTCCCGGACCGCGACCCGGTGGGGCAGCGGCTCGGGGTGGCGCACTGGGGCACGGGGAGGATCGTGGGCGTGGTGGGCCACGCGAGGCATTGGGGGCTGGGGCGGCCGGGGCAGTTCACGCGGAACCAAGTGTACATTCCATTCGAGCAGATACCGGACGAGTGGATGCCGGCGTTTTATCCGAGTATGACCGTGGTGGTGCGGACGCGCGGGGAGGCGGCCGCGATTGTGCCGGCGATCCGGGCGGCGGTGAAGGAGACGCAGGGCCAGACGCTTTACGAAGTGAGGACGATGCGGGAGCTGATGCGGGGGATCCTGGCGGAACAACAATTTGCTCTTGTTTTGTTTGAAACATTTTCGGGGCTGGCGTTGCTGCTGGCCGCGGCGGGCGTTTACGGCGTGGTTTCCTATTCGGCCGCGCGGCGTGTTACGGAGATGGGCATCCGGATGGCGCTGGGCGCGGGGCGGGGCGAGGTGTTCCGGCTGATTCTGGGCGAGGGGCTGAAGGCGGCGTGGGTGGGGCTGGCGATCGGGACGGCGGCCGGATTGGCGCTGGCGCGGGCGCTGAAAGGTTTTTCGGGTCTGCTGTATGGAGTGGCGGCGGACGATCCGGTTCTGTTCGCGGCGGCCGCGGCGGGGCTAACGGCCGTGGCGCTGCTGGCCTGCTACGCGCCGGCGCGGCGGGCGGCGCAGGCCGATCCGATGGAGGCGCTGCGCCGGGAATAGCGGGTTGCGGACCCGGCTCAGTGGACGAAGAACGGCCAATGCGGGGCGAGGTGGTAGTGGAAGTGCGCGATGGCGAGCCAGATGAGGCCGGAGACGACCGCGGCGACGATCGCCAAGATTCGCAGTACGGGCTTCCACGGGAACTTGCGGCCTTCGCGGCGCAGCACGAGCAGGTAGCTGGCGAAAACTCCGACGAAATAGAGCAGATTCATCGGAATGGCGAACAGCATCAGGTTGAAGACGTCCGGCGTGGGCGTGATGATGGCGGCGACGATGACGATGGCGAGGATCGCGTAGCGCGAATGGCGCAGCAGGAAGCGCGGCGAGGCGAGCCGCAGGAGCGTAAGCAGGAAAATCAGGACGGGCAGCTCGAATACCAGCGATACACCGAGCATGACGTTCACGAAGAGGTCGAAATACTCGGTGATCGTGACCACGGGCTGCACGTTGTTCATCATCCCGATGCCGAGCAGGAACTGGAGGCCGTAGCGGAAGGCGAGGAAGTAGGCGAACAGGCCGCCGGTGATGAACAAGCCGGCGGTGGTGAGGATGAACGGCATCGCCATCCGGCGCTCGCGTTTGTACAAGCCGGGCGAGATGAACGCCCAGACCTGATAGAGGATCCACGGCGAGGCGATGAACACGCTCGCCAGGAGCGGCAGCTTCACCCAGATAATGGAGAAGCTCTCCATCGGCTCGATCATGGCCAGGCGCGGCGGGTTCACTCCCAACTTCGTCAGGGCGTCCACGGCCGGATCACTAACTATGCGCCACAGAGGGTCGGCGAATAACAGACTGCCGACGAACGCAACCGCGAGACCCATCAAGGCCCGAATGATCCGCGTCCGGAGTTCCTCTAGGTGTTCGAGGAACGACATCCGCGCCATGCCCTCCTCGTCGTCGTTGTCTTCCGGAGGAGGAGGAGGAGGTACGCGCGCGCCGCCTCCACCGCCCGAAGGCACTAGGGTAGAACTGGCGCGCACGCCTGAATGGGTTGGGAGAGAGGGATCTCCCATGCGGATGTCATCCATCAACGGGTCTTTGCTCCGGACTACGAACTACGCCTGGCTCGCACCAGGTTCGGCAGCGGGTACGCCGGCAGGCGGCTTCGGGGATTCGGTGGTAACGGTCCCGGTATGGCCGGTCTGTTCGGTTCTCGGCACGACGCCCTGCGCGGACTCGTAGTGAACGGCTGGCTCAGCGCTCGGACTTTCTGAGGCGCTGGGGGTGGATGGATTCGAAACGGCCGAGTAATCCTCGTAGCCATAAGGATTCTCGGAAGAGTAAGGCTCGACATTCGCAGCCTCGTAATGGCTTTGAATCTCGTTGTTGACGCTGCGGGTAACGGTCTGCAGCGATTCGTTCTCCCGTTCCAGTTCGCGCATGTGATGATCGAGGGTCGCCTTGAGCTCGCTTTGAGCCCGGCGAAACTCGCTCAGCGCTTTTCCGATGGTCCGGCCCAGTTCGGGCAATTTCTTCGGACCGAATAAAACAAGGGCGACCAGGAAGATGACGACCATCTCCTGTACGCCGACGGGACCCATGAATAAACCTCCAAACGTCCTCATCATATCATCCACAGGCGAGCCGTGATGGGTCCCGCCGGTTTTGGCGCGGGGCGTTCCAACGTACAATGATTCCGTGCGACTGAGCCTGCTGTGCCCGCCGCTTTGCGCGGGGGTGTTGGCGATGCTTTCCGGGTGCGGGGAGAAACCGGCGCCGTCGTCTCCGCCGGCCTATAAAGAGACGGCGCAGTGGAGCGCCAACGGATGGACGGAGCCCGAGAGGACGGAATTCCATCATCTGGCCGAAGGCAGCGAGTTGATGCCGTACGTTCTGCTGGCCAACCTGGAGAGCGTGAAGACCGGGAAGCCGTTTCTGGAGAATCTGGAACGATTCGGGTTTGTGCCGGACGCGCCCAGCGCGGTGAACCCCTACGGGTTGCCGATCGGTTTCACGACGGTGCGGTCACGCAACGCGAGCCACGTGGGCCTGGAGATGGTTGGATTCAACTGCGCCACCTGCCATACGGGCAAAGTCAGCTATGGCGGCAAGAGCCTGCTTGTGGACGGCGCTCCGTCGATGGTGAATCTTCAGGCGTACCAGATCGAGTTTCGGGATTCGTTGGAAGCCACCATGCGCAATCCGTCGAAGATTGCCGCGCTGGTGATTGCGATCGACCGGCAACTGCACGCGGGGAAATCGGCGGCGCCGGATGCGGCAGCGTACGCCTCGGATGCGGCCGTGAAGTCCGCGGGCGATGTGGGGGCGGCGCCGATCGCCGACCCGAACCTGCACACCGTGTCTTCGCGCGTGGCGGATGCCGCCGATCCCGCGGCCGCGCTTGGCTCGGGCGATTTTGCCGCCCGCTTTCAGCGCGACGTCGCGTTTCTCAAAGCGTGGCTGGCTTATATGCGCAACGGGAAGTTGCTGCTCGACGGGACCGAGCCGGGCCCGGGCCGGATTGACGCCTTTGGTGCCGCCCGCAATCTTTTGTTCCCCAAGAGCGCGGTTCGCATGCAGTCGCCGGTGAGCTTTCCTTTCATTTGGGACGTGCCTGACAACACCGGGCAGCGGAGGAGCGCGGAGACGGTGTGGATCCACTACGACGGCAACACGAACTCGATTCTGGAGCGGAATATCGGGCAGGCGCTGGGGATGGGCGCGCTGTTCGACCCGAAGACGTACGAATCGACGCTTCGTGTGGGGAATCTGCAGCGCCTGGAAGTGCTGATGCAAAAGCTGAAGGCGCCCGCCTGGCCGGCGGATCTGTTCGGAGCGATCGACCCGGCGAGAGCGCGGGCGGGGGAGAAGGTGTTCAACCAGGTGTGCCGCGACTGCCACCAGAACCGGCTGTATCGGTTGACGGAGGTGGGTACGGATCCGCAGCGCGCGAACAGTTTCGGCCAACCGGTGGGGGGCGTGGCGTTCCCGGCGGCGGTGGCGCCGATTCTAAGCGGACTGAAAGCGCGAGCGTTTCTGGACGACGGGATTCCGCCGGCTTTGCAGGCCGAGATGGACGCGAACCCGGTGATCTGGCGCGCGACGGGCGAGTATCTGGCGCGCCCGCTTGACGGGGTGTGGGCTACCGCGCCGTATTTGCACAACGGAAGCGTGCCAACGCTTTGGCATCTGTTGCACCCGGACCAGCGCCCGGCGAAATTTGTCGTGGGCGACCGCGAGTACGATCCCGGGAAAGTCGGCTTTGTGACTTCCGGCGAGGGGTATCTTTTCGACACTTCGCAGCCGGGCAACAGTAACATCGGCCATGCGGGCGGGAGATACGGCACAAACCTTCCGGAAGATGAGAAGGCGGCGCTGCTCGAGTATCTCAAGACGATCTAGTCAGTAACTTATGGAGAGCCGCGCCGTTGCAACCACGCGGACCCGCGTTGTGCGCGAGGTGGTTCTCGCCGCCGGCGTGGGCGCGGCGTGTCTGGCGTACCTGTTCCGGTTCTTTCTGCTGAGTCGAGGCGATAAGTGGACCGGGGCCCCGGAGGACGCGCGGCTGTGCATGATTCTGACCGAGCACTGGTGGGCGGTTTGCCGCGGGCTGGCGGGCTTTCGCGACCCGAATTACTTTTATCCCGCGCACGATGTTCTCGGCTACAGCCACACGCTGCTGCTGTTGGCGCCGCTATACATTCCTTTTCGCGCGTTGCATTTTGATACGTATTTGGCGTTTGAGTGCATGCTTGCGGTGCTCAAGGCGCTGGGATTCGGATTTTGCCAGGCGATGCTGCGGACGACGTTCCGGCTTCGAGTTGGCGCGTCGCTGGTGGGGTCGGCGTTGTTCACGATTGCGAACGGCCCGACGCTTTGGGCGGCGCATCCGCAGATGTGGATTGTGGCGTTCGTTCCGGCGGTGGTGCTTCTGCTCGACTTTTATTTCCGGCGGGGTTCGCGCGGGGCTTTGGCGGGCGCGGCTTTCCTGTTCGGGGCGGTGATGTTCAGCGAGTTTTATACGGCGTTTTTCTGCGGGCTGGCGGCGGTGGCGGTAGGGGGATGTTGGGCCGGGATTGAGTTTTGGACGCGCCGGCGGGATTTCTTCGACCGCCTCCGCCGCTGGTCCACGCGCGCTCCGCGGGACTTACTCGCCGCGGCCGGCCCCTTCGGCTTCTGGCTGGTGATGCTCGTCTGGGTTTATTACCCGGTGCTGCGGGTGACCGGCGGGCGGAGTTACGCGGACGCTTACCAGTACATTCGGGATTGGCGCGAGTTAGCCGACACCGGAATTTATAACTGGGTGTGGGGGACCAGCCTGGGCGCGCTCTATCTGCGGCATTTTCCGAAGTGGCAGGAGGCGCGGATGGGGCTGCCGGTGGGGATGGTGGTTACGGCTGCGTTCGCCGCCGTTCGATCGCTGCCGCGGCTGCGGGGGAAGCAGCCCACGTTCGCGGCGCGGGCGTGCGCGGTTGTCGCGCTGTCGAGCGCGGCGCTGTATGTGGCGACGGTGCGGTTCGGCGCGCATACGTTCTGGTGGGTGATTTACAAGGTTGTGCCGGGCGCGAGCGGGCTGAGGGTGCCGGGGCGGATCAATGTGCTGCTTACGCTCACCGTGGCCGCCGTCTGCGCCATGGCGCTGAATGAGTTGTTCGGGAAGGGCAGGCGGCGGGGGGCGGCGTGGTTCGGCGTTGTGCTGGCGGCGTTTCTTATTGCGGAACAGATCAACTTATTCGAATTCGCCGAAGTAAGCCGATTTTCGGAGTTACAGTATTTCGGGCGGTTCTCGAACGCGCCGGCGGGTTGTGAGGCCTTTTATGTCGTGCGGCCGCGCGTGCCTTGGATTTACCCGGTTGGGCAGGTGGACGGGATGATTCTGGCGAGGTGGCGGAATATTCCGACGATCAATGCTTATGGCGGCTGGCCTCCGCCGGGTTGGGATCTCTATCAGTTCGACGAAAGTTACTCGAACCGCGCCGCGCGGTACTTTATGGCTCACGGCATGTGGGATCGGGCCTGCGCCGCCGATATGGAGGTGGGCCGGTGGCTGGGACCGGGGAAAACGCGCGAGAAGCTGACCGAGGAACTGCTGGGTACGGGTCTCGATCGGCTTGATTTTCGCGGGGCCGGCTCGGGCAGGCTAACCACCGTTTCGGGTTGGTCGGATCCGGAGTTGATCGGCACCTGGACGGACGCCTCCGACGCGTTGCTGGCGGTACGCGGGTTCTCTGCTGCGCGCGGGCCGCTTCACCTTCGCGCGCACGCGGTGGGGTTCCTCGCGGGCAGTCACCGGGAGGTGAAAGTTACGGTGACGGTGAACGGGAGTGGCGCGGGCGTCTGGGACTTCGCTCGGGAAGGCGCGGTTGTCGAGCGGGAGGGTGAGGCGCCGGCCATGTCTCTTGGTCCGGCGGTGACGCGGATCGTGTTCCACATCGACTCGCCGCGGTCGCCGCTCGAAATGGGCGTATCCAAGGATCCGCGTAAGTTGGGTATGTTACTTGTGGACTTATCGCTGACGCAGGGGAATTAGCGGGGGCGCGGGAGGGGCGCGTGCTGTCGGACGCCGAGCTTCCATTCGCACATCGGGCAGGACGGGAAGGGAAGCAATCCTGCCATCCGGCGGGCGGGGGCCGCTAAATCCGGACGAGCAGAAGCCCATGGTATTCTCGAAAGAAGAGCAGTTCCTCGCATCTCATCGGGGCCGGTAGCTCAGTTGGTAGAGCATCGCACTTTTAATGCGGTGGTCGCGGGTTCGAGCCCCGCCCGGCTCACCATTTTCCCCGCAAAAGATCCAGAGCGGCATGGTGTGGCTTTGCGTGGGGATGCGGTCGCGGCTCGGGGCAGCGCCGTGATATGCTGATCCCGATCCGGGCGCCGGTAAGGAAACCCTTGTGACGTTCTGTTTCCCGGTCCGATTCTGTATAACCCGCCGAACGAAAAATCGCCGAGAGACTACGATCAGGAGGAATTCGTATCATGCCGCGCAGTATCTTTGTTGCGCTCTGGTCCCGCGAGACTGAGACGAAAACGCTCAATTCCACCTTGGGCGCGCGTACGTATTACCTCGATCAGGCCCTGGCGTCCGCCCGCAAAGCGTTTCAGCAAACCAGGGGCGACTACTCCGGCCAGATTCACGCGATTTTCCTCGCGCCCGAGTATCTATTCACCAAGCCACGCAATCCGGAAGACAATGTGACCCGCGCCGTTGAGGAGCCCGAAAAGATGATGCTTGTCAGTCACCTGAAGGAAGCGTCGAAGTCATTCCCGGAAGCGCTGATGATTCCCGGCACCATCATCTACCGGCTGGACGAGGCCAAGTATCCTGTAAGCTTCGCCAAAAGCCGCCACAATGCCCTGGAGCAGATGAGGAGCATCCGGTCCGGGATTCCCCAAAACAAATCGCCGGAAGTGAAGAACCTCGGCACTCTGGGCGTGCTGACGTTGCAGCAGAAAATCGAGCTTCTGGAATCGCCGAATTCGATCGGTTATATCGTGCGCAACAAGATGTTCGCCTTCCTGAACGGCGCCATCGTGGCCAAGTACGGGAAGAAGGCCGACCTGTTCGAGGCCAAAGGCGACGTGCCGGGCGTATTCATCCCCGGCAAAGAGGCCGGCATCCAGGAACTCGATTCGCTGCGGTTCGGCTTCGAGATCTGTTACGACCACAACATTGGCGTGCTGAAGAACCTTTCCGGCAGGGGCGCACCGGTGGATGTGCAAGTAATCCTCTCCGCCGAAGTTCCGAATGCCGCCGGCTCGATGTTTCTGAGGGCCGGCGGCTTCTCCGCGCACGCCTCGTCAAAGACGGCCAACAGCCGGATTTTTGTGAAGCCGAGGACCGGTCTCGCCACGGACGAGACGGACAGGCTGCGTGTCGGTGGCGAGGAAATCGACGGCGACCCGCTCGAATTCTACCTGTGCGCGGTCAACTGAGCCGGGCGCCGGCCTCCGCGCCGCGAAAGCCTTATCCTTTGCCGGATGTTTCGCCGTTGCCAGAATATCGGTGGTTTCCCTGTGCTTCCCCGTGAACGGCGCGGCCGGCCTGATTCGTAGGAATGAGATGAGGAATCGGGGATGCGGGGGCGGTGGGGGCGGCAGGAGAACTCGCTGGCCGAGGCGATTGTGACGGAGCACTGGCGCCTCAATCGCGTGGCGGCGATCGATAGGGCGGGGTGCGGCCGGTGGTACACTTTTTCTCAGCGCCGACAACTGCGGCGACTCAAATTTCGTGCGCCCTTCAGGGCGGCATGTAAGTCCGGGACTTGATCGGAACGACAGGTACCATGGCGATGCGGAGCAACCTTTCCCTTACACACATTCGGATTGCGCGACGCTCGAAACGCCAGAAAGAAGGTGACCGATGGGCGTGCGGGAATTCGCG
>DAIDIH010000211.1 GCA_027459465.1 Bryobacterales bacterium | reverse complement strand
ACGTCCGGGGCCGATCCCGGTCGCTCCCGGACAGATTCTGACGTTATTTGTGACCGGCATCAAGGCCAGCCTATCGGCTCCGGTGGTTGCGGCGAGCCTGCCGTTGCCGTTGAGTCTGGCCGGCATTTCGGTGACGATCCGGAGTCCGTCGCAGGCGTATGAAGCGCCGCTGTTTTCGGTTGCCCCAATGGATCCGTGCGCATCCACACAAACGGGTGGGGCGGGTTGCCCGGTGACGGCAATCACCGTTCAGGTGCCGTACGAAATCTCGTCGCCGAACGCCACGACCGTGTTCCCGCCTCTCGAGTTGTCCATTGCGGAGAACGGGGTGAGCGGGCCATCCTACCCGCTGAAGGGCGAGGCCGACAACATCCATGTCCTGACGACCTGCGACGCTGTCGTGAGCCTAAGTTCGTCGCCTTCCGGCGGGTGTGCGCCCCTTGTGATACATGCGAGCGGGGCGTTAGTGACGCCGAACTCGCCGCCGGAGCCTGGCGAAACCGTGTCGATCTATGCGACGGGGTTAGGGTCAACCTATCCCATCGTCCCGAGTGGGGCTCCTTCGCCGTCGCCGCCGGTGGCAGCGCCGACGGTGCTTGTCGGCGCGGGCTATGGTAATAATTTAGGCCCGTCGCCCACGTTTCAACGGTGCAACTCCTGCTTTCCGCCGGGTGACATCGGCGACGCCAGCTTCGCGGGATTGACCCCGGGCTACGTAGGTCTTTATCAGATCAATCTGCCAATTCCCCCGCTGCCACTCGGCACAGCCCGTTGCGGGGTTTTGGCCGGGCTGTTCATCCAGTCGAATTTCACGGTCACAATCACTGGACAGGTTTCTTTCGACGGAGTTGGGCTCTGCGTCGACACGAGTTCGCACTCCTGAGGTTGGGTAAAGGCGCGGCTAGGCTTCGCGGTATTCGCCGAAGACCTGGCGGAGGGTGGTGGAGATTTCGCCGACGGTTGCGCGGGCCTGGGCGGCGGCCAGAATTTCGGGCATGAGGTTGCGGCCGTCGCGGGCGGCGGCGGCAAGAGAGGCGAGGTGGGCTTCGACATCGGCGGCACTGCGGGAGGCGCGGAGGGTGCGGAGGCGTTCCACCTGGCGGCGTTCGAGGGCAGGGTCGATGCGCTGGGCTTCGGGGATTTCGGTTGAGCCGGACTGGAAGCGGTTGACGCCGACGACGATGCGCTCGCCGCGTTCGATTTGCTGCTGGTATTGGTAGGCGGAATTCTGGATTTCGGCCTGGATGTAGCCGCGCTCGATGGCGGCGAGGGTTCCGCCGAGCGAGTCGATGCGGTCGATGTATTCGCGGGCCTGGCGCTCGATTTCGTCGGTTTTGCGCTCGATGGCCTCGCTGCCGCCGCAGGGGTCGGCGACATTTGCAACGCCGGTTTCTTCCGCCAGGATCTGCTGGGTGCGGAGGGCGAGGCGGGCGGAGTCTTCGGTGGGCAGGCCGAGGGCTTCGTCCTTGCTGTTGGTGTGGAGCGACTGGGCGCCGCCTAAGACGGCGGCCATGGCTTGAAGCGAGACGCGGACGACGTTGACGTCGGGTTGTTGGGCGGTGAGGGTGGAACCGGCGGTTTGGGCGTGGAAGCGGAGCGTCGTGGAGCGGGGGTTGCGGGCGTGGAAGCGGTCGCGAAGGAGGTGGGCGTAGAGGCGGCGGGCGGCGCGGAATTTGGCGATTTCTTCGAGGAAGTCGTTATGGGCGGCGAAGAAGAAGCTGAGGCGGGGGGCGAAGGAGTCGACGTCGAGTCCGGCTTCGATGCCGGCGGAGATGTAGGCGATGGCGTTGGCGAGGGTGAAGGCGACTTCCTGGGCGGCGGTGGAGCCGGCTTCGCGGATGTGGTAGCCGCTGATGGACATGGTGTTCCACTCGGGGAGTTCGGAGCGGGCCCAGGCCATGAGGTCGGTGATGAGGCGCATGGCGGGACGGGGAGGAAAGATGTAGGTTCCGCGGGCGATGTATTCCTTGAGGATGTCGTTCTGGACGGTGCCGGAGAGTTTGCGCGTATCGGCGCCCTGGGCGCGGGCGGCGAGGACATAGAAGGCGAGGAGGATGGCGGCGGTGGCGTTGATGGTCATTGAGGTGGTGACCTGATCGAGGCGGATGCCGTCGAAGAGGGCGGCCATGTCGTCGAGCGAGCAGAGGGAGACGCCGACGCGGCCGACTTCGCCTTGGGCGAGGGGGTGGTCAGGGTCGTAGCCGATTTGGGTGGGGAGGTCGAAGGCGACGGAGAGGCCGGTGATGCCCTGGGCGAGGAGGAATTTGTAGCGGCGGTTGGATTCTTCGGCGGAGCCGAAGCCGGCGTACTGGCGCATGGTCCAGCGGCGGGTGCGGTACATTTCGCGGTGGATGCCGCGTGTGTAAGGAAATTCGCCCGGGGATTCGGACATGGTTTGGGACCTCAGGAGCGGGAGATTTTGCGGGCGCGGAGGAAGGAGTTGAGGCCGAAGGCGGCGAGGAGGAGGCCGAAGGCGATGCCCGCGACCATGGGCCAGAAGCCGTTGGGGTCGTGGGCGGTGCGGCGGAGGGTGCCGACGACGATGAAGGTGGCGAGGACGAAGAAGAAGAAGCCGATGATTTCGTTCCAGAGGATGTGGAGGGGTTTGACGATGCCGGGGATGACGGAGTGGAGGAATTTGCGGCCGAGCTGGAGGGTCTTCATGGTTCCCCTTTCGAGTTTAGCTGGGGTTGGGGACGGTTGCGCGGAGGAGGGTGGTGGGGGAGGCGGGGTGGATTTCGAGCGGGGCGGCGGAGGGCTCGACGAGGAAGGATTCGCCGGGCGAGTAGGGCTGGCCGGCCGCCAGCGTGCCGGCGCCTTCGAGGATGGTCAGCATCGCGGGGGCGGGGTCGAGCGGGGCGGGGTGAGTGAAGTGGAGTTTTTCGACGCGGAAGTAGCGGCAGGCGGCGAGGAGTTCGGCGCCGGAGGGTTCGACGTGGTGCGGTTGAGGGCCGGGGTGGGGGGTGAGGTGGGCGACGGCGAGGGCTTTGTCGAGGTGGAGTTCGCGGGGGCGGCCGTAGTCGTAGAGGCGGTAGGTGATGTCGGAGACCTGCTGGATTTCGCAGAGGACGAGGCCGGCGCCGATGGCGTGGATGGTTCCGGGAGGGATGAAGAAAGAGTCGCCGGGGTGGACGGGGCGCCAGTGGAGGAGGGATTCGATTTCGCCGGAGAGGGAGGCCTGGCGGAGGCGTTCGACGGAGATGGGTTGGCGGAGGCCGAGGGCGATGGAGGCGCCGGGTTCGGCGCGGAGGACGTGCCACATTTCGGTCTTGCCGAGGGAGGATTCGTGGCGGGCGGCGAATTCGTCGTCCGGGTGGACCTGGACGGAGAGTTTTTCGGTGGTGAAGAGGAACTTCACGAGCAGAGGAAGGGCGGCGCCTTCGGGGCGGGTGAACCAGACCTCGCCGGTCTTGGCGGTGGTGTTGGGGAACCAGGGGGTGAGGCGGGTGGCGCCCCAGACTTTTTCTTTGAATTCGGCACGCAGGCGTCGCGGAGCGGTGGGTGCCGCTCCGGGTTTCACGCCGAGTACCGTCCGATGAAGGCAGCGAGGCGGTCGAGGCCGCGTTCGAGTTCGCGCATCGAGGTGGCGTAGGAGATGCGGATGTGGTCGGTGGTGCCGAAGGCTTCGCCGGGGACAACCGCGACGTGCTCTTCGGCGAGCAGGCGTTCGGCGAAGGAGAAGGCGGAGGTGATGCCCTGGTGGAAGGCGCAGGAGACGTTCGGGTAAGCGTAGAAAGCGCCCTTGGGCTCGGCGGCCTTGACGCCGGGGATCCGGCGGAGGCGCGAGATCACGTAATCGCGGCGGGTGCGATATTCGGCGAGCATGGCGGGGATGGAATCTTGCGGGCCGCTGACGGCTTCCACCGCGGCTTTCTGGGCGATGGAGGTGGGGTTCGAGGTCGAGTGGCTTTGCAGCGTGGCCATGGCGGCGATGACGGGTTTGGGTCCGAGGACGAAGCCGATGCGCCAGCCGGTCATCGAGTAGGTTTTCGACAGCGACCCGGCGACGACGACGTTTTCCTTGGCGCCGGGCGCGGCGGCGATGGAGAACGGCTCGTCTTCATAGAGGAAGCGGCAGTAGCATTCGTCGGTCATGAGCCAGATGCCGTGCTGGAGGGTGAGGCGGTGGATCTTCTCGAACTCCTGGCGGCTGAGGACAGCGCCGCTGGGGTTGGAGGGGGAGTTGATGATCATCAGCCGGGTTTTGGGCGTGATGTGCGGGGCGAGCGACTCGGCGGTGAAGGTGAAGCCGTCGGCCTCGGAGGTTTCGACGAAGACGCAGCGGGCGCCGGCGTATTGGACGACATCCTTGTAGGTGACCCAGTAGGGGACAGGGATGATGACTTCGTCGCCGGGGTTGAGCAGAGCCTGGGTGAGATCGAAGATGGCGTGCTTGCCGCCGACGGTGACGAGGCACTCGGCGGGGGTGTAGTTGGTGCCGTAGTCGACGCGGTGGCGCTCGCAGAGGGCCTGTTTGAGTTCGAGGGTGCCGCTGGCGGGGGTGTACTTGGTGAAGTTGGCCTCGATGGCGCGGATGGCGGCTTTCTTGATGTTGTCGGGGGTGGGGAAGTCGGGTTCGCCGGCGCCGAAGTCAACGACGTCGATGCCGGCGGCCTTTTGTTTGCCGGCTTCGGCGGCGACTTTCATGGTGGAGGATTCGCTGATCCAGCTCATGCGCTCGGCGAGGGCGAGTCTGGCCTGGAGGGCTTCCGATGTTGCGGTGGACATTTCTTCTATTATTACAAGGCGGCGGTAGGCTGGGAGGAAGGATGCGGAACCGGCTGCAGTGGCAACTGGCGTTCATCGGCTGTGCCGGGGTGCTGGTGGGGGCGGTGGCGTTTTTATTGATCCGGGACGCGATGGCGCGTGCCGAGAGGGCGATCGTGGGGGAGACGGTGCGGCAGTTGGATCAGGCGCTGGGGGAGTTGGGGCGGGAGTGCGAGGGGCGGATGGGGGCGGGGCCGGAGGCGGCGCTGCGGGAGATCACGGCAGGGGTGCTGCGGGCGTATCCGGGGGTGGAGGGCGGGTATTTTTGGGGCGGGGAGCTGGTGGGTTATGCGTTCCCGACGCACGATGTGGGAGGGCGGAAGACGGATGTGCCGCTGGCCGAGAGACCGTCGATTGAGGAGACGGTGCGGGCGGCGAGCCGGACCGGAGTGGGGTCGATGCTGCTGCGGGGGGCGCAGGAGCTTGTGGTGCTGCGGGCGCGGCGGTCGGGGTGCGGGGCGGTGGCTTGGGTGATGAAGCGGGCGCCGGAGGAGGCGGGGGGAAGCCTGCGGCACAACGTGCTGCTGGGAGCGTTGACGGGGCTGGCGATGCTGAGTCTGGGAGCGGCGCTGGCGGCGGCTTTGCGGCTACATCGGGGGCTGGCGGAGGTGGAGAGTGGTTTGCGGGTGCTCGAGCGGGACCTGAGCCACCGGCTGCCGGAACGAGGCGATGAGTTTGGGGCGGCGTGCGCGGCGATCAACCGGATGGCGGCGGCGCGGCAGAGGCTGGAGGGCGAGCTGCGGCGGGAGGACCGGCTGCGGGCGATGGGGCGGCTGGTGGCGAAGGTGGCGCATGAAATCCGGAATCCGCTGAATTCGATGCGGCTGGCGATCGAGGTGCTGGAGCGGGAATCGCGGGCGGGGAAGGCGCGGGAGGAGGAGTTCGAGGCGGTGAAGGGGGAGGTGGACCGATTGAACCGGCTGGTGTCGGATCTGCTCGAGTTCGGGCGGAGGCCGGCGGGAGGGCCGGCGGTGTTTGATGCGGCGGAGGCGGCGCGGCAGTGCATTGGGATGCTGGAAGCGGAGGCGGCGGGGAAGGGCGTGAGGATCGAGGCGGGCGGCGAGGAGCGGGCGCGGGCGGCGGGGGAACCGGACCGGTTCCGGCAGGCGCTGTTTAACGTGGTGCTGAACGCGGTTCAGGCGTCGCCGGCGGGTGAGGTGGTGGAGGTGAGGGTGGAGCGGGAGGAGGAGGGGATTGTGGTGCGGGTTTGCGACCGGGGGCCGGGGCTGAGCGGGGAGGACGAGGAGCATTTGTTCGAGGCGTTTCACACGGGGCGGGACGGGGGTACGGGATTGGGGCTGGCGGTGAGCCGCGAACTGATGGCTGCGATCGGGGGTGAGCTGCGGTATGAGGGGAGCCGGCCGGGTGCGGTGTTTGCGCTGCGGCTTCCGGGGGCGGGAAAGGAGCGGGTGTGTCCGACGACGGAGGAATTCTGATTGCTGAGGATGAGAAGACGGCGCGGGAGGCGCTGGCGAGGCTGCTGGCGGCGGAGGGGTTTCGCGTTGCGGTGGCCGAAGACGGGCGGCAGGCCGAGGAAGCGATCCGGAGGGAGGGGCCGGCGGTGGTGCTGCTGGATGTGCGGATGCCGGAGCTGGATGGGCTGGCGCTGCTGCGGCGGGCGCGGGGGCGGGCGGGGCAGCCAGCCTACATTGTGATGACGGCGTATGGAGACAGCGGGACGGCGATTGAGGCGATGAAGTGCGGGGCGTACGACTATCTGACCAAGCCGCTGGATTTTGCGGAAGTGCTGCGGGTGGTGCGGCGGGTGGTGGATCACCGGCGGGCGGTGCGAGGGGCGGCGCCGCTCGAGGCGGCGGCGAGGACGGTGCTGGTGGGCGACAGCCCGGCGATGCAACGGGTGTATAAGCTGATCGGGCAACTGGCGTGCTCGGATGCGACGGTGCTGGTGCGGGGGGAGACAGGAACGGGGAAGGAGCTGGTGGTGAACGCGATTCACGGCAACAGCGCGCGGGCAGGGGCGCCGATGGTGGCGGTGAATTGCGCGGCGATTCCGGATGCGCTGCTGGAGAGCGAGCTGTTCGGGCACGAGCGGGGAGCGTTCACGAGCGCGGCGAACCGGCGGGTGGGGAGGTTTGAGGAGGCCAACCATGGGACGCTGTTTCTCGACGAGATTGGGGAGTTATCGCCGGGATTGCAATCGAAGCTGCTGCGGGCGGTGCAGGAGCGGAGGATCGAGCGGCTGGGCAGCAATTCGCCGATTGCGGTGGATATCCGGTTGATTGCGGCGACGTCGCGGGATCTGGAGCGGGAGCTCGAGGAGGGGCGGTTTCGGGAGGATTTGTACTACCGGCTGAATGTTGTGACGGTGTGGCTGCCGCCGCTGCGGGAGCGGAAGCAGGATATTCCGAAGCTGGTGGAGCATTTTCTGGGGCGGTCGGGGCGGGCGGTGTCGGTGACGGCGGCGGCCATGAGCCGGTTGTGCGAGTACGACTGGCCGGGGAACGTGCGGCAGTTGGAGAACACGATCGAGCGGGCGCTGGTGGTGGCTCGGGATGGCGTGATCGATGCCGATGAGATCCGGTTGGGGGAGCGGGCGGGCAGCGGGGGAGTGAAGTGGAGCGAGCAGGCGCCGCTTGAGCAGGGATGGTGGCGGAATATCCAAGAACTGGAGCGATCGATGGTGGAGCGGGCGCTTGCGGAGGCGGGGGGAAACAAGACGAAGGCGGCTGAGAGGCTGGGGATTCAGCGGCGGCTGCTGTACGGCAAGATGCGGGAGTACGGGATGGAAGGGTAGCGAGGGGCGCGGGAGGGGGCGGCCGGGACTCTGGCGGTGAACAGGAGGGCGGCCAGCAGCGAGAGGGCGGCGAAGGAGTGGAAGGCGGGGGCGAAGCCGAGGTGTTCCAGGAGGAAGCCTGCGAGGACGGGGCCGGCGACTCCGCCGAGCGCGACGGCGGTATTGAATGCGCCGAGGAGGCCGTTGAAATGGCCCTGGCCGCGGGTGATGCCAGCGGTGAAGGCGACGACGGCGACGCCGAAGATGCCGGCGCCGATGCCGTCGAGCAGTTGCAGGGCGACGACGGCGTAGGGGGTGGAGGCGAACGGGTAGCAGAGGATGCGGAAGGGGAGGACCCAGAAGGCGAGGGCGAGGACGGGTTTCGGTCCCCAGGAATCACAGAGGCGGCCGGCGAGGAGGGAGACCGGGGCCATGACGATTTGGGCGGCGGTTACGGTGGCGGTGGTGAGGGAGTCGGAGGCGCCGAGGGAGTGGGCGTAGAGGGCGGCCAAGGGGAGGATAGGGGCGTTGGCGAGATGGAAGAGGGCGATGGCGAGAAGGGCGTAGCGGACGCGGGCTTGGCGGAGGAGGTGGGACCAGGGAACGGGGCGGCGGGCTTGGGGCGTGAGTCCGGTGGCGAGGCGGGCATCGAGATCGGGGGCGTGGAGGGCGAGGGCGGAAAGGGCGGTGAGGAGGGCACCGGCGGCGGCGAGGAAGAAGACGGAACGTAGGCCGGCGAGGGGGATGAGGGCGGCGGCGAGCAGGGCGGCGGCGACGTTGCCGGCGTGGTTCCAGAGTTGATTGCGGCCGATGACTTTATTGAGGGCGTTGTGGCCGGCGAGGCCGAGGGCGACGGCGGCGAGGAGGGGGCCGAAGAAGGCGGAGAGGGCGCCGTAGAGGAAGAGGGATGGGTCGAGCCAGGACCAGGTTTGGGGTTCGAAGGGCAGGAGGGCGAGGCAGAGAGCGGTGAGGAGGGAGACGAGGGCGAGAGTGAGGCGGTGGCGGGGGAAGCGGTCGGTGAAGCAGCCGGCCGCGGCTTGGAACAGGAGGGTACCCAAGCCGCAGGCGGCGGTGGCGACGCCGATGGAGGCGTAGTTCCAATGCGCTTCGCGCAAGACGACGCCGAGGACGGGGAGGAGGACGCCGGCGGTCTCGGCCTGAAAGAAGTTGGCGGCGTTGAGGGCGAAGAGGCTGCGCCGCGGGAGCGGAGGCTGCATTGGCGGGTTTGTGTCAGTCGCCGGGAGGGGGTGGGGCGGCAAGAGCGTTATGAGGTGGAGGGGGTGGAGGTGGAGGGGGTCCGGGGCGGAGGCCGCGGCGGGGGCGAGGGGCGGGTGCGGGGGGTAGATTGAGGGCCAGGGTCTGGCCGTTGGCGGAGAGGGACTGGACGTCGACGACGGTGAGGCCGGCGGGCGTTATGTGAGCGAAGCCGGAGACGGAGATGCGGGCGCCGGGTTTGAGGAGGGAAGCGTCATTGGCGCTGAAGGGTGGGGTGTGGGCGAGGACGCCGTTGGCGAGCAGGAAGCCGTTGACTTCTCCTTGGGGGCCGTAGTTGATTTGACGGATTGTGCTTTGGCCGGCGTAGGGGAAGGGAGGAGCGGGTTGGCCGAGGGTGAGGGTATGGCCGGCGAGGGCGATCGAGGCAGGGTCAAGTACGCGCATCCCGAAGGGCGTGACGGCGGGCGTGCCCGTTACGCGGACGGAGGCGCCGGCGCGGAGTGTGTTGCCGAACTGGACGACCCAGTCGGGCGGGACGGGGACGAGGGTGTCGGGGGCGAGGAGGAAGCCGTTGACTCTGCCTTCGGGGTCATAGTTGATCTGCTGGATGGCACCGGAGAGGGTGACGGTTGCGGCGGAGGCATCAGGCGGTGTGGGCGTGGGCGGACGCTGGGCGAAGAGCGGTCCAGGGCCGAGAGCGGAAAAGGCGAGGAAAGTAGAAATCCATTTCATTGTGAGACTCCGGGAGGGAGAAGGGCAAGGCGAGTGCCAGGGAGAGGAGTCTCGTAAGTAGTTGAAAAAGGGGCAGGAGGGGGAGCAAAGACCGGTGGCGGGTGAACGGTTTCCGTACGGTGGGAGAGCGGAGAGCGAACGTTCAGCGTCCGAGGCGGGCGCGGAGGCGTTGTTCGACGGAGTCGGGGACGAAGCCGTGGATGTCGCCGCCGAGGCTCAGGACTTCTTTGACGAGGCGGGAGCTGACGAAGGAGAAAGCCTCGCCGGCGAGGAGGAAGACGGTTTCGACTTCGGGGCGGAGGCGGCGGTTCATGAGGGCCATCTGGAGTTCGTATTCGTAGTCGGAGATGGCGCGGATGCCGCGGATGATGAGGCGTGCGCCGCGGCGGGCGGCGTAATCGGCGAGGAGGCCGTCGAAGGATTCGACGCTGACGTTGGGGCGGTTGGCGACGGCCTCGCGGATCATTTCGGTGCGCTCGTCGACGGTGAACAGCGCGGCCTTGGCTTCGTTCCGGAGCACGGAGACGACGAGGTGATCGACGAGGCGGCTGGCGCGGCCGATGACGTCGAGGTGGCCGTTGGTGAGGGGGTCGAAGGATCCGGGGTAGATGGCGATCAACTTTGTTTGCGGCTCCGTGGGCACAATCCCCCGATTATATTCATTCGGAGGGATGGAGGCGGAGAATGGGAGCATGACGGGCGTGCGGGCGGATAAATGGCTGTGGGCGGCGCGGTTTTTCAAGACGCGGACGCTGGCGGGGAAGGCGTGCGAGATGGGGCGGGTGGAGGCGAACGGGATGCGGGCGAAGCCGGCGCGGGAGGTGCGCGTGGGGGATGTGCTGAAGGTGAAAAACGACGGGGGCGAGTGGGAGGTGGAGGTGCTGGGGCTGAGCGAGATGCGGGGGTCGGCGGCGGTGGCGCAGGGGCTGTACCGGGAGACGGAAGCGGGGAAAGAGAGGCGGCTGAAGGGGGCGGAGGAGCGGAAGGCGATGGCGGGCTCTTGGGAGTTTGGGAGGCCCTCGAAGAGGGAACGGCGGGAGATGGAGCGGTTTCGGGGGCGGGAGTGAGGGGATCGCCGTAGGGGGCGATAGGCCGATGTTAAGGCGGGAATAGGGTGATTTTTCCCTAAATGTTTTGGGCCGGGGGCCGATGGAAGAGCGGACTATGAAAGAGATCGTTCTCGGGCCAAGCCGGGCCATGCGGGACGTGGCGGCGACGATACGACTGGTGGCGGAGCGCCGGTGCACGCTGCTGATCACCGGGGAAACGGGCACGGGGAAAGAAGTTGTGGCGCGGGCTGTGCACGCGGCGGGAAACCGCGCGGCGCGGCAGCTTGTGGCGCTGAACTGCGCGGCGGTGCCGGAGACGCTGCTTGAAGCGGAGCTTTTCGGACATGTCCGTGGGGCGTTTACCGGAGCGAGCGCGCCGCGGACGGGCCGGTTTGAGCAAGCCGACGGCGGGACGCTGTTTCTGGACGAGATCGGGGACATGCCGCTGAACCTGCAGGCGAAGCTGCTGCGGGTGCTGCAGGAGCGGGAGTTCCAACGATTGGGAAGCTCGGAGACGGTGCGGGTGGATTTCCGCCTGATTGCGGCGACGAACACGGATCTGGCGGCGCTGGTGAGGGAAGGGAAGTTCCGGGAGGATCTTTTTTACCGGCTGAGCGTGGTGCCGATTCCTCTGTTGCCGCTGCGCGAGCGGGTGGAGGACATTCCGTACCTGGTGGACCTGTTTCTGGACCGGATCTGCGAGGTGGAGGGTTTGCCGCGAAAGCAGATCAGCCGCGAGGCGCTCGGCTGGCTGGAGCGGCTGGACTGGCCGGGAAATGTGCGGCAACTGGAGAACGCGGTGGAGATGGCGGTGGCGCTGAGCGGGGAGCGGATTCTGCTCGAGCTGAGCGATTTTGCGACGCTGCCGTCGGCAAGCAAGCCCGTACAGGCGGCGCCGCGGGCGTTTGTCGAGGTACCGGAGCATGGGCTCGATTACGAGAGCACGGTGGGTGGGATTGAGTTGGACATTCTGAGGCAGGCGCTCGAGAAAGCCGGCGGGAACAAGACGCTGGCGGCAAACCTGCTGGGGCTGAAGCGCACGACGCTCACAGCGAAACTGCGAAGTCTGGAGGGATTTAGGCCGCTGGCGCGGGCGGCGGGGGTTTAGGGAGGCTGAAAAATCAGGGAAGACCGCGGGGGCGATGGGCCGGCGCGCGGTCTTCCCTCTCCTCCGAACCCGGGAGCCATGTGACCGGGTTCGAAGCAAGTCTGGAGCAAGCGCGATGCCAGAGAGCCGCGGCTTGCGATTTCAGAGGCTTAGCGCGACGAAGGGAAAAACAGTTACGCTCGCGCGGGTGGAGTCAGGAAAGATTTACCGGGAGGTGGGTGCAGACTACCGGCGCAGAGGGTCCTCGACCCAGGGCGGCGTGGCCTGGATGAGGCGCCCCAATTCGGGCTCGAGTTGTTCGATCTTTTCTTTCATTCGCCAGGCGACTTCGCGGTAGCTGAAGTGGCCTTTCACGCCGGAGCGGAGGCGGGAAATGTATTCGGCTTCGGCGAAATCCATTTTGAACAAGAAGCGGGAACGCGTGCCGAGGGGCAGGACGTAGTGAGAACCCGGGGCGGGAAGTTCGTGCGCGGCGGCGAGCGCGCGGCTCATGGTGGAGGAGTAGGCGGCGGCGAGGCCGATTTCGGCAAGCAGGGGTGGGGTCGAAAAGCCGAGATCGCCGGTATAGGTTTGGCGGAACTGGTGGCAGCGGCGGTGGCGGTGGAGGTCGCGGTAGGCGCCGATGTCGATGACGAGGTCGAAGACGTAGGGGCCGCCGCGGAAGCCGCGGAGCAGTTCGTCTTTCGACGTTCGGGAGCGGAGGGCGGCGTCGACGATTTCGGCGCGGAGTTTTGCGCCGGCCGAGCGGGTGAATTCGTACAGCGCGGCGTAGGGCCAGTCCGTGACGGGGTAGAGCAGCGTGGCGGCGATGTCGGCGGGGATGTCGTCGGCGCGGGTGAGGGAGACCATCTCGTCTGAGTGCGGCGGGCGGGGCGGGAGGTTTTGCGCGGCCCAGGTTCGGAGGTCTTCGCGGGAGCGGATCGAGTGCTCGTCGGGTTCGAGGTGGCGGGCAAGGGTGGGGGCGACGGGGTGAGAGGCGCTGTCCTCGAAGGTGCAGTCGGGCGGGGCTTCGCAGGCGGCGGCGATTTCGGCGGCGAGGGAGCGGAGTTCGGCGTAGGCGGAGGCGCGGAGGCGGCGGACCTGGCGCTCGAGGGTGCGGATGCTGGTGATCTGGCCGACGCCGGTGGGGACACCGAAGGGGAGAAGGTAGCGGGCGACGTCGAAGGCGCGGGCGGCGAGGTTGCGCTCGTAGGCGTCGGGTTTCATGTCATCCGGGCGGGGCAGGCGGTCGCGGAGAGCCTCGAGGGCGGCGGCGTGGGTGGTGGTGTAGCCTTCGATCAACGCCTGGGCTTCGGCGTGGTAGCGGGCGCGCTGCAAGTCGTCGAATTCGGGCGGATCGACGACGCCCGAGCGGGAAAAATTCTGATAGCGCGACGAGCGCGCCTGGCCGTCCCAGAGCACTTCGTCTTCGATTTCGGCGGCGGCGAGTTCGCTGATGCCTTCGAAGCAGAGCGTGACGTGACCCAAGTCGGCGATGGAGGCGTGGCCGTACTGGAAGTAGAAGCTTTCGAGGAACTTTTTCGCGTCGTGGCTTCGCACCCAGGCGATGGAATCCCGGATGGAATCGGGCGAGCGGCTGTAGCGAGCCAGCGCGTAGGCGCACTGCTCGGGCGGCATCGGGGCGACGGTGAGGACTCGCTTGGGGTTTCCGGCGGGCAAGACGCTATGATAACGGATTCCATGGAAATTCGAATTCAGAAACTGTCACCCGAGGCTGAGTTGCCGGCCTATGCGCACGGTCCGGAGGAGGATTCCGGGATGGATCTGCGGGCGCTCGAGGCGGTGACGCTTCTGCCGGGCAAGGCGGCGCTGGTTCCGACGGGGCTGGCGATCGAGTTGCCGCCGGGATATGAGGCGCAGATCCGGCCGCGGAGCGGGCTGGCGCTGAAGCACTCGATCACGCTGCCGAACTCTCCGGCGACGATCGATCCGGGCTATCGGGGCGAGATTCGGGTGATTTTGTTGAACCTCGGCGCGGAGCCTTACGTAGTGGAGAAGGGCGACCGGATCGCGCAGATGGTGATCGCCCGGTATGAGCGCGTCGAGTGGGTGGAGGGAAACCTGGCCGAGAGCGCGCGCGGCGCGGGAGGGTTCGGGTCGTCCGGGCGGTAAGGTAAGTGGAAGTTAGAATGGGGAGATCATGAGCGAAGGAACCGGTCTTCAAAACCGCCGCGTGGCGGTGTATGTCGACGCAATGTATCAGGAGATGGAAGTCTGGTACCCGTATTTCCGCCTGCAGGAAGCGGGCGTGGAAGCCATCTTAGTAGGGTTCGAAGCGGGCAAGACTTACGCGAGTAAGTTCGGCTATCCGGCGGTGGCGCAGAAATCTTACGAGCAGTTACGGCCGGCGGACTATGACGGTGTGGTGATTCCGGGCGGTTACGCGCCGGATCATATGCGCCGGCACGCGCGGGCGACGCAGTTCGTGAAGGAGATGGACGCGCAGGGCAAACTGGTGGCGAGCATCTGCCATGGCCCGTGGGTGCTGTGTTCGGCGGGCGTGCTGAAAGGCCGGAAGGCCACGTGTTTCTTCGCGATCAAGGACGATGTGATGAACGCCGGCGCGCAGTATGAAGACAGCGAAGTGGTGGTGGATAGGAACCTGGTGACGTCGCGGAAGCCGGAGGATCTGCCGGCGTTCTGCCGGGCTCTGCTCGAGGTGCTGGCCAAGGGCCCGGCGCGCGGCTAGAAGATTCCATGGCCGCCGACGGGTGCGCGATCTCTGTTGCCGGGCTGCGCAAGTCGTACGGCGCGGTGGAGGCGGTGCGGGGCATCGACTTCGAAGTGCGCTCGGGCGAGGTGTTCGGGCTGCTTGGGCCGAACGGCGCGGGGAAGACGACGACGGTGGAAATTCTCGAAGGGCTGCGGCCGCGCACGGCGGGCGAGGTGCGCGTGCTGGGTTTCGACCCGGGCGTGCAGATCCGGTCGCTGAAGGACCGGATCGGCGTCTGCCTGCAGGCGACGAATCTGCCTCCGAAGATTCGCGTACATGAGGCGCTCGAGTTATTCGCCTCGTCGTACTCGCGGACCAGTTCGACCGGGGCGCTGCTCGAGCGGCTGCAGCTTAGCGACAAACGCAATGAATATTACATGCGGCTTTCGGGCGGGCAGAAACAGAGGGTAGCGCTGGCGCTTGCGCTGGTGAACGATCCGGATCTGCTGTTTCTGGATGAGCCGACGACGGGGCTGGATCCGCAGGTGCGGCTGGAGATTCATCGTGTGATCGAGGAACTGCG
>DAIDIH010000210.1 GCA_027459465.1 Bryobacterales bacterium | reverse complement strand
CGTGACGCCCCTCCCTCCTCCTCCGGACCATTTCCCTTGGTCGTCGTCAGCCACGG
This sequence comes from Bryobacterales bacterium, assembly GCA_027459465.1. Lineage (GTDB taxonomy): Bacteria > Acidobacteriota > Terriglobia > Bryobacterales > Bryobacteraceae > JAJYKC01. Next base: position 3,440 of record DAIDIH010000210.1, on the reverse strand, counting down.
CTACCCTGGATCCCGCTTTTTCCTGAGCTATCTCACCGAGAACCTCGCTTCGAAAGGCTACGTCGTCGCCGCTATCGACCACACCGATTCCGTCACCGGAGCCGTGCGCGGCTTCCAGAGCACACTCCTCAACCGCTCCGCCGACCAGATCTTCACCCTCTCGACCCTCAGCGCACTCGCAGGCGACCCGGAAAATTTCCTGCATGGCTTGTTGGATCCGTCGCGCACCGCGCTTGTCGGGTATTCGATGGGCGGCTACGGAGCCCTAGCCACCGCCGGCGCTCCCTACAGTTCTCACGCCGCTGCTGGAAGACTCGTTCCTGGCGGCTACTTCGACGCCTGGACCGAAACCAGCAACACCTTCGCAACTTCCCACCCGGCGAATCTGAAGGCCGTCGTAGCCATCGCACCCTGGGGCAATCAACCTCCCTACAACAGTTGGGATGCCGCAGGTCTGGCCCAAATCCGAATCCCACTTCTTTTCATCGCCGGCGACCAGGACGATGTCTCGGATTTCTCCCACGGCATCGAGCCTGCCTTCGAGGAATCGATCCACTCCGACCGCTGCCTGCTGGTGTACGAAGACGCCCGTCACAATGTCGGCGGCAACCCTCCTCCGCCCCTCGCACTCGAAACATTCGAGACACGTACGTTTTTCGATGAACCGGTCTGGCGCAAGGACCGCATCACCGCCATCAACCAGCACTTCATCAGCGCATTCCTCGACCTCTACCTGAAGGGCGACGAGTCCCGCCGGTCCTTTTTATATGTCAGCCCCGTGAAATCCAATGACGGCCGGTGGCCGTTGCCACCGGGTCAGTCCGCCGGCGCCGCCTTCAGCGACGGCAACCACTATTGGAAGGGCTTCGAGCGTCGTTGGGCCGTCGGCCTCGAGATGCACTGCAAATCGCCCGCCGGGCAAATATCCGAGTCAAAATAGGGTAACGGCGAGCCCGGAATCGGCATTCCCCGGTCTAATGTCCCGTCACAAACTGCCGATCATGTGGGTGAGACTATGCAAGACAGGCGCAGCGAGCCACGCATCCTCTGTTCGGACTTGGTAGCCGTCGAATGGAAGGACGGCCACGGCAAGCACCGGAAATTTATGGCCAACCTTGAGGACATCTCTCCTCACGGCGCCTGCGTGCAGCTTGACCGCCCATTGCCGCTCCAGTCGAAACTCCGCCTCACCCACCCCAAGGGAATCCTCGATGCCACCGTCCGCTGGTGCATCTTCCGCGAAATCGGCTACTTCGTCGGCATCGAATTCACCCCCGGCATGAAGTGGACCCGCAAGGATTTCCGGCCCCGCCACATGCTGGACCCCCGGAAACTGGCTCAACTCGCTGCCGCGGCCGCCCTCAAAGATGACCCGACGCAGTAGACGCCATTGCGCAGCGACACGCTTGCATCTTTCTTCGCCGGAATTCCTAAGAGGATCTCGGGGACCCTCGTAGCCGGCTGCGGCTTCGCCTAATGCGTCATCGCATACACGATGTAATTCACCCCAATCCGGATCCCGAGCGCCGAAAACTTCTCCGGATACCTCGGATCGTCCGCCCACTCCCACGAATCCCCAATGTCGGAGTTATATGAAATCGCCACCATCACGCGATGCTTGTCGTCGTAGATCGCGCGCCAGTGCGGCACGCGCCCGCCGTTCTTATAGCCTAGCCGCAAGTGCGCCCGCCCCGGGATCTGATACCGATTGGTCAGGTCATACACCGTACGAAAGATAGGATCCGAATCCGGAATTTCCACGATCGGTCGGTCGGGGAACACCATCTTCATGCTCGCCTCGAAAACCGACCATTCGAACTCCCCGTGAAAATCATCCGCCATAAAGAACCCGCCGCGCAGTAGATAATCGCGCAGCTTCGCCGCCTGTGCGCGCGTAATCCCCCATTCTCCTGTCTGTACCGCATACAGCCACGGCCAGTTGTAGACGTCATCGCCGTCGTCGAGGCTCACCGGCTGCTCCACGCTTCGCACGTGGATCCGCGTCAGTCGCCGCACGGCAAGCGAAAAATGCCGGTCCGCCCTCGGATAATCCTGCGTCCAGAGCGAGTACCCGAGCCGCCAGTCCCCGTCGAACCGCCCGCGATATCCGTCGTTTTCCCCCGGCGGGTACATCAGCCGCGCAAACGCCCACTCCGTCTTCTCCTGCCAGTCCGGCGGCAACGGAATTTCGTGGTCGTACTCGACGCCCCCATACTCGCGGAACGGCTTCTGAAACGCAAAGAGCGAACTCGCCAGCACGCCCGCAGCCACCAGTCGTCCCAACCGTCCGCTCCACTTCATGCCCAGTACCGCCTGCTTCGAGGATATCGCGTCCCCGTCGCGAGCCCGCCCGGCATCGCTTCGCCGCACCCATGGATGATTTGCGATAGCTGCCAGATCCCGCTCTCGTGTCGCTGGACTATCGTCTCCGTGTTCGCCTGCGGCATCCTCCGCGCTCAACCGTCGCCGGCTCCCCAAATTAAGGTGGTCACGGTCTGCGAGCTCCTGGCGAATCTGAACCAATACGCCAATACCTCGGTAGCCGTCGTCGGCCGTCTCGAGGGCAGGGTGTCCCTCATTGACGATTACGAATTCCTGTCGCAGGATCGCTGTCCTCACCCGGTGGTCACTCACGGCCACGTCTGGACAACCAAACTGATCGTCTGGGCTTACGCGGAAGAAGGCATGCCCAAACCACCGGCCGATACTCCTGCTCTCGATCCCGCGCTCATCGCCGTGAAACTGTCCGCAGTGCGCGAGACGACGGTCTTCGGCTCGCACACGGTGGCAAGCTTTAGGGAGCAAGGTGGAACCATTACCTACGCTGGCGAGCGAAGCGTGCCGAACGAGTGGGCGGTCATCTATGGGCGCGTCGTGAAGGCTTCCGACTTTAACAAGGACTGTGGAATCAGGGGTTGCGGCGGCCTTGACGTGCCAATCGTGCTGATCACGACTTGTGCCAACACCCACGTCCTCAAAAACTAAACGCCCCTACACCACGAAAGCCCCGCTGCTCCAATCGGATATCCTGGGGCAGTATGGCTGAATCCTCCCCTGCCGCCTTCGCGCCCTCCGGCGTCCTCGCGGCTGCAGTCACGCCCCGCAAAGCCGGCTCCGACTCCATCGACCTCTCCGCCATGCTTGAAGTCGTCGATTTCCTCGGCGCTGCGCACCTTAGCGGCATTGTGTTGCTCGGCACCACTGGCGAATTCTTTCACTTCGACCTCGACAGCCGCGCCAAAGCCGCCGCGCTTGCGGGAAAGCGCAGCCGAGTTCCCGTCATCGTCAACGCCTCCCACTCCACCCTAGACGGCGCCGTCTGGCTCGCCCAGGAAGCCTCTGCCGCCGGAGCCGCCGCGGTCCTGCTCATGCCCCCTCCTTTTATCCCCTACCCCCAGCCGGCAATCCGCCAGTTCTTCCTCGACTTCGCCCACCGCGCC
>DAIDIH010000209.1 GCA_027459465.1 Bryobacterales bacterium | reverse complement strand
TATCTCGCGGTGATCGACGCCGACCTGCAACACGATGAACGCCTGCTGCCGTCGATGCTCGAGACAGGAGGAGCCCGCGGCGGCATTCTATTCATGGTTCGCCAACAATTTCACCCGCTCCAGAAGGATGCTGCGGGACGGGCAGGTGGTGCTGATCTGCGATGTGGGCGGCGGCACGACGGACTTCTCGCTGATCCGGGTATCGCGTGAAGGGGATCGCATCGATTTCACGCGGACGGCGGTAGGCAAGCACCTGCTGCTTGGCGGCGACAATCTGGATCTCACGCTGGCGTGGCTGGCTGAAACGCGGCTGGGCAAACAGCTCTCCATCCGGCAGCGCAGCGGACTGCGGCGGCAGGCTTCGGCGGCGAAGGAGATGCTGCTGTGCGATTCGCATCGCGAATCGGTTGAGATCAATGTGCTGGGGACCGGCTCGTCGCTGATCGGCGGAGCGCTGAAGACGCAGATTACGCGCGCCGAAGCGCTGGAACTGGCGCTGGACGGCTTTCTTCCGATGACGCCAGCGGGTGAGAAGCCGAAAGAAGAAAAGCGGTCTCTGTTCCGTGAGCTCGGCTTGCCGTATGTGTCCGATCCGGCGATCAGCCGGCATCTGGCGGCGTTTCTGGAGCAGGCCGGACAGCAGCCGGACGCCATCCTGTTCAACGGCGGATTCTTCATCCCGGAGATCTTGCGGCAGCGGGTGGCTGACCTGCTCGAGCACTGGTACGGGAAGCGGCCGGAGATTTTCGAAAACCGCGATCTGGATCTGGCCGTCGCAAGCGGTGCGGCTTATTACTCCTATGTGCGATCGACCGGCTCGGGCGTGCTGGTGCGGGGCGGCTTGCCGCGCTCTTATTACGTGGGACTGGAGGACCACTCGGCGGTGTGTCTGGTGCCGCGCGGCGCCGAGGAAGGCGACACCGTCGAGGTGGACCGCGAGGATTTACAGCTTGTGGCGAACCGGCCGGTAGTGTTCCGGCTGCTGAGTTCGCTGACGCGAACCGAGGACAAGCCCGGTGAGGTGGTCCGGTTCGGCGAGGGCGAGGAGATTCACCAGCATGCGCCGCTCGAAGCGGTGATCCGCTTCGGCAAGGGCGGCGAGCGGCTGGTTCCGGTGAAGCTGGGCGCGCGGCTCACTGAGATTGGGACGCTAGAGACGTGGTGCGATTCGAAGGTGAGCGAGAACCGCTGGCGTCTGCAGTTCCAGCTGCGGAAGCAGGCGGCGAACGGCGCGGCGGCAGGCACGCGAAGGCCGGCGGCGGTGGTGAGCCAGGAGGCGGTGGACGCCGCGCGCCAGATGGTGTTGAGCACGTTCACATCGGATGCGATTGCGCCCGCGGAGCTGCCTTCGAAGCTGGAGTCTGCTCTCGGGCTGGGGCGCGGATCATGGCCGGTGGAAGTGGCGCGCAGGCTGGCGGACGTATTTCTCGAACTGATCGAAACGCGAAAACGCAGCGCGGCGCATGAGGTGCGCTGGCTGAATCTCGGCGGCTTCTGCCTGCGGCCTGGGTTCGGCTATATCGGCGACGAATATCGCATCGAACAGGTCCGGCGAATCTATGCCGGCGGGCCGGCATTCGCGAACCAGGCGCAGAACGAGATCGACTGGTGGATCTTCTGGGGACGTCTTGCGGGCGGGCTGAATCGCAATCAGCAGATGGACATTGTGCAGAGGCTGCTGCCGAATCTGCTGCCGAAGCCGGGGAAGAAACCGCCCCGCCTGAACAACAGCCTGCTGCGCGAGATGTGGCGCACCGCTTCCAGCATGGAACTGATCCCGGCGCAGACGCGGACGCAGCTGGGAGACGCGCTGGTGAAGCAGGGCCGCGAGGGCGGCTTCAGCGATACGGCGCTGTGGTGCATCTCCAGACTGGGGGCGCGGCAGTTGTTCTACGGACCGGCGAATCAGGTGCTTTCGCCCGCTGTGGCGGCGAGGTGGATTGAGGCGGTTCTTCCGGCTGAGAAATCCGACGATGCTCTGGTTTCGCTTGCGAGGCGTACAGGAGATCCTGTGCGGGATGTGGCAGCGGCGGCATTCGCGGCCGTGCGGGCCAGGCTTACGGACGCGCATCGGATCGCGCAGGTTGAAGGGGAAACGGAACGCGACGAGCAGGCTCTGGGACGGATTTTCGGGGAAGAACTGCCGTCCGGGCTGGTGATGGCGGGCTGAGGCGGCGGCTGATTGTGCCGCGGCAGCCTGATGGCGCGAGTGTCCCGATGTGGTTCTCTATCCCCGGCTGCGAGTGTGCACTCATCACTCATCCAAAGAACAAGGGAAAGCAACTGACCCAAAAAAAACCGGGCGAACCTTGCGATTCGCCCGGTCTGACTTACTAACTCAACTTATCCGACTTACTCGGCCATCTGCTCTTCCGGCCCCAGGTCCTCGCTCAACCCGCCGGTGTACTGAAGCCTCGCTTCATCCTCATACCCGGCAAGCGCATCGAGCGACGGCTCGGGCGCCGGCTCTTCGATCACGTCCTCGCCCGCGATCCTGGTCCGGCGATAATATTCCATGCCCGTTCCGGCAGGAACCAGCCGGCCCATAATCACGTTCTCCTTGAGACCCCGCAGGTAATCCACCTTGCCGTTGATGGCGGCTTCGGTGAGTACGCGCGTCGTCTCCTGGAAGGACGCGGCCGAGATGAACGAATCGGTGGAGAGCGAAGCCTTCGTAATGCCCAGCAGCACGGCCTTGCCCTGCGCCGGACGCCCGTCCGCTTCGATCACCCGGTCGTTTTCCCCACGGAACTTGAACCGGTCAACCACTTCCTCCGGCAGGAATTCCGTGTCGCCGATATCTTCCACACGCACCCAGCGCATCATCTGTCGAACGATGGTTTCGAGGTGCTTGTCGTTGATGTTCACGCCCTGCAGCCGGTAGACTTCCTGGATTTCGTTGACGAGATACTTCTGCAGTTCCTTCTCGCCGCGGATCGCCAGAATGTCGTGCGGATCGCGCGGGCCGTCCATCAGAGGATCGCCCGCCTGCACGCGTTCGCCTTCCTGCACGTTGATGTGCACGCCGCGCGGCAGCGAGTACTCGCGTTCCTGGCCATCTTCGCCAACCACATAGATCTTGCGCTGGCCTTTGGTCAGTTCGCCGTACTTCACCGTGCCGTTGATCTCCGCCATGATGGCGGCTTCCCGCGGCTTGCGCGCTTCGAACAGTTCGACCACGCGCGGCAGACCGCCCGTGATGTCCTTGGTCTTTGTGGTTTCGCGCGGGATCTTCGCGAGCACATCGCCCGCGTGTACTTCGTCGCTGTCGCGAACCATCAGGTGAGCATGAGTCGGCATCAGGTACTTGCGGCTGCCGTCCGGCCCCTTGATCTGAACCATCGGCTGCCGCTTTTCGTCCGGTGAATCCGTGACGACAAGCTGCGACATGCCCGTGACTTCGTCCACCTGTTCGGCGAGCGTGATGCCCTCCTACAGATCTTTGAAGTGCACCGTGCCGGAAAGCTCGGTCAGAATCGAGAACGTGTACGGATCCCATTCGAGCAGATCCATATTGGCCTTGATCGGGTCGCCATCGGCCACCGTGATGCGCGCGCCGTAGACCACCGGGTAGCGTTCTTTTTCGCGCCCCTTGTCGTCCACGATCGCCAGAATGCCGTTCCGATTCATGGCGATGATCTCGCCCTTCTCGTTCCGCACGCTCTGGATATTCAGGTACTTCGCGAAGCCGTCCGATTTGGCGTCCTGCTTCGACTGCTCGGAGATTCTGGTCGCCGTGCCGCCGATGTGGAACGTTCGCATCGTAAGCTGCGTGCCCGGTTCGCCGATCGACTGCGCCGCGATCACGCCCACCGCTTCGCCCAGCTCCACCAGCCTGCCGGTAGCGAGGTTGCGGCCGTAGCACATCACGCAGACGCCGCGCTTCGATTCGCACGTCAGCACCGAGCGGATCTTCACGCGCTCGATACCGGCCGACTGAATCGCCGCCGCAAGGTCTTCAGTGATCTCCTGGTTCACCGCCACGATCACGTTGCCCTCGTAATCGCGCTGGTCTTCGAGAGCCACGCGGCCCACGATGCGGTCGCGCAGCGGTTCGATGATTTCGCCCGATTCAATAATGGGCTCGACGATGATGCCTTCGGTGGTGCCGCAGTCGTGTTCGGTCACGATCACGTCCTGCGCCACGTCCACCAGCCGCCGCGTCAGGTAGCCGGAATCGGCCGTCTTGAGCGCCGTATCCGCCAGACCCTTGCGCGCGCCGTGCGTCGAGATGAAGTACTGCAGCACGTTGAGGCCTTCGCGGAAATTCGCCGTGATGGGCGTTTCGATGATCTCGCCCGAGGGCTTCGCCATCAGTCCGCGCATGCCCGAAAGCTGGCGGATCTGCTGCTTGGAACCTCTGGCGCCCGAATCCGCCATGATGTAAATCGGATTGAGGTAACGGCCGGTGCGGTCGTCTTCCTCCATCGCGGTGAACATCTCATCGGAAACCTTCTCGGTAACGCGCGACCAGATTTCGATGATCTTGTTGTAGCGTTCGCCGTTGGTGATGGCGCCGTCCTGATACTGGCTTTCGACGGCCACCACTTCCTTCTCGGCGTTGCGCACCAGCTCCTGCTTCTCGCCCGGCACAACCATGTCGTCGACGCCGATCGAAATGCCCGCCCGGGTCGCGTACAGGAACCCGAGGTTCTTCACTTCGTCCAGCATCTGCACGGTCGTCTGGAGACCGAACTTCAGGTAGCAATACTGAACCAGCTGGCCGAGGCCCTTCTTCTTCAGAAGGCCGTTGATGAACGGCATGTCCTCCGGCAGATGATCGTTCAGAATGACGCGGCCCACCGTCGTGTCCATGTACTGCTTCACGAACTCGATCGGCTCGGTGTGCATCACATTCTGGTTGTCGAACGCCTTCGAAAGGTCGATCACGCGGCCGGTATAGCGCAGGCGGATCGGCGTCAGCGTTTCCACTTCGCCCATCTCGAGCGCGATCAGCACATCGTCGATCGACGCAAAGGTGCGGCCTTCGCCCTTCGCGCCCGGACGCGCCTTGGTCAGGTAGTAGCAGCCAAGCACCATGTCCTGAGTCGGAATGGCGATGGGGCCGCCGTGGGCGGGCGACAGGATATTGTTCGCCGAAAGCATCAGCGTGGAAGCTTCAATCTGCGCTTCGGGGGAAAGCGGAATGTGCACCGCCATCTGGTCGCCGTCGAAATCCGCGTTGAACGCCGTACACACCAGCGGATGCAGCTTCAGCGCCTTGCCTTCCACCAGCACCGGCTCGAAAGCCTGAATGCCGAGACGGTGCAGCGTGGGGGCGCGGTTGAGCAGAATCGGATGGTCCTTGATGACCTCTTCGAGGATGTCCCAGACCACCGGGTCCTGCTGCTCGACGAGTTCCTTGGCCTGCTTGATGGTGGTGCAGTGGCCGCGCTGTTCGAGCCTGTGATAAATAAACGGCTTGCACAGCTCGAGCGCCATCTTCTTCGCTAGCCCGCACTGATTCAGCTTCAGTTCCGGACCCACCACGATCACCGAACGGCCTGAATAGTCCACGCGCTTGCCGAGCAGGTTCTGGCGGAACCGCCCCTGCTTGCCCTTGAGCGTATCGGAGAGCGATTTCAACGGACGGTTGTTGGCGCCCCGCAGCACACGCCCGCGGCGGCCGTTGTCGAACAGCGCGTCCACCGCTTCCTGCAGCATGCGCTTCTCGTTGCGCACAATCACGTCGGGAGCGTGCAGCTCCATCAATTTCTTCAACCGGTTGTTGCGGTTGATCACGCGCCGGTACAGGTCGTTCAGGTCGCTGGTGGCGAAACGCCCGCCATCGAGCGGAACCAGAGGCCGCAACTCCGGCGGAATCACTGGAATCACGTCCAGGATCATCCACTCCGGCTTGTTGCCACTCTTGCGGAAACTCTCTGTCACGCGCAGCCGCTTGGCGTACTTCAGCCGCTTCTGCGCGGAAACCTCCGTCTTCATCTTGTCGCGGATTTCCAGGCTCAGCGCTTCGGCATCCACCTTCTTCAGCAGTTCCTTGATGCCCTCGGCGCCCATCATCGCCACATAGCGGCCGGCGAAATCCTGGTCCAGCGCCCGCTTGCGGTCGTCGCCGATCACCTCGCCGCGCTTCAACTCCGCCACGTCGCCCGGATCCACCACGACGTAGGCTTCGAAATACAGTACCCGCTCCAGTTCGCGAAGCGTGATGTCCAGCAGATATCCGATGCGGCTCGGCAGACCTTTGAAGAACCAAACATGCGAGCAGGGGCTCGCCAGTTCAATGTGGCCAAGACGCTCGCGGCGCACCCGGCTCAGCGTCACTTCCACGCCGCACTTGTCGCAGATCACGCCGCGGTGCTTCATCCGCTTGTACTTGCCGCACAAGCACTCCCAGTCGGCGATCGGACCGAAGATGCGCGCGCAGAACAAGCCGTCCCGTTCAGGCTTGAACGTGCGGTAGTTGATCGTTTCCGGCTTCGTCACTTCGCCATGCGACCAACTCCGGATCTTTTCCGGCGATGCCAGAGAGATCCGGATGGAATCGAAGTCGGCGATCAGATTCGCTCTATCGTACGGAGAGGAACGATACATGATGTCTCCTGTTTACCTTCTGCCCAACAGCCTGGCCTCTCACCGCCATCCCCACTAATCCGCCGCCAGCGCGAGATCGGGAATTTCGGAGGGCCGTTTCATCAACTCGACGTCGAGACACAACGACTGCAGCTCGCGGATCAACACGTTGAACGACTCAGGCACGCCCGGCTCGGCGGCCGCTTCGCCCTTCACGATCGCTTCGTAAATCTTCGCCCGGCCATACACGTCGTCGGACTTGGCCGTCAGCAACTCCTGCAGCACGTACGCCGCGCCGTAGGCTTCCAGCGCCCACACTTCCATCTCGCCGAACCGCTGTCCGCCGAACTGCGCCTTGCCGCCCAGCGGCTGCTGCGTGATCAGCGAATACGGCCCGATCGACCGGGCGTGGATCTTGTCGTCCACCAGGTGGCTCAGCTTCAGCATGTAGATGTAGCCGACCGTCACCGGCTGTTCGAACGGCTGGCCGGAGATGCCGTCGAACAACTGCACCTTGCCCGACGTCGGCCGCCCCGCCTTCAGAAGCTGTTCCTTGATGTCGCGCTCGCTGGCGCCGTCAAACACCGGAGTAGCGAACCGCACGCCCAGCGCCTGCGCCGCCCAGCCAAGGTGCGTTTCCAGAATCTGGCCGACGTTCATACGGGACGGCACGCCCAGCGGATTCAGCATGATCTCCACCGGCGTCCCGTCGGGCAGATACGGCATGTCCTCTTCCGGAACGATCCGCGCAATGACACCCTTGTTTCCGTGCCGGCCGGCCATCTTGTCGCCCACCGACAGCTTACGCTTCATCGCGATGTAAACCTTCACCAGCTTGATCACGCCCGGCGGCAGTTCGTCGCCCTTGCGCAACTTGGCGATCTTCTCTTCGGTGATCTTCTCGAGCACGGCGATCTGCCGCGAGGTCATCTCCTCGATCTCGTCGATCTGCTCGTTCAGCCGCACGTCCTTGTTCGAAAGGCGCATGCGCTTCAGATCGCGGGCGCGCAATTTTTCGATCACGTCCCGCGTCAGGTCCACGCCCTTGCTCAACAGCTTCTTGTTCGTCTTCTCGTCGTGCAAATCCGCCAGAAGCTGCTTGCCTTCGAGCAATCCGGCCAGCCGCTTCGCGCGCTCGTCGTTCAGAATGCGCTTCTCGTCTTCGAGGTTGCGATGCAGCCGCGCCACCTGCTGCTCGAGAATCCACTTGCTCCGCTCGTCCAGATCCGCGCCCTTGCGCGAGAACACCTTGCAATCGACGATCGTTCCCTCGATGCCCGGCGGGCAGTACAGCGACGCGTCCTTCACGTCGCCCGCCTTCTCACCGAAGATCGCGCGCAACAGCTTCTCTTCCGGTGTCAACTGCGTCTCGCCCTTCGGCGTTACCTTGCCGACAAGAATGTCGCCCGGCTTCACCGTCGCGCCGATCCGGATCACGCCGCTCTCATCGAGATTGCGCAGGAAATTCTCCGCGATGTTGGGAATGTCCCGCGTGATTTCTTCCGGCCCCAGCTTGGTGTCGCGCGCCTCGATTTCAAACTCTTCAATGTGAATCGAGGTGTAATAATCTTCCTTGACCAGCTTTTCGCTGACGATGATCGCGTCTTCGAAGTTATAACCGCGCCACGGAATGAACGCCACCAGGACGTTCCGGCCCAGCGCCAGCTCGCCCTTGTCCGTGCAAGGACCGTCGGCCAGCACACCGCCCTTCTTCACCCGCTGCCCCTGCCGCACAATCGGCTTCTGGTTGATACAGGTGTTCTGGTTGGAACGCTTGAACTTCGTCAGCGTGTAAATGTCGGCGCCCACCTCGCGCGAAAGCTGCCCTTCCTGCGAGCCGCCTTCCACGCGCACGATGATGCGTTCGCTGTCCACGCTGTCCACCACGCCCGACCGCTTGCAGATCACCACCGCGCCCGAGTCCCGCGCCGTCACGCCTTCCATGCCCGTGCCGACATAGGGAGAATCAGCCCGTAACAGCGGAACCGCCTGCCGTTGCATGTTCGATCCCATTAGCGCGCGGTTGGCGTCGTCGTTCTCCAGGAACGGAATCAGGCTCGCCGCCACCGACACAAGCTGCTTCGGGCTGACGTCCATGTACTCGATCTCGTCCCGATGCTTCAGCACGAAATCGCCGGTCTGCCGCGCGTTCACCAGTTCGTTCACGATCCGGCCGCCCGCGTCCAGCGGCACGTTGGCCTGCGCCACGATGTACTTGTCTTCTTCCCACGCCGACAGATAGTCGCAGTGAGCCTCAAACTCGGCCGGCTGCTTCTTCCCCGCAAGCGCCGCGTTGGCGTCTACCACCGCCTTCCGCTGCAGGACGTCTCCTACGCGGTACGACAGATCGCCCGGGTTCGTCACCCGCACCTCGTCCACCACCGTCCCATGCGCCACCCGGCGGTACGGGCTCTCGATGAACCCATAGTCGTTAATCCGCGCAAAGCACGACAGCGACGAAATCAGACCGATGTTCGGACCTTCCGGCGTCTCGATCGGGCAGATGCGCCCATAGTGCGTCGGATGCACGTCGCGGACTTCAAATCCGGCGCGCTCGCGTGACAATCCGCCCGGCCCTAGCGCCGACAACCGCCGCTTGTGCGTAATCTCGCTCAGCGGGTTGGTCTGATCCATGAACTGCGAAAGCTGGCTCGATCCGAAAAATTCGCGAATCGCCGCCATCACTGGCTTGGCGTTCACCAGGTCGTGCGGCATCGCCGTCGACATCTCCTGGTACACCGACATCTTTTCCTTGATCGCCCGCTCCATGCGGACCAGTCCGATCCGGAACTGGTTCTCCAGCAACTCGCCCACCGCGCGCACGCGCCGGTTGCCCAGGTGGTCGATGTCGTCCACCACGCCGATGCCGCGACGCAGCTTCAGCAGGTACTTGATCGTGTCGATAAAGTCGTTCTTGTCCAGCGTCCGCCGGTCCAGCGGATTCTTGCCCTGGTTCGCCGCATCCTGCTTCCAGTCTTCCGGCGCGTACTCCGCGTTGTCGTGCAGCTTGATGTTGAACTTCATTCGGCCGACACGCGAGAAATCGTACTTCCGGTGGTCGAAGAACATGCCGTCGAACAACTGCTTCGACGTCTCTTCGGTCGGCGGATCGCCCGGCCGCAGCTTGCGGTAAATCTCCAGCAACGCTTCCTTTTGCGTCTTGACCGGATCCTTCTTTAACGTCGCCGAAATGACGTTGCCCACTTCGTCCCGCTCGGGGAAGAATATGGACACGCCTTCGAGGTCGTTCTCAATCAGCCGGCCCAACACGGTCTGTGTCAGTTCGTGGTTGGCCTCCGCCATCACTTCGCCGGTCGACAGGTCCACGACGTCGGCGCCCACGAACGCGCCTTCCAGGTCGTTCGGAGCCACCTCCACCATGTCGATCTTGGCCTTCTGAATCGCGTCGTAGACGCTCTTGGTGATCTTGCGTCCCTGTGGGACCACCGTCTCGCCCGACTTGCTCGTGATCGCATGCGACAGCTTCAGCCCGATCAGCCCGTCGGAAACCTTCCAGTACAGCTTCTTGTCCTTCAGAACAATGTCGCTGACCTTATAGAACGACCGCAGAATCTCGGAATCCGACTTCAGCCCCAGCGCCCGCAGAAACACCGAGCCGTAAAACTTCCGCTTCCGGTCGATGCGAACGTACAGCAGGTTCTTGGCGTCGTACTCGAACTCAACCCAGCTCCCGCGATACGGAATGATTTTGCCGAGGAAATAGTTCTGCGCCGCGATCCGCTCGAAAAACACGCCCGGCGACCGGTGCAACTGGCTCACGATCACCCGCTCGGTGCCATTAATGATGAACGTCCCGTTGTCGGTCATCAACGGGATTTCCCCGAAGAAGACCTCCTGTTCCTTGATATCCCGGACCGTCTTGACTCCCGATTCCGGATCCTTGTCGTATACCGTCAGCCGGATCGTCACCTTCAGAGGAGCCGCGAACGTCATCCCGCGCTCCTCGCATTCGGCCACGTCGTACTTCAGTTGCAAACCCACCGGATCGCCGCAGCGGTTGCAGAACGTGACGATGTTCTTGTTGAAGGTGCCGCACTTCGGGCAAAGCACGTCGCCCACATGGAACGGGTTCGTCTTGATCGTCGCGCCGCAGGCAGGGTTGCGGCAGGTCGAGCGAAGGTGATGGAGACCCTTCAGGTTCCCGCACTTGCATTCCCAGTTGCCGATCGCGTAGTCGACAAACTCCAGTTGGCTCAGGCCGCGAAAATCGGAGATCGGAAAGACGGACGTGAACACGCTCTGCAGTCCCGTGTCCTCCCGCTCATTCGGCAGCAGGTCCATCTGCAGAAAGCGCTCATAGGACTTCTTCTGCACTTCGATCAGGTTCGGGATCGGAATTGAAGTCTTAATGCGAGAGAAATCCACCCGCTGGCGCGGAGTATCTTGAACCACGTTTTCCATCATGCGCTCCTCAACGGAATGACCCAAAAACAACACCCTCAAATCATGTTCCCAGCCACAATCCTCGTTGGATTCGCGAGCCGGGACGGCAGCCACCCTGGCGGCCGCTTAAGACACGGCGTCCGCCGTCACGCGCCAGCCTCGCCAGGCCCTGGCGCGAACGCCACTGGCCGGGGAACCGGGAAACGGTCGGAACGCGGGAAACGGACTCCGGGCGCGGCGATGCCGGCCGGACAGACGGATAGTAAGACGGCTGGAAATGTGGCGAAACCCAGTGCCGCTGCGACGTGGCGGCCCGGAAAGACGCAGGATGAAAAGGTCACGAGAGACGGGATCCGGCCTACCTCACAAGAATACCAAACATGGTTTGTCGGGTCAAACCAGATCGGTCCAACGGCATGAAACGTGCTGTAGCCGTTCCACCGATGGACCGAATATCCCCATTTTTTGCGCCGCCACCCGGAACGGCGCGCGAAACTACTTCACCTCGACGGTCGCGCCGGCGTCGGTGAATTTCTTCTTGATGGACTCGGCTTCTTCCTTGTTGACGCCTTCCTTCACCGTCTTCGGAGCGCCGTCCACCAGATCCTTGGCCTCCTTCAGCCCAAGGCTGGTCACTTCACGGACCACCTTGATGACGTTGATTTTGTTCGCGCCGGCGCCGGTCAGCACCACCGCGAACTCCGTCTTCTCCTCGGCCGCCGGAGCCGCCGCCGCGCCACCCGCGGCCGGCGCCGCCACGGCCACTGAAGCAGCCGCCGCCGACACGCCGAGCTTCTCCTCCAGCGTCTTAACCAACTGCGCCGCCTCGAGCAGCGTCAGCCCTTGAATCTGTTCCGCAATCGCGTTGATATCCGCCATGATTCCTTCAACTCCCTCTTATTCGGAAAACTTGTTTTCTTTCACGGCCTGGTCAACGACCACGGCCAGATTCCTGCCTACACCGCTCAGCGCGGTCACAAGCCGTTGCGCTGGCGCCTGGATCAGGAACAGCACCTTCGCCAGAATCTCTTCCCGCGACGGCATCGTCGCCAGATCCTGGATCGAACGCACATCCACCACGCGGCCTTCGACCATCCCGGCCTTGAACGTAAACGCCGGATTCGCCTTCGCGTACGTCGTCAGCGCCTTGGCCAAAGCCACCGGATCCGTCTCCGTCCATGCAATCGACGACATCCCGGCAATCCCTTTCGTCAGCCCTTCGGCCGCCGTGCCCTCCGACGCTTTCTCCGCCAGATTGTTCTTTACAACCCGATACTTCCCGCCCGCCGCCCGAATCGCCTTGCGCAGATCAAAGTCCTGCTGCACCGTCAGCTTTTCGTAGCCGGTCAGGAACACGTGCTGCGCCTTCTCGAACTCCTGGCGCAGAGCCGCAAGATCCTTCTCTTTATCCGATTTCTTTTTCATCGATGACCCTCGTTCCGATTCCCGGCCGGCCTATTCCATCTTCGCGTTGAACGCCGCCACATCCAGCGCCACTCCCGGCCCCATCGTCGAGCACAGCGTCACGCTCTTCACGTATTTGCCCTTGGCCGCCGCCGGCTTCGCCTTCAACACCGCACGGATCAGGCTCTCCGCGTTCGCCAGCAACTTGTCGTTTGCGAAACTCACTTTGCCTACCGGCGCGTGGATCACACCCGTCTTATCCACGCGAAACTCAACCTTCCCGGCCTTGATCTCCTTCACCGCCGTCGCCACATCCGTGGTCACCGTCCCGGTCTTCGGGTTCGGCATCAGGCCGCGCGGCCCCAGCACCTTACCAAGCCGTCCCACCGAACGCATCATGTCCGGCGTCGCAATTACCGCATCGAAGTCGGTCCAGTTCTCCGTCTGGATCTTGTTGACAATGTCGTCGCCGCCAACAATGTCGGCCCCGGCTTCCGTCGCCTCGCGCTGCTTATCGCCGGAAGCGATCACTACCACCCGCTTCGATTTTCCCAGTCCGTTCGGCAGCACCACCGTGCCGCGAACCATCTGATCGGCGTGCTTGGGATCGACGCCGAGGCGCATATGCACCTCTACGGTCTCATCGAACTTTGCAAACTTGATCTTCTGAACGAGCGTCACCGCTTCGGCGAGCGCATAAGGACGGCGCTCGACCTGTTTCGCGGCAGCTTCGAATTTCTTTCCTGTGGCCATATATCCTCACTGGTGCAGACGGCGGCCCGTATCGGGGAACGCCTCCCATTGGGATGGGTTTGTCGCGTAAGACGCTTTCTCTAACCTAGCAAACCAAGGGCCGAATGTAAAGCGGTTTTTAAGCCGTGGTGTCGCGACCGGATCAATCTAGGGTTCCCACGTCAGTGCAACTCCGGATGCGCATTCCACCATTGTTGCCAAAACGCCACCAACTCCCGGCGCTTTTCCGCAACGGTAGTCCCGAACGTGAAGTGACCCATCGTCTCGTCTGTTGCGTACTGAGTATGGCCGGCGCACTGAATATAGGTCATACTCACCAGAGTGTCGTGCGCCTTCACTGGACAGCCGTTTGCGAAGGCCGAGATACCGTACATTGCCTGGGCCTGCTCGTCCACGTTCGTGCTCTGTAGAAGGGTACTCAGGAAAGGCAGGGTCGCCCGGGAGTGTATCGCTGCCAGAGCCCACACGGCCGAAAACCGGAGTTCGGGGTCTGGAGCGGCTTGCGCGAGTTCCAC
>DAIDIH010000208.1 GCA_027459465.1 Bryobacterales bacterium | reverse complement strand
GCGGATTTCTTCAACCTCTTTAACCAACCGAGCTTCGACACGCCGAACAACAACGTCCAGTTCTACAGTTTCGGCAACCCGCCCCGTACCTACAATCCGCCTCACGGCAGCCTCGGTTACATCCAGCACACGATCGGCAGTCCGCGGTTCATTCAGATGTCGCTGCACCTGACATTCTGATCCCGCTCTGGGGGAACTTTTCTCAGCGCCATCCGTAATACGGTCTTAAGGGAGGTAGCCATGAAGACCGTCGGGAGGATGGCGCTTCTTGTTTGCCCGCTGATCCTGGCAGGGTGTGACGTCGGCGACTTCATCGAGGCCGCGAGCCAACGTGAGCCGTTCCACATGACATTCCCGGCCAACCCGGGCGTCCGGTTGAGCGTGGAGACACAGAATGGCCAGATCGAGATCTCCGGCTGGGATAAGAATTCCGTTGATGTGGACGGCGAGAAACTTGCCTCCTCCGAAGACCTGCTGCGTGAGATTCGTATCGACGCCGCCGCTGCCAGCCCGGATGAGATCCGGCTTCGGACGGTGGTGCCGACGGGAATTCACCACATGGTGGGAGCCCGTTACACCATCCACGTGCCCAAGAACGCCGTTCTGGAGCGCATCGTGAGCTCGAACTCATCGATCCGCGTCGAAGAGGTACTGGGGGATGCCAACTTGCGGACGTCCAACGGCTCGATCAACGACACGTCGACGGCCGGCCGCCTTGACGCTACGACGTCGAACAGCAGCATCAAGGTGGACGATCACCGCGGGGACATCGATGCCCACAGCTCGAACGGCCACATCCAGGTGGATGCGACCGGAGGTTCGCTGCGCGCCTCTACCTCAAACAGCAGCATAGAGGCCCGGCTTCACGACCCTCGGGCCGACGAACCTGTGAAGCTCGACTCTTCCAACGGGCACATCACTCTGTCGCTCGATGGCGCGAAGTTGCCTTCGGTGAAAGCCGGCACGTCGAATAGCTCGATCGAAATATGGCTGCCTGCCGGCGCCAGTGCCCAAATACACGCCAGCACCTCCAACAGTTCCATCTCGTCCGGCTTCGAGATGACGCTGCCGGCCGGTTCCACGCGCTCCAAGAATCGACTCGATGCTCAACTGGGCTCCGGCGGTCCGCTCATTACGCTGGAGACTTCCAACGGCGCCGTCCGCATCCGGAAGGGCATCGCCCCTCGTTAGGCGATTTAACTCTGCTTAGCGTGCCACACCCGTGATTGCCGCCAGCGTAACAGGAACGAGGACCCATCCGGCGATCTGATGCACTCGGGCGTAAGTCTGCAGTAAGCGAGTCGACGGGCGCCATGCCTTGGCCATGCCGAGATCGACGATCGGGAGAAACATTTCCAGGCTGTACCAGGCCGCGGAAAACTCGGGTGGTTTGCCGCTGTCTTCCACCTCGATCATATGGGTGCGCTTGTGGAATGCGAACGAACCCAAGAGCACGAACAGGCATGACCATAAAAAGGGCGTCAGCGCCGAGCGGCCGTAGCCGAGGACATATTCCTGAAAACTGTCGAAGGCGACCCACGGCCAGTTGGCCACGCCCGCGGCCGACTGTTTCTCGCGGTTGGCGTGATGCATCGCGAAGAACACCTCGTCGGTTTGCGGAATCTCTCCGCGGCGCGTGAGTTCGTCCTGAAGAGATTGGAAAGCCGACTGAGAATACCGGGCGACCTGCAGACAAAGCAGCGTATCGCCAACACCTTGAATCTTATCGGCGTCATCGGGCCGGTGAGCGCCTGCCGGCAATCGCACGTTGGCATCCTCGAACGTCATGCCGTCGAAGATCATTGTCGTCGGCCATGCCCGGCCGGACGATTGCGCCGCGGCCACGGTCCAACGGAAAAAGTGCAGAACAGTTCCGGACAAATCGAGTACGTCTTCGATCTGTACTTTGTCAAACTGCGTCAGATCGCCGACATTTGCCGATCGCATCCGCAGGGTTCGCACTCGCAAGCCCCGCAGCGTCAGTGCGTTTTTTACGGAAGAATTGCTTAGAGTGAGCGACGGTATTTCCCATGTTGACTGGGCTGGGGCAACGAAATACGCCCCGTTCGCGACCAAGCCCATGAAATTCAAGTCGTTCACTCGCGCTGCCGCCAGGTTCACGACTAAGCGCTCGGCAGTGACACTCGGCCCGTCGATGGCGCCGTCGACCCGCGGGCGGCTTATCAGCAATTGGCCGCCAACACGAACCCCGGAAAGCACCAGGGCGTGCGGCTTTTCCGGGGGTGAGGTGATCGAGGGATCGCGCAGCACCAGGTCTCCGTCCACCGTGCTGTCGGAAAGATCGAGGCCCTTGTCGAAGGTGCACTGGGTCAAAGTCAAGCTGCCATGAAAGTGACAGGCCGAGAGCCGCACATGTTCGGTGAAATGGCAATGGTCGAGGAGGATGGTTGTCGAAGCATCCAGCGTTCCGGTTTCATCGCCTAAGTTCAACCCGCCGTCGATCTGCTGGTTTGAGACCGTGATGGGTCCCCCGCTCGCCGGCGCCTGCCTCAGTAGGGCCGCCAAGGAGTCCGCCGGCATGTGGCCGGGGGCGCCTGCTGTCTGCGGGCGCGCCAGGCTGCAGATAAACACGACCGCAAAGGCCACGGCCGTCCAACGGATTCCCGAAGCCGCCATTGTTCTCCTCCTCAGCAGCCGCCCAGCGTTTCAGGGCTCGCGCGCCCAGTCGAGGCTATCGTATCTGGTTTTGTAGGAGCGTGGAGCACGTCTCTGGTTGCCAGGATGTGATTAGATGGATAGGTTCTCCTCGATGCAGTGGCTGGTTACCAGGATCGTTGTTGTTGCTGTACTCTGCGGGCTCACGAATGCGGCGAACGAATCGCCTGAGGACCTCCTTCGCGGCGCGATCGCGAGCCAGCAGTCCGGCGATTACGATGGCGCGATTCGCCAGTACCGCGACTACCTGAAGCTCCAACCGAACGACGCCCGGGCGCTTTCCAACCTGGGGGCCGCGCTTGTCCACGTTGGCCGCTACGAGGAGGCCATCCCCGAATACCGCAAGGCGATGAAGCTCGTTCCTGACATGCCCGCGATAGCGCTGAATCTGGCCCTGGCCTATTACAAGATGGGCCAGTTTCAACCGGCGATCGAGCAGCTAGTGAACGTTCACAAGGCGATGCCCGCGAGCGACCAGACGACGCTCCTGTTGGCGGATTGCTATCTGCGGCTTGGCCGCGACAAGGATGTAATCACTCTGCTCGAGCCGCTTGCCAAGCGGCCGACGGATTCGATGGCCGTCGACTACATGCTCGGCACGGCGCTGATTCGCGACAAGCAGCCGGACGCGGGCCAGATATATGTGGATCGTATTCTCCACAACGGAGGGTCGGCCGAGGCGCTGCTGCTGATGGGGATGACGAAGATGATGGTGGCGGACTTTGCCGGCGCACGGGCGGACCTGGAAAAGGCGGTACAACTCAACCCTAACCTGCCGGACGTGTACTCGTATTACGGAAGCGCGTTGATGAAGACTGGGGACACGCCGCACGCGGCCGAGGCGTTCCGGAAGGAACTGGAGACGAACCCGAACGACTTCAACGCGCACATGTATCTGGGCGTACTCTTCAAGGAGGACCAGGACTACGCGCACGCGCTGCCGCACTTTGAGAGGGCACTGGAGTTGCGACCCGGCGATGAGGCGGTCCGTTATCAGCTCGCTTCGGTTCACATGGCCAACGGTAATCTCGACCAAGCACGCCGGGAACTGGAGTCGATCGTGAAGCAATCGCCGGACTTCACGGAAGCCCACGTGACGCTGGCCACGGTGTACTACAAGATGAAGCGAAAGCCGGACGGTGACCGGGAGCGGGCCATCGTGCAACGTCTCAACGCGGCGGCGCAAGCCAAACAGCCCGGCGTAAAAGACGTTCAGCCCGGAGCGCCGGTTAGCCCACAGTAAATCCGCGACCGCAGCAGAACGTAGATTTCTTGTAACTCTTGCGAGTGGGCGAGCGTCTCTCCGCCCATCAGGGGGTGAGGCGGACTGTATTCGCGCACTGGCCCTGATCGTGATTTTCCCGCCGCTGGTTTGCGGCGCCGGCCGTCCCTCGGGGTACGCTGGCAGTTCGTCGTGCGCGCTCTGCCATAGCGATAAGAACTCGGAGGCGTCGACCGCAATGGGCAAGGCGCTGGAACGTGTAACCTCCTGCGAGATTCTGCGCCGCCATAGGAGACTTACGTTTCGCGACGGTCCCTATGTCTATGCGATTACGCGCGAGGACGACAACAGTCTGTACGAAGTGACGGATGGGCACGAGACGTTCACGGCGCGGCTTCAGTGGGCGTTCGGCCAGGGTGGCGCGGGACAGACGTACGTATTTGAGAAGAACGGCAACTGGTATGAAAGCCGCGTCAGTTTCTTCAACGATGCACAAGGCCTGGGCTTGACGCTTGGCGCGGCGACTGCGAAGCCGTCGTCACTCGAACAGGCGGCGGGACGCCTCATGTCGCCGGTGGACGCCCGTGATTGCTTCGATTGCCACTCGACGGGCGCTGTGCACGCACACCAGTTAGACGTCGAAGACGCGATCCCGGGGGTGCAGTGCGAGAACTGCCACGGCCCGGCCGCGGCGCACGTTCAGGCGATTCGGGCGGGGAACGCGAAAGCGGCCAAGCTTGCGGATCTGTCGAGCCTGAGTACGGAGGAGATGTCGGACTTCTGCGGGCGCTGCCACCGGACCTGGGCGCAGATTGAGTCGCAAGGTCTGCGCGGCGTGATCGACGTGCGTTTCCAGCCGTACCGGCTGACGAACAGCCGTTGCTACGACGCGGCGGACAAGCGGATCCGCTGCACAGCCTGCCACGATCCGCACCAGCCGCTCGTCCTGGACATATCGTCCTACGACGTGAAATGCCAAGCCTGCCACGCCTCAACCGCGAAGGCGTGCCGCGTTGGGCGCCGCAACTGCGTACAGTGCCATATGCCGAAAGTAGCCTTGCCCGGGGCGCACCACCAGTTCACCGATCACGAAATCCGCATCGTCCGGCCCGGAGCGCCGTATCCGGACTGAGCGGATCTCGCTCGCGTTGATTACGATTGAAAGAATGAGACTGTCCCGCCGGAGATTGCTGTCGACCCTCGCCGGCTGCGGAGCAGCGCGTCTGGTTCGAGCCACGGAAGTTGGCGCGCCGCTCTTTGAAGACATTCCCGCTTCGGCCAGTGGCATCGCCTGGGTGCACGAGAACGCGATGTCGCCGAATCGCTACCTGCCCGAAACCATGGGGCCGGGCTGCGCCTTTTTCGACTACGACAACGACGGCTGGATGGACATTTTCCTGGTCAACAGCGGACCGTCGGATTTCTACACGC
>DAIDIH010000207.1 GCA_027459465.1 Bryobacterales bacterium | reverse complement strand
ATCGGGGAATTTCACCGGCGCGCTGCCTTGTGCGACCGACATTTCGCTTAACGGTCCGGGGGCGCTCCAGGCGGCGGCGTCGTAGACGTCCAGGTCCGGGGCGAGTCCTTCCCTCATGCACTCGATGAGCCGGTAGACCATTAAGAAGTCCATGCCGCCGTGGCCGCCGAGTTTGCGAGCCAGTTCGCCCTGGTGCTTCCAGAGGGGATGCTCGTAGCCGGCTTTGTACTGGTCGATGTCCGAATATTTCTCGCCGCCGGGCTGATCGTCGAAGTAGATGCGCGGCGGATAGTCGCGGAACAAGCCCTTTTCGCCGTGCAGGGCGTTGACCCGGCTGTAGGGACGGGGATTGACGACTTCGTGGCCGAGGGTGATGGTGCGGCCGTTTAAGGTCTTAATGAGCGAGGTATTGATGTCGCCGCAGATGTAGCGTTCGCGCCATTTCGGGCTGTCGCGCGGGACGTGCTGTTCGCGCCAGGCGTCGAGACCGCGCTGAGGGGAACTCATGGAGACCATGTAGTCGAAGCGGTCGCCGCGGTTGATGCCGAAGTAGTTGGCCAGCGGGCCGAGGCCGTGGGTGGGATAGAGATTGCCGTTGCGCCTGGTGTGCGGGAAGCGGCGCCAGAGGCCCTCGCTGCGGTCCTCAAACAGGATTTCGCGCAGGTCGTGGAGGTAGCCGCCCTCGCCGTGCAGAAGTTCGCCAAACAGCCCGGCGCGGACCAAGTTGAGCACCAGGAGTTCGGTATATCCGTAGCAGCAGTTCTCCATCATGAGGCAGTGGCGGCGGGTCTGTTCGGAGGTGTCGACGAGATTCCAGCAGTCCTCTATGGTCGTCGCGGCGGGAACCTCAATGCAGGCGTGTTTGCCCTGCTTCATGGCTTCGACCGCCATCGGGACATGCCAGTCCCAGGGCGCGGCGATGTAGACGAAGTCGACATCGTCGCGGCGGACGAGGTTTTCGAAGTCGCGCTCGGTCTTGCCGTATACGGCGGGCGGGTGCTGGCCGGCGCGCTCCACCGCCGCTTGAGCGGCCAGCGCCTTGGGATGGTCGATATCGCAGACGGCGGTGACGCGGAGGTTATCGACGGCGAGGTAGTTGTGGATCATGCTGCCGCCCCGGCCGCCGAGGCCGATCATGCCGAGGCGGATCTCGGGCTTGGCCTCGAACTTCATTCCGATGACGGATTCCGAGGCGGGCGTTGAGGTCTGGGCCGCCGCCGGTTTGAGAGCCGCTAAGCCGGCGAGACCCGCGACTCCGGCCTTAAACCAATCCCGGCGCGAGGCGCCGCGTTCTGACGTTTCGCTCATGCGGTTCAGTCTCCTTGAAGGGTGACCACGATTTTACCGAAGTGGGCCGCCGATTCCATGTGCCGCAGCGCCGCTTGAATTTCTTCCATCTCGAAGACGCGGTCGACGATCGGGCGAAGCTGGTGCTGGGCGATGGCGCGGTTCATGTCTTCGAACATGGCCCGGGAGCCGACGTAGATGCCGTGCAGCGTGAGGTGTTTGTGCAGGATCGGGGCGATGTTGATTTCGCTCGATATGCCCGACAGGACGCCGATGATGGCCACGTGGCCGGAGGTGCGCGCGGCGCCGAGAGAACGGGCGAGGGTGCCGGTACCGCCGACCTCAATCACGTGGTCGGCGCCAAGGCCGCCGGTCAGTTCGCGCACGCGCTTGTCCCAGGCCGGGGTGGAATTGTAGTTGACGCCATCGGAGGCACCGAGTTGAATGGCGCGGGCGAGCTTTTGATCGCTGCCCGAGGTGGCGATAACGCGGGCGCCGTGGAGTTTTGCGAACTGCAGTGCAAACAGCGAAACGCCTCCGGTGCCGAGCACCAGGACGACGTCGCCGGCCTTGACGCGGCCCTGCTCGACGAGCGCATTCCAGGCGGTGACGGCGGCGCAGGGCAGCGTGGCGGCCTCGGCGAGGGAGAGATGATCGGGGACGCGGACGAGGCCGTTTTCGTCGAACAGGACGTGGTCTGCCAGGACGCCGTCGATGGCGCCTCCGAGTGCGGAAGCGCCGTGTTCGGCGCGGTTTGGCCCGTCGAGCCAGCTTTGCATGAAGATGCCGGCGACGCGGTCGCCCGGCCTGACGCGGGTAACACCGCCGCCCACGGCCTCCACAATACCAGCGCCGTCGCTCAACGGGACGCGAGGCAACGGCATCTTCGGGTTGTAGCGGCCGGTCGCCACCAGGTAGTCGCGAAAATTCAGCGACGCGGCGTGCATTCGAACCAGCGCCTGGAGGTGGCCAGGTTCTGGTTTGGGCCGGTGGACGATACGCAGATTCTCGATGCCGAAGGCACCGTCGAGCAGGGCGATGCGGGAAGTTTCAGAAGACTGAGCCATGGGATTCGTTTGTATGGTACGCCCAATCAGCGTGCGGGCGGTGTGTGAGCGGGCTTCGCCGGGGAATCGGACTTGACCGGTTGGTCCAACTGCTCGACGAGCCAGGTAACCAGCGCGATCTGGTCGGCTGTGCCGCGAGCAGCGAAGGCGCGAAGCTCATTGTAGGTAAACAGGCGGCGTACGTCGGAGATGGAGCGGACGAGCGTTACGATTTCCTGAAGTTCCTGCGGCGAGTTCGCGTGTTTTATGAAAAAGACGCGGACGATGTCATCGCCTCCGCCGGGGAACTGGTACTCATGCAGGGCTGCGTCCGGATTGGGCGGGCCCAGAATTCGTTGCGGGTTCTGGCCGAGCAGAGGCAGAACGGCCGAAAACAGCAGCGGGAGAAGACTTTTCGTCGATTGCATGGGGCTCCTTTGCAAGGCCGGTGCCAGGCGCGGGCCTCGTTACCCAATTGACGGGCCATTTTGTCCCAGCGTGCAAGGATGGGCGAAGCAGCCGTGCGTCCTCCGGGCGTTCGCGGTAGCATATCCTCATGCGAATCTCGCATCTGCTGACATGGCTGCCCTTACTGGCTATCTGGGCTGTTCCTCTGCCGGGCCAAGAAGCTGCTGTTGCGCGCGGGAAATACCTGGTGGAAGAAGTTGCCAAGTGCCAGGACTGCCATACACCGAAGAACGAGAGAGGCGAGCCGGATGCGGCGAAGTGGATGAAGGGCGGGCCTCTGAGCTTCCAACCGGTGCACCCCGTGCCGGGTTGGCATATGGCCGCGCCGGATCTGACCTCGACGGGCCGCATCTGGACGCGCTGGGGCGACGACGGTTTCGTGAAGTTCATGACCACGGGATTGAACCCCAGGGGTCACGCGGCGGATGCTCCGATGCCGGCTTACAAGCTGACCGGGGAAGACGCCAGGGCGGTAATGGCCTATCTTAAGAGTTTGAAGTAGTTTCTCCGGAGGCGTCAGGAGAATCGTGCCTGTCACGGGAACAACATTGGGCCGGGAGGCATCTATCAGGATGATCGGGGTGTCTGATAAAGGACACGGGTGGAGGCAACCGGGCATGGCGAAAGGCGGGGGTGTGTTGCGGCAGACGGAGGTGTTCCGATATACTCCGCAATTGCATCGAAAACCATCCGGCCTCGAATGCCCGAGTCAGACGCCTGTTGCGCGGCAGCCGGACGGAAGAAGCGAATCATAAAAGTGATGGGGAGGGTGCTGGTGTTTTTCTCGATGAAACGGAATT
>DAIDIH010000206.1 GCA_027459465.1 Bryobacterales bacterium | reverse complement strand
GCCGACTACAACAACGACGGCTGGCTCGATCTCATCGTCACCGGCTACAACACCATTCTTCTTTTCCGCAATGACCACGGCCACTTCGTCCGCGACCGCCGCTTCCCTTCCCCGAAAGGTTTCTGGACCGGGGCTTCCTGGGGCGACTACAATCGCGACGGTTATCCCGACCTCTACGTCTGCGGCTACGTTAAATACATCCCCGGCAAGGGCGATGCCTCCAGCGTCTCGCAGCAGTTCGGCAAGGACGTGCCGTTCACGCTGAACCCCGCCTCCTACTCGCCGGAACGCAATCTTCTGTTCCGCAACAACGGCAACGGAACGTTCACCGAAGTCGCCGGCGAGCTTGGCGTCGCCAACCCGGAAGGCCGCAGCTTGAGCGCGCTTTGGCACGATTTCGACGGCGACGGTTGGCCGGACCTCTATGTCGCCAACGACATCAGCGAGAACAAGCTCTACTTGAACCACCACGGCAAGTTCGTCGACGCCGGCCGCGCCGCCTGGATCGAGGAATACCGCGGCTCGATGGGCCTCGCCGCCGGAGATTTCGATCGCGACGGGGACGACGATCTTTTCATCTCGCATTGGGTCGCGCAGCAGTACGCGCTGTACCAGTCCCTGCTGTCCGAGCAGAAGGACGCGCACCAGGCCAACAACGAACTCCATTTCACCGACGTCGCAGAAATGCGCGGCATCGGACAGCCGTCGATGCAGTCCGTCGGCTGGGGCGCGAGCTTCGTGGATTTCGACTCCGACGGTTGGCCCGATCTTGTCGTCGCCAACGGGAGCACATTCGAGCGGAAGGACGCCTCGCCCCGCCGCCTCGTGCCGATGCCGTCATTTCTTTTCTGGAACGCGCGAGGCGAGTATTTCTACGATCTTGCGCCGTGGAATCTCTCGCTCGGCAAACCACACGTCAGCCGCGGCCTTGCCGTTGCCGACTTCGACAACGACGGCGCGATGGACATCGCCATCGTCGACCACGGAGAGGGTGTGCGTCTGCTGCGCAACGACGTGCCCCATGGCAACTGGATCGAGTTTCGCCTCCACAGCCGCGTTCCGGGCAGCAAAGCTCCCATCGGCTTCGGCGACGGCGCGACGGTCGTCGCCTGGACCGGCAAGACGCCGCTGCGCCGCACGGTCTCGAGCGCGTCGTATCTTTCGCAGGACAGCCGCCGCGTTCACATCGGTCTCGGCGGGGAGGCAAGAGCCGATCGAGTCGAGGTTCAGTGGCTCGGCGGGCGCGCAGAAACCTGGACCAATCTGGCCGCGAATCACATTTACGAACTCACCGAAGGCGATCCCAACGCCCGCCTGTTCTCACCCGGCGGCAATCCGGCGACGCCACCGCCGCTAGCCGGGCCGTCGCTCGAGCAGTTCTGGAACAAAGAGCGCGCGGCGATGGACGCAATGCGGACCGCGCATGACTTCCCGCGCGCGGCTTCCTTGTTCCGCGAGGCGCTCGCCCTCAACCCCAGTCATGAGGATTCGCTCTACTACCTCGCCAACTGCCTGGCGGCCCAAGGCGACATCCCTGGCGCCGTCGACCAACTCGAAACGCTCGCCCGGCTCAACCCTCGCAGCCACCGCGCCATGGAACGCGAGGGCGAACTGCTCGCCGCCTCGGCCACAACGCGCGCCCAACTCAAGCGGGCCATCCCACCTCTCGATGCCGCCTGGCGCCTCAATTCGGAGGAAACCGGCACGCTTCTCCTGCTGGGCGAAGTGGACTTGGGGCTTGGACAATATGCGAGTGCCGGGCAGAAGTTCGCACACGTCTGCCAGACGAATCCGCACGAAGCGGCCGCCTGGTTCCTGCGCGGCTACATCGCCTGGAAAGGCCGCAACACACACGAAGCCGCCGCGATGCTCGCGGCCACCAAGCAGGCGCTCGGCGCGGACTTTAAACCCGCCGGGGCGGTGTCGGAAGGCGATGTCCGCCGGACCATGTACGGCGAAGCCGGCTTCCTGAACACGTTCGAGCAACACTGGGACGGAACCGAGTCGCCGGAGGGCGCCTACGCCGGGTTGGACGAGTATCTGCGCCGCCTGCGCTGATTCCGGTCTCACCGGCATCACGAGGGCCGCGGAAGATACCGCGGAGCCCCGTAACGATCCGGCGGCTGGCCCCCGTGTACCGGATTCGGACCGGTGCCGAAGGGATCGTTGTACTGCTTCATCAGAGCGTACAGCCGCCCGCGCATCTCGCTCGCAGCGGCCGGAGCATCGTTGGAGGCGAGTAAGTTGCGCATCTCGTCCGGATCGTTCTGTAAGTCGTAGAGCTCGTCGAAATCGAAGCCGTTAAACACGTACTTATACCGATCCGTGATGGCGATCCGCTGGGTAACCAGAAATTCGCCGCCGTAGTACGCGCACATGATCTGGTCCGGCCAGGAAGCGTGACTCGGATCCGTCAACAGCGGAACCAGCGAGCGCCCGTCGGCATAAGGCAGCGGCGGCGCGCCGGCGAGTTCGGTGAACGTGTGCGCAAGATCGTGCGTCTGAACCAGCGCCGAAGTCCTCGACCCCGCCGGAATGCGCGCAGGCCAGCGAAGGATCAGCGGGACGCGGTAGCACTCCTCGTACGGAATCCAGCCCTTGATCCACATGCGGTGCGCGCCGGCCATGTCGCCGTGGTCGGCGGTGAAAACGACGAGCGTGTTTTCGGCCTGTCCGCTTGCCTGGAGCGCGGCCAGCAGCCGGCCGATCTGCGCGTCCAACTGCTCGACGTAGGCGTAGTAATGCGCGCGTCCTTGCTGCACATCCGCTCCGGTCTGCTTGCCCCAGGATTCCGACTCGCGGCGGTGCATCCCCGGTTTGCCCTCAAAAGTGTCGTCGAAACTCGCCGGCACGGGGATCGACGACGGCTTATAGCGCTGCAAGTACTTGTCCAGCGGAAAGTAAGGATCGTGCGGCTCGATGTAATGCACCTCCATACACCACGGGGCGGAGCCGCCGCTAAGCCGCTTCAGCACCTCGATCGCGCACGACGTCTGGTAGTAAGCGTGTGTGTTTTCTTCCGGTCCCACTTCGTGCCCCCACATGACGAACGGATCCGAGCCCGGCCACTGCATCATGCGGTCAGCCACACGCCGCGGCTTCGGAGGAGGAGGCGGAACCCGCACGGGACTTTCCGCGTTGTCCCGCGCGGCATTGCCGTAGGAAAACAGGCACGCGGTTTCTTCGTAGCCGAACTGCCGCGGCCCGCGGAACCATGAGGCGTGCCACTTGCCTACGTAGCCGAGCCGGTAGCCTGCGCCGCGGAGACGGTTGGCATACAGCACGACATCCGGAAACATATCGCGGTGCACGCTCGGCGCCGAGTGGATTTGGTTGAAGACGCCGTTGTTCCAATGCCAGGCGCCGGAAACCAGCATCGCGCGCGCCGGGCAGCACACCGCGCTCGGCGTGTAGGAGCGCTCGCACTGCAGCCCTGCGGCGACGAGAGTGTTCAGGTTCGGCGTGTGGCACACGGAGCGGTTCCCGACCGTGGCCCACTGCTGCTGGTCGGCGGTGATGAGTAGAATATTCGGGCGGGTTTGCCCGCCCCGCGGCGTCTGGGCGAGCGCGGAGACGCCCGCGGCCCCGAGCAGTTCGCGGCGGTTCAGTTGGGGGAGTGCCATGCGGGGATTATAATTCGGCCATGTTCGCCTACGACGGCGCGATCCTGCACGCGGTGTCCGCGGAACCACAAACTGTCGACGACGTGGTGGCAGCGCTTGAGGCCGTCGAAGGTCTCTGCGGCGCCGGCGACGGGCTGAAGTGGTTCAACTGGCTCTACCTCGAAGTGACGAAGGCGGTGAAGGCGCGGGTCGCCGCCGGAGGGTTCGCCGATCCGGCGTGGCTGGCCGAATTGGACGTCCGGTTCGCGCGGCTGTATCTGAGTGCGCTGCGGGCGTCTCTCGGCGGCGCGCAGGCGCCGGGCTGCTGGGAGGCGCTCTTCACCCGGCGCCCCGAAACACGGATCGCACGGATCCAGTTCGCCCTCGCCGGAATCAACGCGCACATTAATCATGACCTCGCCGCCGCGGTGGTGGACACCTGGGAGTCCACCGGCGTGGGCCCGGACGGAACCGCGACCCACTACCCGGACTACACCGCGATAAACTCGACCCTCGATTCGCTCGTCGAAAACGCCAAGAAGACGCTGCATGTCCGCCTGCTGGGAGACGCGATGCCGGCCGTTTCCTCGCTCGAGGACACCGTGGCGGCCTGGAACGTCTGCGCGGCGCGCGAAACCGCCTGGCGGAACGCGGAGCACCTGTGGAACCTCCGCGCTGTTCCCGGCGCGGACGCGGTGTTCCTCGACAGCCTCGACGGCTTCGCCACGGTGATCGGGAAAGTGCTGCTCGTGCCGGTGTAGCCTTTGCCCGCCCCCCGAGAGCCTTCCTCTCGTGCGATCCTGGAAAGAGGTTCGGGACAAGTGCGCCCGGCCGCAAATGTCTTTGTTGTGAGCGAAGGAGCGATTGCCTGATGGGTGTGCCCGTATCCCAGATGTGGACCACGGCGACGTACGTTCTCAAGCAGCGGATGAAGGGACGCAAGCGCTACCCGTTCGTGCTGATGCTCGAGCCGTTGTTCCGCTGCAACCTCGCCTGCGCCGGTTGCGGCAAGATCCAGTACCCCGGCCACATCCTGAAGATGGAACTGACGCCCGAGGAGTGTTTCCGCGCGGTGGAAGAGTGCGGCACGCCCACCGTCGCCATCCCCGGCGGCGAACCGCTCATGCACCCAAGGATCGGCGAAATCGTCGCCGGCCTCGTCGAGCGTAAGAAGTACATCTACCTCTGCACGAACGCGCTGCTGCTCAAAGAAAAGCTGCACCTGTTTCAGCCGAGCAAGTACCTGACGTTTTCCGTGCATGTGGATGGTCAACGAGAACACCACGATTTCGCCGTCTGCCGCGAAGGCGGATTCGACAAGGCCATCGAAGGGATTCGCGAGGCGCTCGCGCGCGGATTCCGCGTCACCACAAACACCACGCTGTTCGACGGCGCCGATGCCCGCAGCGTGCGCGCGTTCTTCGACGAGATGATGGACCTGGGCGTCGAAGGCATGATGCTCTCGCCGGGCTACTCCTACGACAAAGCGCCGGACCAGCAGCACTTCCTCGGCCGCGCACGCACGCGGCGTCTGTTCCGCATGATACTTTCCAACCGCAGCAAGCGTTGGCGCTTCAACCAGTCCGCCCTGTTCCTCGAATTCCTCATGGGCAAGCGGAACTACCGCTGCACGCCCTGGGGCATGCCGACCTACAACGTCTTCGGCTGGCAGAAACCCTGCTACCTGCTGCAGGACGGCTACGCCGAAACCTTCGCCGAACTGATCGAATCCACCGACTGGGAGCGCTACGGCACCGAAAGCGGCAACCCGAAATGCGCCAACTGCATGGTGCACAGCGGCTATGAGGCGAGCGCTGTGGATCACACCTTCCGCTCCTTCAGCGGCCTCTGGCAGACCGTGAAAGCGATGCTCAGCCGCTACGAAGACCCCGAAGCGCTGCGCATGCTGGAGGAACCGGCGGCGGCACGGGGCGAACTGGTCCAGATCGCCGCGGCGCCCGCCGAGATGGAAGAAACCAACGCATGAGCACGGCGGATTCCTTCGAGGTCGCTCCCGGCACGGCGCACGAAAACGTCGAGGGCTGGGTCCCGGAACTGGCCTCGCCCGACGACCTCCGCCTCGCGCTCGAGAAAGCCTTCGACTACCGCGGCGACGTCACCATCACGCGCCGCGATGGCACGAAAATCGAAGGATACATTTTCGACCGTCGCACCGGCGCCACGCTCGAAGACTCCTTCGTGCGCATTATGCCCGCCGGTTCGCGCGACCGCGTCCGCGTGGCCTACTCCGAAATCGCCGCCCTGGCCTTCACCGGGCGCGACATGGCCGCCGGAAAAAGCTGGGAAGCCTGGGTCGCCAAATACCAGGCGAAGAAGGCCGCCGGCGAGACCGGCATCGGCCTCGAACCGGAAGCGCTGGACTGAGGCGCTGGCCGCTATTTCCCAGTATTCTTCTCCCCTTCGGCACTGTAGCCCCTCTAGGTACCCGTCCTATAAGTAAGGGTATTCTTACGACCGTCTGAGGCGTTTCCCCACTACCCCTGACTATCATGGTAGACCTGCCAACAGTTTATGGGGTGCGCTATGCGCCGCCCGCCGCGAACGTGCGCCCTATCCGTGAATTGGAACGTGGGAGCGGGTGAGAAGTGACGGTCAAGATCACACTTGTGGAGGGGTTTTCGATGATTCCGACAACTGAGGATCAGATGGTTTCGCGGTCAAACGGGGAGGGTAAGTACCGGACTGGACCGGACGGTCCGTTTTGGCAATTGCTTCGGCCGCGCTGCTCATGGGGGTAGCCACAGCGCCGGTAGCCCAAGCGCAATTCTCGACGCTTTACTCCTTCAGCGGGAGCGACGGGGCAAATCCCCAGTCGGTCCTGATCACGGACACCTCGGGGAATTTGTACGGAACGACGGCTAACGGCGGTTCGGGGGCCTACGGAATCGTATTCAAGCTCGGTACGTCTGGGTTGACGCCCCTGAATTCCTTCTCCACCACGAACTCGAGCGCCGGTCTGAGCCCCTACGCCGGCCTGGTCATGGACGGGAGCGGCAACCTTTACGGCAGGACCTCGTACGGCGGGGCCAGTAGCTGTGGGACTGTTTTTAAGATTACCAGCACGACGCTGCAAGCATCATACAGCTTTGGCTGCGGCGCCGACGGCGCAAACCCCCAGGCGGTTTTGACTCTCGACCCGACCGGCAAAATCCTCTACGGCACGACGGCCTATGGGGGTTCAGGTTCTGGTTTGTCTGGCCATGGCACCGTGTTCACGATCTCGACATCGGGAACTAACTTCGAGACGCTATACACATTTACAGGCGCGGACGGGGCAAACCCGTACCGCAGCCTGACCCGGGATTCCGCAGGCAATCTCTACGGCACCACCGCATACGGGGGCAGCTACCCGGCCGGAAGTGTATTCGAGCTCTCGCAGTCCTCGACAACCCCATGGCCGATAGCTCAACTGTATGTATTCACCGGCACTCCCGACGGCGCAAACCCCTGCGCCGGCGTGACGCCACTCCTGGACGCAAATGGGAATATCACGGCGCTCTTCGGCACTACCGGATATGGCACCTCCAACGCAAGCCTCCGAAGCGTCTTTGAGCCCACTCCACCATCAACATCAGGCCTCTGGACAAAGACGACGTTGTGGGCCTTTACCGGCGGCGCCGATGGGGCCAACCCTTACGGTGGCTTGATCCTGGATCCCGCGGGAAATGGCCGCGTAAAATTCAGAGTGTAAATTGAGGTCTTGACAAAGGCCAGCCGCTGCTGGCTCCAGTGGAAGCATTCCGAACTTTCACGAAAGGAGCATGACAACGGATGGCCAAGGACAGGATAGAACGGGACGAGCTGGCTGACAAGCTAGTAGAAGCGGCCAGCAGCGCGGAGGACCCGATCCGGGCGATGGCGGAGATGATCACCGACTTTGTGATGGAGGCGGAGGTGAGCGCGAAGATCGGCGCGGAGCCGCACCAACGCAGCGACGAACGCCGGCGGTATCGGAACGGGCATCGCGAACGCCGGTGGGATACACGGCTGGGCTCGCTGAAGCTGCAGGTGCCGAAGGTGCGCGAGGGGGGCTACGTGCCCAGCTTCATCGAGCACCGCAAGCGCAGCGAGCAGGCGCTGGTCGGCGTGATTCAGGAAGCGGTGGTGCAGGGTGTCAGTACGCGGAAGATCGAGAACGTGCTGGCCGAGTTCGGCATCGCGGGCGTATCGGCGGGCCAAGTGAGCCAGCTCTGCGCGGGGCTGGATCAGAAGGTGCAGCAGTTCCGGGAACGACGGCTGGGCCAGAGCCGGTACGTGTGGGTGGACGCGGTCTACGAGAAGGTCCGCGAGGACGGGCGGGTGGAGTCGATGGCGGTAGTGATCGCCACGGGCGTGAACCCGCAGGGGCGGCGGGAAGTGCTGGGCGTGGATGTGATCCCGACGGAGACCGAGGAGGGCTGGGCGCAGCTCTTCAAAGGGCTGAGGGAGCGCGGACTGAGCGGCGTGCAGTTGTTGATTTCCGATGCGCACGGCGGCCGGAAGAACGCGGCGCGGAAGGTGCTGAAAGCCGAGTGGCAGCGGTGCAAGGTCCATTTCTACCGCAACGTGTTGGTGCAGGTTCCCAAGCGCAGCCAGGCGGAAGTGAGCGAGGCCATGAAGGCGGTCTTTGTGCAGCGCGACGAAAAGAGCGCAAAAGCGATGGCGGCCGAGGTGGTTCGGCAGTTTCAGAACCGCTACGCCAAAGCCATGGAGATCTTCGAAGCGGGCATCGACGATGTACTGAGCTACCTGCACTATCCAGTGGCACACCGGGTGCGGATTAGCTCGACGAACCCGATCGAGCGATTGAATCTCGAGATCCGCCGGCGCACGCGCGTCATCGGCATCTTCCCGCACCGCGGCGCCTGCTTACGGCTGATCGGCATGCTCCTGGTGGAAATCCACGAAGACTGGCTGACCGACGACAAAGCCTATCTGAGCTTCGACGACGCGCCCATTGAAGACGCTGCGGCGAAAGTCGTGACCATGGCGGCGGGCCAATGAGGAAGGAGGCTTTTCTCGATGCGAGGGCGCCGCCCTCGCGCTCCCGGGATTTTACGCTTTCGCGCCAGAATAGCTGCGGTGCGGGAGCGGCTCGTCGCCGCTCCTCGCCATTCCGGCCCCTGAGCCGGCGCTCGGGGCGCTTCCCAGCGTTGCCCTATCCTCCGCTCAGGTAATTGCAATCTTAAACCCGACCGCTGAAGTCGGCAGCGAATTTACACTCGACTCTTGACACGGGCGGTAGGTGTCTCAGTCATGTTGGCACAGAGGGCAGGCGCATGAAACAGCAACAAAAAGGGAAGCCGGCTTCGAACAAGGAAGAGAACCGTATACCGCGAATTAGAGTCGCGATCCAAGCCGAACGTCGGCGCGTGGCCGTGGGCTTGGAGCAATCAAGAGATAGCGTCCATGGCATGCCGGCCGTGAGTTCGCCAGGGTTTGCGGGCAGCGCCGGGGCCTTCCATTCGCCCACCCAGAATTGTACCCAGGGAGTGCAGTTCCGCCTATCTTGTGTGATGGTGGTCGGGGCGAGTGGATTCGAACCACCGACCTCCTGGTCCCGAACCTTGGGACAGCCATTTTTCCGGGTTTTGCGCCCGTTTGCTGATCCTCCATATAGCATTGGCTCAGCTTGTATTTTCAAAGGGTTGCCCATTGCCA